>NZ_FOED01000005.1:0-435803 GCF_900110545.1 Pseudomonas sp. Snoq117.2 | reverse complement strand
CGAAAGCCAATACTTCGACCTGCACACCACCGGTATCGGTTACCTCAACCGCATCCGCGAAGTGAAACCCAAAGGCAGAGGCGCCAAGCCGTTTTTGGCCGTCACCGTAGCAGCCCTGTGCGGCAGCAAAGAAGCGGTGGAATACCGCTACATCGACTGCAATGTCGTCGGCGCCGAAGCTGAAAAGCTGGTTCGTCGTTGCATTGAAGCCGTCAACGCTGAGAAGAAGGTCCTCGTGTCCTTCCGCATCGGTGATTGCTGGGCTGATCCCTTCACCTACTCTTCCGGACCGAAGCAGGGACAACACGGCGCAAGCCTGAAAGGTCGCCTCCTGTACATCGGCTGGATCAAAGTAGAAGGTGAGTTCGTCTACGAAGCCAAACCGCGCGACGCAGCCCCGGCTGAGCAGCAAGGTACGGATCAAGGGGATGACAGCGACCAATCGGCTGCTTGATTCACCCAGTTCTTCCAGGCGCCCACCGGGCGCCCCTGCTCTACCCAGGCTTTGCCACCTTTCTCTTCGCACACCCATCCGGGGGCACCATCCCCGGACCGGGGCATGGTGATCTCCATTAGCTGAATTTTGGAGCCCATCATGCAAGTCATCGCCACCATCAAGTCCGAGCTGCCCGCCCTGCCCATCGTTGCCGAAGTGTCCTATGACGACGCAACCGAAGAGCTGCTGAGCAGCGACCTGTTCTGCGACAACGCCTGGTTTCTGTTCGAGATGAACGCCACCAGCGCTGATCGCGTCCAGGCCTGACTGACCACACCCTATAGGCGCCCTCGGGCGCCTTTGTCTTTTGGAGGCCCTATGGCAACCGATACCGCACCTGCTCACAGCAAGTTCGATCACGACGACGCCGGCAACAACTACCCGTTACAGGTCCTGCAGTCCCGCCGCGGTTTCTACCTCGGTACCCTGGACGATGAAGGCCTGCCCTTTAGCCGTGAGTCGGCCGAATACTTCCGCAGCCATAAAGCTGCAGCAGACGCTCTTCATTCGGGAAAGTGGGCTCGGCATTCGCTGAGCATCTGACCACCTGAACACCACCCACCAGGGCTCTCTCCCTGGTGGGATATGGCCCTGACGCACCTAGGTATTTGCCAGCTAGCTATCGATTGCTATGCTGCAACCTCAACAGGATGTGAACCATGCCATATAACGTTGTGATCTCAGGATGCGTCGAGTGCGCGGTCGTCAGCCTGGAGGCTGCCGGTCAGGCCCTGACCTTCTACCGAGCACTAGGCCACAAGCCACGGTTGTTCTACTCGATGTCAATTGATCACCTCGGTGATGAGATTGATGACGCGGGCAAGACCCTGCGCGATTACACGTCGATGAGCGCGGCGGAGTTTACCGAGTACCTCAAGAGGTTTCGTCAGGTCCGATACGCCCGCGATCACGATCTCGACCGCCCCACCCTATCAGCGCCGCTTTTCAACGTGTTCGGGGCCTACAAGGGTCGTGAACGCTTCATAGCTGAGCTTCACTACCAGGACGGATCAGAGCAACCCTCTGACATTCGCGTCCATACCCATCTGCTGCGTGTCAGCCAGGGCCTCATGGCTCTCGAAGACCTGTAGCAACACCTGACCATTACCCAGAGGGGCTTACCCTCTGGGCAGCTCTTCGTCCGAGGAGCTGCACATGAACAATGATTCGACTTTCACCACTCAAGCTCTCACCGAACACTCCGTTCTGGTAGCCGTGCTGGCCGACCTGCAGCGTCAAGGTTGGCGCGCCACCGAGCTTTGGGATGGCGAGGAATGGGTTCCCATCCAGGCCAACTGGTCCGCGGACGAGATAGCCGAACACGCAGCAGAGACCGAGCTGTCTCGAGTGCGCTTCCTATCAGAAAGCCACACGGGTTACGAAGGCATGATGCTGCTGGTTTGGGGCAACAGTCCCATCGAGCTGATCGCCGACACGACCATGACCCATGGCTTCGCTGAGGCCGTCGAACGTGCTCAGCGGACGGTCTGGCCACACTACCCTGACGATGAAGCGGCCATCCGCTGGGCTTGCCCAAAATGCGGATCGGCTGATGTCTCGGCAGAAGGTGGCGTGGAACCCCCTCACCCTGTGACGGATTCTCTCGAGGATGGTGAGGCCGCCTGCAACGACACCTGCGAGATGACCTGCAACACCTGCCGGCATCAAGACAGCGCCATGTTCTTCGCTGACGATCTAGACCAGCTGTAACCCTTCTCAACCGAACGCAACCACTACACAACCCAGAGGGGCCGACCCTTTGGGCGGTTCCTCGTTTCGAGGAAACGCCCGTGACAACGCCTAACCCTTTCATCCGCGGTTACCAGGACCTGTACATCCGCCGCGAGCTGCTGATCACCTATGACGATCACTTCCAACCCTGCTACCGGCAGATACCCGATGGGCACAAAGATGCAGCCGACCAAGAGGTCGCAGGCCACTACTGCATCTTTAATGATACCCATGCTGTGGCTGTGGAGCCCGGTGACGTTACGGAAGACCAGCACGCCCTCTACCCAGCCAACGGGCAAATACGCGCCGTGGTCTACGCGGTTCGGGCTATGGAGAACGGCCAGGAGCTCCACCTCGGCGATACGGAAACGCTGGAACGGGCCCAAGGCCTGCTCAAGCGCATCCAGTTCGAGACGGGCTTCTACAGCCGATCCTTCGAGATCACTTCGGCGCATTTGCCGGATGACGAGTGGGACGAACTGCAGGACCTGGTGCAGCACGCCGATACCCACCAACTGATGTTCGAGTGCTTCACCCTGCCAGACAGCGATGCCGTCGGCTTTAAGCTGCACTGTACGCCCTGGACGGATGAGCATCTCGCTTATGCCTGCGCTAGTTCACTTTCGGACGTTGAAGCTGCTATGGATAGCCAAGGATTCATGCCCGAAACCATACGGGTGCTCGGTTTGGCAGGCCAGGCCGACGTCAGGATCCTGATCCTTGATCCAAATGGCTGCCTGCTCGAAGGCCTGCCTCAGTTCTAACCCCCCTATAAGGCGCCTTCGGGCGCCTTTCTTTTGCCTGAGCTATTGACCAGGTACGGCGTCGCTTTCAAAATTCATCCCACATGCCGCTGACGTTGTCAGCCATGCCCAGGTGGTCAGGATCTCAAGACCACAGCGCCCTGCGCTGATCCAACCCCAAGCTTGCCGAGCATCCGGTAGCGCAAGCGGTCGGCTCCGCCGATGGATGCACCTCTCACCGTTTTCTCCCACAGGGTACCCATCCCCTGTCGGGCATGGCGTGCCCCCTACTCACGAGGACCGCCATGATCAAGATCCCCGGCCATCTGGCCATCCGCACCATCCAGGGACGCAACGGCGCCTTCAACGTCGGCCGGCTCTCTACCTCTATCGGCGAATTCGTCATCAAGGACGCTGTGCTCGAGCAACACGTCGAGGGCAAGTACCGCGGCGAGTTCGTCATTACCGAGATCCGTGCCTCGTCCTACAGTACCGGCGGCCGCCTGGTCATCGAGATTCGCGCGCGCCTGGACAGCATGGTGCTCGAGGACCTCGACACCCTGACGGCCTACGACAACGCGCAGATCGATGCGCAGTCGCCGGATCCGCTCGATGAGGAGCAACCTGTCGCGGCACCTGCGCCAAAGGCTCGACCCCAACCCTCTCGTTCTGCCAGGCCCGCTAGCGCTTCGGTCGCGCCTGCAGACGACAACACCCCCTTCGGGATGCCGGCATCACCTGCCTCTACTCAGCTGATACCTGAGCCGGATGTCGATGATGCTGACCAGGAGCTCTTCGGTACGGTCTGGCCACTTGGCGAGACCGTGCGGCTGGACTCTACGGTCGACCGGCAGCGCCTCCGGCAGCAATGCCAGCGGCTGGGCCAGCTGGGCTACACCATGGACTTCAAGTCGCAGGCCTGGAACCGCGCGGCCTGACCTCACCCTTCACAACCACACCCGGCTGGGACCTCTCCCAGCGGGAAGGCCTGGCCATCACTTAAGGACCTTCCATATGGGCTGGCTGTTTTCTCACCCCACGCGCGATGCGCTGATCTCCGAACTGATCGCCAATGGCGAAACCGACAACTGCACCCGTACGGTCATCGATCATCACCTGGTCGACAATGTGCTGTGGCAGGTCGTGAAGCTGGTCCCCAAGCGCGACGGTATCTTTCCCGGCGTCGCCGCCGGCGAGGCTTGCGTCTTGATCGGTTGCGACCTACTGGACGTTCACGGTGGTCAATGGGGCCATAAGTCCCTGGACGAAAGCTCGGGCCCCTTCTACTGGAGTTGCCCGATGCACTTTCTGCCCGGGGCCACCCACGGCATCAACCCCGAATGGCGCGAAGGCGTCCGGCGATACCACGCGGCGCGCTGAGCGCCTTCTCTCACCCACCTCGGGGCAACCGCCCCTTGGCGCGTTGCCTCCCTCAGGAGCTGACGATGCCCCTCTACCCTATCGATGAGTGCCCCGATCTGCTGGTGGACGCCTGCGTCTGCGATGAAGAGCGGCGGCTGATCTTTCTCTCGGCCTGGGGCCGCGACACCGCCGTCCAGGAGTTTCTGGCCAGGCTCACCCTGGGACGCAGCGAAGGCGGCCTCGAGCAATTCCACCTGGTCCAGAGCGGCCGCAGCCTGCCGGTCTTTCCGGACGCCGAGCGCCTGGAGAAACGCACGACCCGCCAGCTGCGCGGCACCCTGTTTGGCAGCCTGCTTCACGTCTGGCTGTTCGACGGGCGCTGCGCGGTACCGGATCGCGCCAATCATCTGGCCTACGCCTTGGTGCGCGACAACATCGATCCCCTGGCCAGCCTCTGGCCGCTGGTGGTCGACACTTGCCCACTCCCGCTCCTGCCGCACTGGCAGGGACCGGTCATGGAGCTGCTCCTGCAGGAGCAGATGCTCGAGCGCCTACCCGGCGCCCTGGGCGACCTGGCCGGCTGGAGACTCCGACTCAAGCTCGACGAGCTGCAGTACCACCTTGGCAAGCGCATCCGCGCGGGTCAGCTCACCACCTCCTGATCGGGCCGCTTGCGGCCCTCACTCATTAACGTTTTTAACGTTCTTTAACTCTAACTAACGGGAGCTTTACCTATGGCCCTGATGTTTCCGCGCCTGGCGCGCAACTTCGCCAAGAACGGCTATTACCCCACCGATGAGGTCACCCTCGAACGTACCCTGCAGGCCCTGAGCCCTGCCTCCACCGGCACCATGCGGATCCTCGATCCGTGCGCCGGCGAAGGCGTGGCTCTGGCGGAAGCGGCTCATACCCTCGGACGTGAGCGCGTCCAGGCTTGCGCTGTGGAGTACGACCGGGAGCGCGCCGAGCACGCCCGCAGCCTGCTCGATCGCGTCCTGCAGGGCGACCTGATGGACACCATCGTCACGCGGCAGGCCTTTGGGCTGCTCTGGCTCAACCCACCCTATGGCGACCTGGTCGCCGACCACAGCGGCGCCACCCAGTACCAGGGCAGCAGCCGCCGGCGACTGGAGAAGTTGTTCTATCAGCGCTCGCTACCGCTGCTGCAGTACGGTGGCACCCTAGTGCTGATCGTGCCGCACTACGTCCTGGACGATGAGCTGTGTGGCTGGCTCTGCAATCACTTCACAGGCCTGCGAATCCACACGGCTGCGGATCCGACCTTCAAGCAGGTGGTGATCTTCGGCATCCGGATCCGCCGGCAGGACCTGGCGAGACCCGCTGACGTCAAGGCAACCCGAGAGCGCTTACGTGCGATCGGTAGCGGTGAGACCTCGGCCGAACAGCTACCAGAGGTATGGCTCGGTGAACCCTATGGTGTGCCGGCCGCCGTCACGGAGCTGGAGCACTTCTACCGCGTTACCCTGGAGCCCGAGCAGCTCGCTCTGGAGACAGGTCGACTGGGCGGACTCTGGAGCGACTTCACCCTGCACTTTGGCCAGGCTGGCCAAGTACCACGACCACCGGTCAAGGCGCTGTCGCAATGGCACCTAGCCCTGGCTCTTGCAGCCGGAGCGATCTCGGGCGTGGTCACCTCTCCCAATGGGCGCGTCCTGGTGCTCAAGGGCGACACCTACAAGGAGAAGGTCAGCCGCACCGAGTTCACCGAGGATGAGGACGGCAACGTCCTGGAGTCGCGGATCCTGACCGACCGTTTCGTGCCCGTGATCCGGGCCTGGGACATGACACCAGGATCTCAGACGCTGGGACAGGTTCTGACCATTACGTCGGCGCCGGCGACCGAGCCACCCGCACCGGCAGCACCTGAACCGCTCCGGCTACCGGCCGGACGCTTCGACCCTGGTCGGATCGTCATGACGGCAGCCGTAAGCGACCTGGTGGAGCGTGGTGAGCTCAATCCCGTGACCTACCTGCGGCGTCACCTGCAGGCGGACTGGGGCGAGCTTGACCAAGAGGACAAGCACAGTAACGACCAGGCTCTGCGCCTGGGCAATCGGCTGTTCTCCAGCTACGACACCCCGATGTCCGATGAGCCCCGGCTCTGGATCATCACCGAAGCCGATCGCAGCGTGACCACACTGCTGTTGCCCTCCGACTACTAACCAACACCGCCCGCTGGCGGAACCGTTCTATCACCTCAACCCCTTGGGTACGCCGATACCCGTCCGGGGTCGGTCGTGCCCGTTTCTCATCCCAGGAGATCCACATGACCGACCTCAACGCAGGCCAACCGGCCCTGCTCACCACCGTCAGCCTGACCGACTTCATCGCCGAGTTCGGCGAGGGTCTGCTCGACTCCCTCAACCGCTCCAACCCACCCGTCTATGCCGGCGCCGCTCACACCGGACGCCAGGCCGTGATGGCAGGTCTCAAACGCACACCCTTCCCGGCGCAAGCCGATGTCGTCCAGGCGATTGCCGCGCTGCTGCTCGACCGCGGCGAACAGGCGGGCATCATCAACGCCGAGATGGGGACCGGAAAGACCATGATGGCCATCGCCGTGGCAGCTGTACTTCACGCCGAGGGCTATCGCCGCACCCTGGTCGTCTCGCCACCCCACCTGGTCTACAAGTGGCGGCGCGAGATCCTCGAAACTGTCCCGGGCGCGCGCGTCTGGGTACTCAACGGGCCGGACACCCTGGTGAAGCTGCTCAAGCTCCGCCAGGCCCTGGGCGAGCCGTACGATGGCCGTCAGGAGTTCTTCATCCTGGGCCGCGTACGGATGAGGATGGGCTTCCACTGGCGGCTGGCGTGCGGTACGCGCCGCGCCGCCGGCGGAAGACGATTGGCTTGCTGTACAGACTGTGGTCGCGTGCTCGAGGACGAGGAAGGCAACTACCTCACCCTGGAGGACTTCCAGCGCGAGGAGCGGCGCCGGCAGTGCCCGAAGTGCAAGGCGCCCCTCTGGACGCTGATGCGCCCGGGCAAGGCCGCCGGCGGTGACAGGCGCAGCGTGATCCTCAAGTCGATGTGCCGCATACCGACCATTGGCCCCATCCGGGCCGAGAAGTTGGTGGCGGACTTCGGCGAAGAGTTTCTCGCCACGATGCTGGCTGACAACGTCCATGAGTTCATCAACCTGATGGACGCCAAGGGCAACTTCGTCTTCAGTGACCGCCAGGCCAAGCGCATGGAGCGGGCGATGGCCAACCTGGAATTCGGCTTCGGCGAAGGCGGCTACCAGCCGACCGAGTTCATCAAGCGCTACCTCCCGGACGGCTACTTCGACCTGCTGGTGGTGGACGAGGGACACGAGTACAAGAACAGCGGCTCGGCCCAGGGCCAGGCCATGGGAGTGCTGGCAGCAAAAGCGCGCAAGACGCTGCTGCTGACGGGCACGCTCATGGGCGGCTACGCCGACGACCTGTTCTACCTCCTGTTCCGGATCCTCTCCCGGCGCATGATCGAGGACGGCTACCGGCCGAACGCGCGCGGCAGCATGGCCCCTGCGGCCATGTCGTTCATGCGCGACCACGGCGTGCTCAAGGACATCTACACCGAGCGCGACAGCCAATCGCACAAGACGGCCCGGGGCAAGAAGCTCTCGGTACGGACGGTGAAGGCCCCAGGCTTCGGCCCCAAAGGCATCCACCGCTTCGTGCTGCCCTTTACCGTGTTTCTCAAGCTCAAGGACATCGGCGGCAATGTGCTGCCGGCGTACCAGGAGGAGTTCGTAGACATCCCGATGGAGGCGCACCAGGACGCGGCCTATCGGCAGCTGGCTGGCAAACTGACCGCGGAGCTTCGCCAGGCCCTGGCACGGCGAGACACCACGCTACTCGGGGTGGTGCTCAACGTGCTGCTGGCTTGGCCGGACTGCTGTTTCCGGCCGGAGGTGGTGAAACACCCTCGGACCCGGGACACCTTGGCCAGGGTCGACGCGATCTTTGACGAAGACCAGGCCAGCCCCAAGGAGGAGGCGCTGATCGAGCTTTGCCGTCAGGAGAAGGCGCTGGGCCGCAAGGTGCTGGCCTACACCGTCTACAGCGGCACCCGGGACACGACCAGTCGGCTCAAGCGGTTGCTCGAGCAAGCCGGCCTGAAGGTGGCGGTACTGCGTGCTTCGGTGGACACGGCCCGGCGCGAGGATTGGATCCTCGACCAGGTCGACCGCGGCGTCGACGTGCTGGTCACCAACCCGGAGCTGGTGAAGACCGGTCTAGATCTCTTGGATTTCCCGACCATCGTCTTCCTGCAGACGGGCTACAACGTCTACACCCTGCAGCAGGCAGCGCGCCGGTCGTGGCGGATCGGTCAGAAGCAGGCGGTACGGGTGCTCTTCTTCGGCTATGCCGGCAGCTCGCAGATCACCTGCCTGCAGCTGATGGCCAAGAAGATCGCGGTGGCTCAGAGCACGTCGGGAGACGTTCCAGAGTCAGGGCTCGATGCGTTGAACCAGGATGGTGATTCGGTCGAAATGGCATTGGCAAGGCAACTTGTCAGCGGCTGACAATAGCCCCTCTTCGGAGGGGCTCTTTTTTCACAGGTCTATTTTTAATTTCTGCCTTATTGAATCCCAATCAGCACTCAGCTTTGGGTTGACCTTGTTAAAGACTCTAGATGACAACTGTATAGAAGCACTAGTTTTAGAGGTCTCATAAAACACGAGATTCTCTACCACTGCGCAATGGAATCGCTTTCCCGTCACGCCATTAAAAAATAACCGATAAGTTTGCTCATAGGTTTTTTCAAATCTTGCTTTTAGCCATATCAGCCTTATAAATTTTGCAAAAACCTGCTCTGCAAAAATTACTTGAGACGCGACTAGTATTATCCCATAGTCAACGTTTCTTGTGAGGGCAATTGCAAGCCAAGCCAAAAAATATATCGCATACCTTACGGACATACCCTTTAGCATTTTAGAAGCAATTTCTTTGCTAAAAAGACTATTCTCTAACAGCTGGGCCCCCATCCTCTCGCTAGCGGTCCTTGCATTGTTGTTGTAGTATGCTTCAGATTGATCCGAAATTACATCCATCTGATATGCGTGACCCAAGAAGTCTTTAATTCTCTCGTCTTCAGCCCTAGGAAAATAGTACAACTTAACCGCTAACCCACTCACAAAAACAGCAGCGACTGCGAGGACGAACGAAACATTGACGACCGCGTACAAAATAGGAAAGTCAGCCTTATCGACATAGAGACATACTATGGATAAAACGGCACTCAAAAAGAAAGCAACATCTGAAAGGCGACTCGCATTTTCTAGCGGAATATAGTACTTTATGTTTACAGGATCTGACTTTGACATAACTACCTCACAGACCTACTAATTAACCACTACATAAAATACTTCACTACGCCCGTAAACAGAATCGTCACTCTTCCTGATTACATACGCCTCAACCATGTGGACCCCGTGATATTTTAGATACTCCCTTCTCACGCCGTGGGTATCCGATGGATAAAACTGGCCTCGCATACACTTTGCCTCATGAGCGGCAGCATCAGTATTTGTGATCCGCCACTTTACCGAATACTCTTTAGGAAAAGGCAAGCTATTTAAATTCAAGGCACTAAATTCAAGCCAAGCCCCTGGATGCAATGGCGTTAAACTTTGAACTTCGGCCTGCCGCGCACCATATTCACCATCAGCCCTATTTGCCTTTACTCGAACATTCACAGGAGCATTTCCTGCATTACGCCACTTCGGCCTCTCCATATGAGGAAGTTTCGTAAAATTTTCCGGAAGAGCGCGGCGACCCAAGGCTATAACCGCAGACACCATATCACTCCATGAACCTGCCGACTCAAACGCTGCGACTACTACGGGCTTAATACGAGCAGCCTTTTCTACCACCTCAGCCTTAGCAAATTCATCTCCAAAAACTCGACGCCACTTCGCTATACTTTCATCTTTATCTTGCTCGTCATATGCCTCATCGATCCAGCCGCGGTATCGATTGATCACATTTCTAAAGTTTGAATACTTTGTTTGATCCCAACACTTACTTTGAACCTCACCCCAAAGCACAGGATTGTGGATCTCAGGAAGAAAGTAATTACTTTGAAGCCAGTCATCTAACCTGCCAACCACCTCCTTTAGTGCGGACGGTACGTCAGAGAATTTAGGACTTGATTTATCTCCATTTTGAATACGCTCACCCAGCATCGTAGTGAGTAGAAAAGAAGGGCATGTAAAGGTGGTCTTTATATCGCGGAGATACTTGAGTAACCGCGTCACTTTTCTCAAATTATTCAGTGAAGACTCCGAGTTTTTATTGATCAACCAATCTGTATAATCGCCCGGTCTAGACTCTTCGAACTCGTTACTATTTCTATTGCAAACCTCATAGAAATCACTATAAGTACGTTCCTTGATGCATGGTGCAATGTCTATCTTTCGCTCACCGGCATACTCAATAGTGATACAGTGTGAGGATTTCCTCACTTTATCTGAGTACGCAGCACTTGTACGGAAAACCTCGTACAGGGAATTTATATATTGTTTAGGCTCCCACTCATCCACTGGATCCACATACACTAGCAAATCCGCATCAAATGAAGCGTCTTCAACAGGCTTGATGATGGTCTTATGAGCCCACGATCCGTGAGAAGCATATCGAATGATTTTTGGCTCCCAGCTAGAGCCTGATAGAAACCGCTGAACAGCCCCTATACTACTTTCAAGCTGATTAAACCTGGTCTGATTTAGATTAACCGTATCTTGCAAAAAATCATTAAACTGCGAAACTAACTTCATGACTACATCCTTGCAAAAAAATGCGGCGAGATTAATTATCGACTTCTAGTTAATCAGCTAAAACCCTGTGATACGAGAATCGCATCATCACCTATGCTTGACCAATTGCACCTTTGTCTACCATTCGCTTTACGTTCATCACCGTACTCGGTGAGCAGCCAAGCAGGTGAGCAATTTTTCGTACTGAATACGGGCCACCAAGCATGTCGCGAATCTTCTGGTGAAGAACCTGATTGGGTGCCTTCCCGCGATACAAGCCTGCGACCTTAGCCTTCTCTATGCCCTGCTTTTGCACATGCCTGCGGCGTTCATAATCCTTCCGTGCAAACGCGGCCATTACGTCGAGCAGCATGTTGGTCATGGCGCTCTGCATCCACGCCAACATCGGGTCGCCTTCGATTGGTTTGAGCGCAGCCCAGGTCATGGGCATGTCTGCTGCCACAATGCGCAAGCCCGCGCCGTCGATCTGAGCCCGGAGCTGCTTCCAGTCGTCGTGCTCGTGTCGGCTCAGCCGGTCAACAGCTTCACAAAGCAACACCTCACCTCCCTGTGCCTCGCTTATCAGCCTCTGCAGCTCAGGACGTCCGACCGTGGTCCCTGATTCGTTCTCAACATAGAACGTAGTGATCTTCGCATCGTGACCCAAAGCGAATGCCTTGAGCTGCTCCCTCGCTCGGTTGGCATCCTGCTCCTTAGTCGATGCTCGCAAATAGGCACGAATGATCATTTCGGCGTCCGTTTGTATGGTTTTAGTGTGTGGTTTTGATCGCGTGCCATTTTAGTGCTGATTACCCACCCTAAACCATACGGAACGGCATGCATACTAGTGTGTGGCTTAGGGACTACCCTAAATGCACACCGCAATCGCGCGTTCTTAGATCGTCCAGACCTGGTCGACCCTGGTAGTGAACCCCTGGCTGAGCAACTCGCGTCGCATGCTCCATCCTGGTGCTTCGCGGATCCGCGCTGCGCGCAAGGTGCCACGGCCGTACTTTCGGTTCACCGCATCCAGGGTGGCCATCAGCTGGTCAGCAATAGCAGGCTGCGCAGGCGTGAAGAGGTCACCGGTGATCTCGCCGCGCTGGCAGATTTCGGCCAACAGAATCTCGGCCTTGGAGTATGCGTACCCTTCCCGGAAGATCCGGGCCAGCCCGAACTGGGCGTACTGGATCAGCACTCGGGTGTCATCAGTGGGATAGGGCAGCTGTAGGGTCACGCTATTGGCATAGCGGGGTTGCTCGGGATTGAACATGCCGGTCTGAATGCCGACACGAAGGATCTGACACAGGGAGTTCTGAGCCCTGAGCTTTTCTGCCGCTCGCGAGGTGTAGCTGGCCACCGCCTCAGCCAGAGCAGAAAGCTGATACTGACGGGCGCCAAACATCCGGCTGCTGCAGATCATCTGCTTTGGCGGCTCGACCTCTTCGAGGTCGAGACACCGCACCCCCCTGAGCTCCCGAGCAGTCTTCTCCAGGACGACGCTAAATTGCTTGCGCAATGACCAGGCATCGTAATGGGCGAGATCCCAAGCCGTCTGGATACCCATGGCTTCGAGCTTGACCTTCAGCCGGCGGCCGACGCCCCAGACCTCGTCGACCGGCAGCTTTCGCAGTACCTTGTCTCGTAGCTCTGGATCGCGGAGATCTACTACTCCACCGGTGCGATCGATCCAGCGCTTGGCCGCATGATTGGCGAGCTTGGCCAGCGTCTTCGTATTAGCGATTCCAACGCCGACCGGAATCCGTGTCCACTGAAAGACCTTGTCCTTGATCGCTCGGCCCACGTCGATCAGCGGCTCCGGTATACCGGTCAGATCAGCAAAGCACTCGTCGATGCTATAGATCTCGTACGCGGGTACCAGGCTGCCGATCGTCCGCATCACCCGGTCACTGACGTCACCATAGAGCGCGTAATTGGAACTGAATGCCTGAACGCCATGCTGACGCGCAAACTCCCGCAGCTGGAACCATGGCGCCCCCATCTTGATCCCGAGCTGCTTGGCTTCGGCGCTACGCGCGATGACACATCCATCGTTGTTGCTAAGCACGACCACCGGCACCCCGTTAAGGTCCGGCCTGAACACTCGCTCGCAGCTGCAGTAAAAGCTGTTGCAATCAATGAGGGCATAGACCTGGTCAGGCATGACCGAGGCGCCGCAGGCAATCGGTAGCGATGCCCCAGACCTCGAATTCGTCTTCTTCCCGCACAGGGATCGGTTTGTAGTGGCGATTGGCCGAGTGCAGCTCGTACTGGCCGCTGGCATTTCTCTGCAACGTCTTGATCAACGGCTCGCGGTTGAGCGCCGCCACCACAACATCACCTGGCACCGCTTCACGTGCCCGCGTGATGATCAGCAAGTCATTCGGGAAGATGCCGAGGCCCATCATGCTGTCCCCGGTAGCGCGGACGATGTAGGTGTGTGGAGCCTTGATGTTCAGTAGGTCATCGAGCGAGATGACCGACTCGAGGTGGTCCTGCGCAGGCGATGGGAACCCGCAGGGGACACGGAAGAGGAAGACTGGTAGGGCCGTTTCAGACGGAGCCAGATTGGCAACAAATTCGATAGACATGGCAAAGCGAGCCTCCTTTCGTCAGACTGTGTATTTATACAGTTAGCAAAGGAATCGCTATGCTGTCCATCTGACGTCACTCGTCGCCGACGACTGGAGATTTATACATGCCCAAGCCTACTCAGCGTGATCTGACCTACTGCACGCTGGCTCTGCTGCTGACGGTACGAATTCACGGGACTGAAAGTGCCGTCCGCGATACGGCACGGCGCTGTGTAAAGCTGCTTCCTAAGCGGCAGCGCGACCTGATGCTGAACGTCGTTCAGGCTCAGTATCCCTTGGATCTGGTCCGCCATATCGCCCGAAACCTGGATGTATAACGTGGTCGTTCCGACTGCACAGGATTTTTCTGTCCAGATAGCTTCCAACCCCGGATCAGCTAGGTCCTATCAAGCAGCTCCAGCAGCTCTTGCGCAGAGTTGCACTGAGGTGAAAGCAGAACTTGGCGCACCTTCTCATATGCGCGGGCGGCTTGCTCATAGGGCAGGTGACTCTCGTCGTAGTGCCAGCCCGCTGCTGCCAGAGCTGCGCACTTCAACTTGCGTGCTGCACCCCATCCCTTCCAGCCTTCCCAGCTGGGCTGTGATCTGATGGCGCCTACGCCCCGTCCAAGCTTTTCTAAGAAGCCGGCGTTGGCTTTCGCTTCAGCCTCAGCTAGCTCTGCGAGCGCACGTTCCACGTATATATAGCTCGGGATAGGCCCTTCAATTCGATACATCTCAGTGGCCGTGATCGGCTCAATATCACGAAGCTCGTCTTTAAATCGCATTGCTCTAGATCCCGCATAAAGAGGTGAAGGCATCTCGATAGCAACGGGGGACGAATCAGATTCCGTCGAAGCTAGCGATCCCTACCCGGAAGGGCTTCCATTCATTCTCCGGCGTACCAGCTAGGCAGATCGCCACGGTCACCTGTTGTCCAGCCTGCGGATCGGCCGGCTTCAAAGCCACATGACGATAGACTGTGAAATCGGGTCTAAACATCGTAGAGCTCTGGCTCCGATGGTATTCCCAGATCCCATACCCATTCGAGGTACTCACCTGGCGCTCCAGGTTAATAACCCTCCCCGTTTCCAGCCGAATCACCAGCATCCTGATCGTCCCTTTGTGAAAGCCAACAGCATAACCTGACTGCTTCGCTCAGCCGGCCGAAGGCCGACCTATGGCCAGATCAAGCCCAAAACCTAACCTCCTAAGACCTGGATAAGGTTTGCTGCTGACCCCCTTCCGCGCTTCTGCGACCGTGCACGGCATCCTGTGCGAGGTCCCCTATGAAGCGCCCTTCCCTCTCCCAAACGCTCGCTGCCATCGGCTTTGCCGCCTTGTCGGGCGCGTTCCTTTATCTCTACGTTGAGCTGTCCCACGTCAATCGTGACCTGAACGCGACGGCAGACCAGAACACGGTCCAGGCCATCACCCAGCGTCTGGACAAGATGCAGGACCAGATGGATGGCTTCGCCGGCGGTAAGCCTGTCCAGGACGCTGATTTCCGGGCCAGTCAGCAAGCGCTGTCTCAACGGATCGACACCGCCCAGGCCATGCTGGTGGAGATCCAGCGTGCCAATCAGACCGCGCTGCAGGGCATGGCCCAGGCGGGCGACCTGGTCGTGCTCGAGGCGAAGATCGAAGGCCTGCAAAACGACCTTGGCGACCTGCGCCGAAAAGCTGTGGAGCCTGCCAAGGCACCGCCCCCGCTGATCGTTCCCAAGCAGCGCAGCGCTCCGGCAATCGCGCGCAAGCCTGAGCCACCAAAGCCGATCGACACCCCTCCCCCCTTCACCGTCGTGGGCATCGAGTACCGCGGTGGCGAGCGTTTCCTCTCCGTCGCACCGCCCGGCAGCACTCAACTCAGCGAGCTCTACCTGGTGCGCCCAGGGGACAACGTAGGCGGCACCCGCTGGCGGCTGGCCAATCTCGACGACCGCCAGGCGCAGTTCAGCGTCGACGGCGCGACCCGCACCCTTTCCGTCAAATAGTAGAGGCAACTCATGCGCCCACAGTCCCTTCTCCTTCCGGCGAGCCTTGCGATCGCCCTGATCCTGCTCTCGCCGTCCGCACCGGCACTCACCGCCGACCTTGTCGCCCCCCAAGTCTTCTCCGGCGAAACGGGTAGCGCTGAGCGCCAAAGTACGGTCCAGCGTAATGACAGTGCCGTCGCCCAGGAATGGGGTCTGAGCAGCCAGGAATTTCAACGCTACCGCACCCTGATGCAGGGCAGTCGTGGCGTCTACTCGCCCGGTCTGGATCCACTTACCGCCTTGGGTATCGAGGCCCAGTCCGATGCTGAGCGGCGCCGGTACGCCGAGCTGCAGGTCCGCGCCGAGGCGCAGCGAGTGCAGAAGGAGCTGGCCTACGATCAGGCCTACCGCGATGCCTGGAATCGCCTCTACCCGAACCTGCAGCCGGTGCAGGCCGGCGGCCAGACGGCGCCCCAGGCAAGCCCAGCCGTACGCGGCAACGGACGGCTCGCCGTGTTCGTGACCGATAGCTGCGCCGCCTGCACCGAGCGGGTTCAGGCGCTGCAGAGCGCTGGCCAGGCCTTCGACCTCTACTTGATCGGCAGTCAGAACGACGATGCCCGGATCCGCCGCTGGGCCGTGCTCGCCGGCATAGATCCGGCCAAGGTGCGTACGCGGCAGATCACCCTCAACCATGACGCTGGCCGCTGGGTCCAGTTGGGCCTCGGCGGCGAGCTGCCGGCGGCTGTCCGCGAGGTGAACGGGCAATGGCTCAGGCAATGATCAAGGCGCTCGGCGCCGGCGTGATTCTGCAGGCGCTCGCAGCCGGCGCACTTGCGACCGAGACCCCGCCACCGGCCTATCAACTGGCTGCCTACCAAGCCGGTATCCCTTCCGAAGTCCTGTACTCGGTTGCCCTGCAGGAAAGTGGTACCCGCCTACGTGGCCAAGGCACGCAGCTGGTGCCCTGGCCCTGGACCCTTAACGTAGCCGGCGCCGGCTATCGCTTCGCCACCCGAGCCGACGCTTGTACCGCGCTGCTGGTCGCGCTCAACACCGCCGGCGCCAAGCGGGTCGACGTTGGCATCGCCCAGGTCAACATGGGCTGGAACGGGCATCGCTTCGGCCGCGGCGTCTCGCCCTGCGAAGCACTCAACCCCTACAAAAATCTGGAAGTCGCGGCCCGGATGCTCGCTGAGCTGCGTGCACAGGGCGGCGACTGGATCAACGTCGCCGGCCGCTACCACCGGCCTGCCGGCGGCGCGCCTGCTGCCAAGTACCGCGAGCTCTTCGCCAAACACCTAAGCCGGGTCACCGGCCTGAATCTACTGGCCTCGAATCCATGAAACGCATTTTCTCGCTCCTCGCCCTGACGCTTCCGCTGGCAGTCCAGGCCGCCAGTCTCACCGTGGTCGAAGACCGCGGCGGCGTCTCCGCCTTGCCCTACTACCAGGGACTCAATCCTGAGCCTGCACCCGCGCAGCGTCAGGCACCGTTGCCACAGCCCAGCATGGCGCAAGGCTTCCCGGTGCGATCGCCGCGGCTGACGCCCGGTACCGTCCAGGGCCGTGCACTTAACGCACCCGGTCTGCAGCCCTTTTTTCTGGTGGGTGACGACGAGCTATCCCGTCGGTGGCTGGCCAGCCGCGGCGAGACGCTCCGGCGCCTGGGCGCCGTCGGCCTGGCCGTCAACGTCGCCAGCGCCGAACGCCTGGGAGTGATCCGCAGTTGGACCGGCGGCCTGACCGTCAGCCCTGTCATTGGTGATGACCTGGCCAGCCGCCTGGGGCTCGCCCACTACCCCGTACTCATCACCCCCACTGCCCTTGAGCAATAGGAGGTCCCAGTGCCCAAGTCTCAGATTCCATGCCCAGCTGCTGCTAGTGCCATTAAACAAGGTGCGCATGAGGTAGGCCCACCTCAGGACGAAGACGTCGGTCATCACGTCACCTTCGGCCCAACACGATCGGGGGCTTCGTTCTATCTGACTATGGTCATTCGTTTACCTGACCATGAAAAAGCACGCGCTGCCCTGGCCGGTGACGTCGAGGTTCTGGTCGATCTCCATGGCGGCGAGATCACCGGACGCTCAATGGATGATGAGATAACCCTCTGTGAGCGCTTCGAAGCGGCACTTCCACCCGGTGAAGCCGAGGCGATCCGCAGGGACCATGCCGCTGGACTGCACTTGCCAGGCGCTGACGAGCAGGAGCGCTAGCCATGGCCCGCAACCATGCACTGGACACGCTGTTACGCCCTGCCGTTGAGCTCTACACGGTCCAAGTGTGCCTGGCCATGGCCTTCCTGTGCGTGTTCGCACCCTGGGCCATCGCCCTGACGCCACTGTTCGGCCTGGTCACGGCCGTCGCCTTTCTTGGCTTCGGGATCTACCGCCTGCGCCAGGCGCTGCGCGTGCTGCGCTATCGGCGCAACATCCGGCGCCTGTCGTACTACAGCATGACCAGCAAGGAGATCCCGGTCAGCAATGAGCGGCTGTTCGTGGGTAAGGGCTTTCGCTGGGAGCAGAAGCACACCCAGCGCCTGGTCGACACCTACCTGCCGCAGTACGCGCCCTATGTCGAGCCGTCGGAGTGGACCAATAAGGCACGGCGCCTCGAGGCGCGCCTTGAGTTCGCGCCCTTCCCGCTCACCCTGCTGGCCAAGGCCACGGCCTGGGATAACGCCGTGAACCCCTTGCGCCCGCTGCCCCCGGTGGGCGGCCTACCACGGCTGCATGGTATTGAGCCCGAGGAGCATGACGTCACCCTGCCGCTGGGCGAGCGGGTAGGTCATTCCATCGTCCTGGGCACTACCCGGGTGGGCAAGACGCGCCTGGCCGAGCTCTTCATCACCCAGGACATCCGCCGCAAGCGGCGCGGTCAGCATGAGGTGGTGATCGTCTTCGACCCCAAGGGCGATGCCGACCTGCTCAAGCGCATGTACGTCGAGTGCGAACGCGCCGGTCGGGCCAACGAGTTCTACGTCTTCCATCTGGGCTGGCCGGACCACTCCGCGCGCTACAACGCCGTGGGCCGCTTTGGTCGGATCTCGGAGGTGGCCACCCGTGTCGCGGGCCAGCTGTCCAGCGAGGGCAACTCGGCGGCGTTCAAGGAATTCGCCTGGCGCTTCGTCAACATCATCGCTCGGGCCCTGGTCGCTCTCGGCCGGCGGCCGGACTACCTGCAGATCCAGCAGCACGTGATCAACATCGAAGGGCTGTTTCTGGAATACGCCCAGAAATACTTCGATGAGCACGACCCCAAGGCCTGGGAAAAGATCATCTTCATCGAAAGCAAGCTCAACGATAAGAACGTCCCGTTCAACATGAAGGGCAGACCGCTGCGGGTCATCGCGATCGACCAGTACCTGAACCAGACGCGCGTGCTGGATCCGGTCATGGATGGCCTGCGCAGCGCCGTACGCTATGACAAGACCTACTTCGACAAGATCGTCGCCTCGCTGCTACCGCTGCTGGAAAAGCTCACCACCGGTCGCATGGCCGAGCTGATCGCGCCGGACTACCACGACGTCAACGACCCCCGGCCGATCTTCGACTGGATGCAGGTGGTGCGCAAACGCGCAGTAGTCTACGTCGGCCTGGACGCGCTCTCCGACACCGAGGTCGCCGCGGCAGTTGGCAACTCCATGTTCTCGGACCTGGTCTCGGTTGCCGGCCACATCTACAAGTACGGCATCGATGATGGCTTGCCCGGGGAGGCCAGCGGCAAGGTGGCCATCAACCTGCACGCCGACGAGTTCAACGAGCTGATCGGCGATGAGTTCATCCCCATGATCAACAAGGGTGGCGGCGCCGGCCTGCAGGTGACGGCCTACACCCAGACCCTATCCGACATCGAGGCCAAGATCGGCAACCGCGCCAAGGCCGGGCAGATCATCGGCAACTTCAACAACCTCTTCATGCTGCGGGTCCGCGAGACTGCGACGGCTGAGCTGCTGACCAACCAGTTGCCCAAGGTGCAGGTCTTCACCGCCACACCGGCAAGCAGCGCGAGCGACGCCGTCAACGGCAAGACCGCCTTCACCTCCAACACCCATGACCAGCTTAGCGCTACCAGCGTGCCCATGCTGGAGCCCGCCCATGTGGTGGGCCTACCCAAGGGCCAATGCTACGCACTGATCGAGGGCGGCAACCTATGGAAGGTGCGGATGCCGCTGCCGGCGGTGGATCCGGATGAAGCGATGCCCAAGGACCTGCAGGAGCTCGCCGAGAAGATGCGCAAGGCCTACCAGGTGGGCCAGGCCACCGGCAGTGAGTGGTGGGAGGCCCCAGGGCAGCGCCGGGTCGCAGACGATCTGCCTTTGGACCTGCAGGACGACTTCCGGCAGATGGCCCAAGGCGCTGCAGACGAAGGAGACGCGGCATGACCACCGAACCTGATCATGCCCGTCTCGTCGCCCTGGGCGCCGCTTGGTTGCGCCGGCAGGGCTTTCCCCTGGTCGCAACCGAGCTGCGGTGCTTCGGATCACGCGAGCAGCCGGATGTGCTGGGCTTTCGCAGCAACTGCTCGACGCTGATCGAGGTGAAGACCAGCCGCGCCGATTTCCTGGCCGACCGAAACAAGCCTGAGCGCACCGCCGGCGGCCTAGGGCTCTATCGCTTCTACCTCTGTCCCGAAGGGCTGCTGCAGGCCGCTGACCTACCGCCGGGTTGGGGCTTGCTGGTGGCCACCGGCCGCCAGGTGGCCGAGGTCGTGCGGCCCCGCGGCAACCTTTGGCCGCCGGCAGGGCGAGCTGTAGGCACCGAATGGGAAGCTTTCCAGCATCAGCCGGATCTTGCCGCCGAGCGCCAGGCGCTCTTCTCCATCGCCCGGCGCGCCAGCGCCGCTCCTCGAGGACGCCGATAATGGCCGACGTCGCCCAGCGCGCTCAGCAACAGCAGGTCAAGGAGCAGACCTTTATCGGGTCGGTGCTCAGCTTCCCCTTTCACTTCATCGGCGTGATGTTCCTGTCCCTGGGCGGTGCCATCCTGGTTGATTGGCTTTGCCTCTACTTCTTCTGGCCGGAGGCTGGCTGGCACCACGCGAAAGGCATGCTTGATCACGAGCTGGGCTGGCTGTCCCAGGGATTTCTCTCCAGCGTCGTGGTTCAGGAGCCCGGGCACACGGCGACCTGGCTGGTAGGGCTGCTCTACGACTGGCTCTTTGTGAAAACAGGACTGGTTCAGTGGCTGACCGGGATGCAGCAACTGGCGGCTGCCGGCCCGCGGAGCGAGCTCGATGTGCGCTACCTGGCCGCCCAGAGTGTCACGACGGTGCAGACCTATGGCCTATCTGCCCTCTTCACCATCCTGGTGTTCTGCGTGCGCCTGGTGATCCTGATCCTAGCGGTACCGCTCTTCGCCATGGCCGCCTTGGTCGGCTTCATCGACGGCCTTGTGCGGCGGGACATCCGCAAGTTCAGCGCCGGCCGCGAGTCGAGCTACTTCTACCACAAGGCCCGTAGCACCATGCTTCCGCTGGCCCTGCTGCCCTGGTCGCTGTACCTCGCCTTGCCTATCAGTGTGAGCCCACTCCTGGTGCTGCTGCCGTGTGCAGCGCTGCTGGCCTTGTCGGTGAACCTCACTACCGCTTCGTTCAAGAAATACCTGTAGCCACCGGCGTGCTCCGTGGCCGCAACCTGGCCACAAGGAGCGCCTTCATGCCCATCAATATGCAGGGGTGGTATTGAACCCCTGTCCCAGCCGATCTGGAGATACCCCATGCAGTGGACCTCTGAGCAAGCCCCCGCCATCGCGTCAAACGCGCGCAAGCTGCTGATCCAGGCCTTTGCCGGCACCGGCAAGACCACTACCCTGGTGGGCTACGCCAGCGCCCATGCGGACGTGAAGATGCTCTACCTCTGCTACAACAAGTCGGTGGAGATGGCGGCGAAGAATCGCTTTCCGCGCAACGTAACCTGCAAGACCGCCCACGGCCTCGCCTATGCCGTCTATGGCACCCAGTACCAGCACAAGCAGGCCGGCAATCTGCGCATCACCGAGGTTGCCCGGGTGCTGGACACCCAGGACTGGGAGCTGGCCAGGGACGTGGTCAACACTCTCAACACCTTCATGGCAAGCGCCGACATGGCCCTAGACGGTCGCCACTTCGCCCGCTACGAAGGCCGCGGCCTGACGCCGCTGCAGGAGCGACGGATCACCCAGGTGGTGGGCATGGCCATCAGCGTCTGGAAGCGCATGATCGACCTGCAGGACGCCGGCGTGCAGATCACCCACGACGGCTATCTCAAGCTCTACCAGATGAGTCGCCCGGACCTGTCCAACCGCTTCGGCGCCATCCTGCTCGATGAGGGCCAGGACGTGAACCCGGTAATCGCCGACCTGGTGCAGCGGCAGCGCACCATCCAGGTCATGGTCGGCGATCGCCACCAGCAGCTCTACCGCTTTCGTGGTGCCCAGGATGCCCTCAGCGCGACCTGGATGGCGGACGCCGAGAAGCACTACCTGACCCAGTCTTTCCGCTTCGGCCCGGCGGTGGCCCACGTGGCCAACGTCATCCTGTCGTTCAAGGGCGAGACGGTGAAGCTGCAGGGCCTCGGCCAGCGCACCCTGGTAAAGCGATCGCTTCCTGAGGACCTCGCCCACCGCACCTGGCTGCATCGCACCGTCAGTGGGGTGATCGAGAACGCTCTTCGCCTGGAAAAACAGGGTGGCCACCGCATGTACTGGATTGGCGGGATCGACAGCTATTCGCTGCGCGAGCTCGAGGACCTGTTCCAGTTCAGCCGAGGTCGCAATGACCTGGTGCAGCAGAAAAAGCTCTTGCGCGACTACCGGGACTTCGAGCAGTACCAGGAGATCGCCAAGGCTACTCAGGATCCAGAGATGCAGCGCTCGGTGCGGATCATCGAGGCCTACTTCGACCTGCCTAAGCGCATCGAACAGCTGCGGCGCTGCGCGGTGGCCAGCGAGCTGGATGCCACCGTCACCCTGACTACAGCGCATAAGGCCAAGGGCCTGGAATGGGACTTCGTAGGGCTCTATGACGACTTCAGCGCGGATCCGTTGGCACCGGAGATCGACCGAGCCAGCCGCGACGATGAGCTGAACCTGCTCTACGTCTCCGTGACCCGAGCCATGCACATCCTGGCGGTGAATTCGTTGGTGATCGACATCATGCAGCGGTACAAGGAGCTGCATGGAAGCCTCGCGCCGACGCCGAAATGAATGCCTAAGCCTACTTATCGAGTGAACAGATTGCGGAATACAGAACGGGTTTCAGCGAGCGTCTAATCCTAAGACAATACCGATTTCATATAAGAAAAAGAATGAGCATCACACGCAGGAATAAGGTGACGGCGATCTGCGAACCGTCATCCTAAATTTGATCAAAAAATAACCAGCGCGAATAAAGTTCATAAAAAGGTCAGACATACAGTGAAATTTAGGTCATCGCCGGAGGCCTTAATCACAGCTTATACAAACTTTATCCACAGGTTGTCTCCATACGAAATCCACTCATAGTGGACGACCTAGCGCTTTATCCACAGATAACTATAGTGCTCGGGACGGCGAAACACCCCTCTGTCAAGACTGTCTTCCCTAACGTGGAGGGCTTAACCTGTCGCCCGAGTTATAGATTTAGGGGGGTGAGCTGTCAGCCCCTGAGGCAGGACGCCATCTTTGCTGACAAGGATCGTTAGAAGAACGAGTGAGCTGCGCGCTTCTCACGGCTTAAACGCAGCCACTCGTGGTTCCAGGCAACACCTAGGCGCTACCGGGGAATTCATTCTATCGCTCTACGTCGACTTCGGGTCAATGTATTGCTGATCATCCGGTAGCTGATCGTAATGCTGTTTGTCTGCTCAAGGAGACCAGACATGCGACACCACTTCAGCAGCCGTCGTCGGCGTAAAATACCTCGCGTCAAATCCGTCTATGTCCGTCGCTATCGCCGCTTTCGTCTTGGTCGTTGGGAAGACGTCCGGTGGCATTTCCGTAGCATGCCGGAGCCGCAGATCCCTCTGCCACTTGAGTGGTAGAAGTGAGTAAAGGGGGGGCGCAAGCCCCCCTTTTTTCGCTTTTCGTGACGCTTTGCCTATCGACGATAAAGGAGCTGCAGCAAGCGCTCTTGGATTGGGCGCGTGGTCGGACAGAACGTTGATGAAGCCGATAGGTATGCTCGGCAAGGGAACTAGGATCAACGCTGACTCAGCCTGATACGTTCCCCCACTGCGCCAGCGATATGCCGACGCGGCTTTTGTTTGTGCTTCAGGTATTCAGACCGACACTGACTGAATAGGTCGGCCGCCACCTTGAGCAACTGCTTGCCTTGCGGTGCGGTGACACACCCAAAGTCGAGCAGCGCGAGAATATAGCCTTCGAGCTGACCGTACAGCCTGGCCAGATGCCCTAGCCCCATGACAGCCATCGCATTAGTCAGGTCCCGCCAGCGTTGTCTGGCATCTTCGGGAAGAAACGCAATGTCGGTCATACGACCTCCCGTTATTTGTCTGATGACAGCATAGCCAAGCGGATCGTTCGACGCCCTGATCGTAACCTCATGAGACCTGGATACGGTTTAGCCTGGTGAGGCTACTGTGGACCACAGGACGATGGCCACCCCATCGAACTGGAGCCGTCCATGTCCCCTGCCCGCTTCGAATACCACACTGAATTCTCCCCTCTCACCTACCGCGTCCAAGAGCGCGGCTGGCTCATGTTCAAGCACGAACAGCAGACCGGCACCCCAGACGTCGCTGCTTTCCTGGCCGATCCAGAACGGCAGGCTCGCCTGCAGGCTCTGGGCGCTGACGGTTGGGAATTGGTCAGCGTGCAGCCGGTGCTGGAAGGCCGGGCCCAGATCGGTCAGCAGACCGCCCAGGGCAACCAGGGGTGGGGCGTAGGCTACGCGGTGGCCACCGGCTTTCTGCTGTTTTTCAAGCGCCTCATCATCCCTTCGCAGAGCCAATAATCAAGCGGGTTTGCAACCTATTTGGGTGCAGTAATGGTTTCCCGCTGACCTCCCTGGTGGCCCTCGGCATCCTGTGCGGCATCAACCCGCTGCCTAGGGCCCCGTTGTGAAACTGTCCCCTCCTCCACGCAAGCTCTTCGCCCGCTTCCGTCTCGTCAGTAGCCTAGTCTTCACGCTTGGACTCACGACGGGCGCCGCTCGCGCCGCCGGCACCGCCAGCGAGCAAGCCAACGTCGACGTGATGATCCGCCAGCTCAACGCTGTCGAGGCGGTCGCCAGGCGCAGCGCTGAGCTGCCCAGCGATGGCAGCTCCCGCTATCACCTGGACTACAACCGTCTCGCCGCCGACATCGCCCGGATCCGCCAGGGCCTGCAGGACTACCTGGCTCCAAGCCGTGCCCAGCCTCGCGATGCAGCCGAGCTTTCCGGCCAGTACCAGCGTGAAGGCGCCCAGGCATGAGCATGACCGCCGCGCAGACCGCTGCCTTTCAGGCGGCCAGCGGCCTTACGCCGGCGGCCAGCAACACCTTCTGGCTTTCGCTGGCCATGGCCGTCGTCACCCTCTGGTTCGCCTGGCTTTCCATCAGCCTCTACAAGGGCTGGGCGAACCAGAACCTCAAAGCCGCAGCTGCCAAGGGCGCTCTCATTCGCGGGCTGCTCCTCTACTGCGCACTGTCCTGGCTCATTTTGCATTAACCCCTCGAGGAGAAATCCATGCTGTCCCTCAAACACCTGCTCACTCTCGGCGCCCGCGCCGGAACACAAGCCGCCCTGGCAAGCGCAGCCCTGCTGCCTGCAATCAGCCAAGCAGCCCTTCCCCAGGCCCAAGCCCCCTCGCGAGGCGAAGGCTCTACCTGGCTGGAAACGCTGAAAAACTACGGTTTCGATCTCATCTCGCTGTTTGCGCTGGCCATATGCGCCTTCTGCCTGATCGTCGTCGCCGCGCACGGCATTACCGTCTACCACGAGATCCACGTGGGCAAGAAAACCTGGAAGGACCTGGGCGTGACGATCACCGTTGGCGTGGTCCTCATCGGCTTGGTGATCTTCATCGTCACCAAAGCCACCGGCATCATGTAACGCAGGACCGCGCCGATGGACATTACCCAGGACTTGCATGAGGACGGCACCCTTCGCTTCTTGCCGAATCGCCTCAACCTTCAACCCGTCGTCGTCGGCGGCCTGACCACGGACGAGATGTTCGCCACGGTCGGCATCTCTGCTGCATTTGGATTCGCAGTCGGCATCCCGTTTGCATTTTTCGTCACACCAGCCATGCCAATCTTCGCCGCGCTGGCGTGTGGCGCCCTGGGCCTGGTACTCGCCGGACGGATCCTGCGTCGCTGGAAGCGCGGCCGTCCGGAAACCTGGCTCTGGCGTCAAGTCGAGTGGCGCCTCGCGCATTGGGGGCTGGCGGGTCGCCGCCTGGTCATCCGCAGTGGTGCCTGGACCTGCAAGCGGATGGTGGGGCTATGAGCCGCGCGTGGAAGCTGTCCGATTCGCAGCGCGCCCATATCACGACCCTGCGCCTTGCCCTGGGCCTGGTCAGCGGCATCGCAATTTGGAACGGCTACGGCTGGTACAGCGCGCCCAAGGATCTGACCGTGCACGTGCCGCCGGACCTGCGATCTGGAAGCACACGTCCCTGGTGGGAGATCCCTCCCGAGTCGGTCTATTCCTACGCCTTCTACATCTTCCAGCAGATGAACAGCTGGCCAGCTGACGGCGAAAAGAATTACAGCGACAACATCGCCCGCTTGACCCCTTTCATCACCCCTTCTTGCAAGACCTATCTGGAGGGGGATGAAGCACTCAAACGCAACAGCGGCGAGCTCCGCAAGCGAGTGCGCAATGTCGCGGAAATCCCTGGGTCGGGCTATGGCGACGATCCCACCCGGCGTGTCCAGGTGCTCGGCAATAGCGAGTGGACGGTAATGCTCGATGTCGTTGCAAACGAGTACCTGGGCGGCGAGAAGGTCAAGACGGCGCTCACGCGCTACCCGCTCCACATCGTCAGGTCCGACGTCGATCCCGAGAAGAACCCCTGGGGTATGAAGTGGGACTGCTACAGCGGTCAGCCGCAGCGGATCGAGGCCGGCGTCGAAGTCAAAGCTCGAGGTACACCATGAGATCCCGCCGCTCCCTCGCCTTGATGCTGGGTGGACTGCTGTTGACCAGCCTTGCCCAGGCCATCGAGATTCGCAAGTGGGAACGTGTCCCCTTGGCCATCCCGCTCGTGGTAGGCCAGGAGCGAATCCTATTCGTTGATGCCAACGTGCGTGTCGGCGTCCCTCCCGCCATCGCTGAAAAGCTCAGGGTGCAGAGCACCGGCGGCGCGATCTATCTACGGGCCAAAGACCCGATCGAGCCCAGCCGGCTGCAGCTGCAGAATGCAGCCACCGGCGAGATCATGCTGGTCGACATCGCCGCAACGCCGGCGCTGGAAGGCCAGGCTGCGCTTGAGCCCATCAAGATCGTGCCAGGCGACACCACGCCTACTCGCTACGGCCAAGCCGCTGCACCGGCTCCGAAATCGACGGCCAAGGCCAGCCGCCAGACCGAAGAGGATGATGACGAGCCGGCCCCGCCCAAGCGGGAAACGCCGATCCCCGTTGTGCTCACCCGCTACGCCGCCCAGATGCTCTATGCTCCGCTGCGCACCGTGGAGCCAGTAGACGGCGTCGCCCAGGTCAAGGTCGATAAGCGCCTGGATCTGTCGACGCTGCTACCGGCGCTGCCGGTTGAGGTCAGCCAGCTGGGCGCCTGGCGTCTGGACGATCACTGGGTGACCGCTGTGAAGCTGCGCAACCAGACCGGCCAGCGCCTAGCCCTGGATCCGCGCGAGCTCATGGGTGACTTCGCGACCGCGACCTTCCAGCACCCCTACCTCGGCGCCCGGGGCGATGCCAGCGACACCACGGTGCTGTACCTGGTCACCCGGGATCATGGCCTTGGCCAATCGCTGCTGCCCAGCCTGGGCGCCGCAGATCCTCGCGTCACTGCGGAGGCCCGTCATGCAGCTCAGAAGTAATCCGCTCCTCAAGTATGCGCTGCTGGGGGTTCTGGTCCTGGTGGTCTATGTCGGTGTGACCCTATTCGGCAAAGGCAAACCGCAAACGCCCGAGCAGCCACAGTCCGCCCAGCTCACGCCGGAGCAGGCCAAGGCGCTGGGGATCGAGGGCGACACGGCCAACGACACCCTGCGCACCATCGTCGTCGAAAGTCGCCAGCTCAAAGAGCAGTTGAACAAGGTCCTGAGGGACAACGAAGAGGCCAAGCGGGAGAACGATGGTCTCAAGGCCCAGCTGAGCAACATCAACACCACGGTCGATAGTCGCGTTCAGGCAGGCATCAACCAGGGCCTGGAGAGCCAGCAGAAGCAGACACAGGGTCTGTTCGATGGTCTGCAGAAGCAGCTCAACACCCTGTCGCAGATGGGTAACCAAGGAGGCGGCAACGGGGGTTCGGGCACGGACATGCCCATCGGGCTCGGCATTGCTCCCGGAGAAGGCAATCAGTTCAAGAAAGGTAGCGGTAGTTCGGACCTGGTCTGGATCGAGCCGCAGGATGGCACCGCAGTAGATGCCGCTGGCAAGCCCATTGCTGCCGGCAGCAGCCAGGCCGCCAGCGGTTTCGCCTTCCCGACCGCCTTCGGCGCCGCCGGCCAGAAGACGTTGGACGCTGCCTCAGGTGGCGCTCAGCGCGCAGCCGATGGCATGGGGGGTGATGAGCAGACCCGCAAGAAGGTCCGCAAGGTCTACACCCTGCCGCAGAACTCGACGCTGATGGGTTCGGTGTCCATGACCGCCCTGGTGGGCCGCGTACCGGTCGACGGCACGGTCAACGACCCCTACCCCTTCAAGGTCTTGATCGGCCCCGACAACCTGACCGCCAACGGCATCGACCTGCCCGACGTCGCCGGCGCCGTCGTGAGCGGGACCGCCTCGGGCGATTGGTCCTTGTCTTGTGTGCGCGGCCAGATCCGCAGCATGACCTTCGTCTTCACCGACGGCACCGTGCGTACGCTGCCGGCGCCGCAGGAGAACGGCGGTCAGCAGAGCAACGGCCAGAACAACCAGAACGCCTCAACCAACGGCCAGCCCGCTGCGGTTCAGGGTGGCATGGGCTGGATCAGCGATCCCTACGGTATCCCCTGCATCGCGGGCGAGCGCCGCAGCAACGCCGCCCAGTACATCGGCTCCCAGGCACTCATCACCGCCGCCGGCGCCGGCGCCGCCTCGCTGATCAAGAACGACGGCACCAGCTCCAGCTACGTCCAGACCCCGAACGGCACCATCGGCACGACCGGCATGTCCGGCAACGAGGCTATGGGCAAGATTCTGAACCAGGGCGTCAGCGACATCTCCACCTGGGTGAACAAGCTCTACGGCCAGGCCTTTGCCGCCGTCTACGTGCAACCCGGGGCGAAGGTGGCCATCCACCTCGACCAGGAGCTGGCCATCGACTACGAACTCAAGGGCCGCAAGGTCGACTATCGGACAGGAGCTCGCCATGCCTCGGCTGCCCTCGATTAATCGCACACGACTTCAGATAGCGGCTGTACTGGCTCTGTCCCTACTGGCCAGCGGCTGCGCGGTCGACAAGGATAAGATGCTCCCCCATGGCGACCAGACCATGATGGACGTCTGGAACGCCGGTACCACCGGCTCGGACGGCAGCAGCCAGGGTCGCCAACTCGTCGATGCCCGGGCAGAGCTGCGCCGTCCAGTGGACACGGCCCAGGCTCGGCCGCTGGCTGACAACGCCGGCTATTCGCGCACCGCGCAGAACGAGATCTATAGCCAGTTCAAACGCCTGCCCAATCCGGACCTGGTCATGTACGTCTTCCCGCATTTGGCCGGCTCCGACCCGGCCCCCATCCCCGGCTACACCACCGTTTTCCCGCTCTACCAGCGTGTGCAGTACGCCATGCCCGGTGAGCGGGTGGAGAACTACTGATGGGCATCTTCGAACGCCTGCGTGGCAAGAAAACCGCCGACACCTCGACGGCTGAGCCAGATCCTGTGCCTAGCCAGCCAGAGCTTATTGAGCCGGTTGAGGAAGCGGGTCTATCAGCCAGCGCTGAGCCGGCCCTGCATCCCGAATCCATCCGTGCCACCCGCGCTCTTGAGGTCGACGAGGAAGCCGCCTACCAGCGCTACCTGGACCGCCTGAAAGCACACGGTATCCCTGAGCCAGGTGCCTGGATGACGGGCAAGGAGAAGCCCGCGACGGTCGCTGACATCGCCAACATGCACCAGGTCAATCCCAGCTTTACCAACCTACTGCCCTGGGTCGAATACCTGCCCGAGCATCAGGCGATGCTGCTGGAGGACGGCAAGTCGCTGGCCGCCTTCTTCGACCTGGTGCCGATCGGTACCGAGGGCCGCGAAGCCAATTGGCTTCGCCAGGCCCGCGACGCCTTGGAGAACGCTCTGCAGGATGCCTTCGATGAGCTGGAGCAGAGTCCTTGGGTCATCCAGTTCTATGCCCGCGACGAGATCCAATTCGACAGCTATCTCACGGGGCTGGCCAACTACATCCAGCCGCGCGCCCGCGGCTCCGAATTCACCAAGCTCTATCAGAGCCTGATGAAGCACCACCTGCATGCCATCGCCAAGCCTGGCGGTCTATTCAACGACACGGCCGTATCCCACCTGCCCTGGCGTGGTCAGCATCGGCGCGTCCGGATGGTCGTTTCCCGCCGCAGCATCGGCGACGGTCTGGTTAGGGGGCAGGCGCCCGCCGCCTACCTGGCGAACATCTGCAGCCGGCTGACCGGCGCGCTGCGCAACGCCGGCGTGACGGCTCATCGCATGGATGAGCGCGCCATTCGCCACTGGCTCCTGCAATGGTTCAATCCGTGCCCGGATCACCTGGGCACCTCGGCCAAGGACCAGCAGCGGTTCTTCGAGGTGGTCAACAGCGCCTTCGACCAGGACGAGTTGCTGGCCGAAGGCACCATTCCCTTCCTGGCCAGCGGGACCGATTTCTCCCAGTGCTTGATGTACCGCGAGCCTCGCTCGGATGCGCAGAAGGGCCTGTGGTTCTTCGATGGCCAACCCCATCGTGTAGTGATGCTGGATCGGCTGCGTAAAGCGCCGATGACCGGCCACATGACCGGCGAGCGTACCTTTGGCGATGCCCTGCATGCACTTTTCGATGAGATGCCCGAGGACACCGTGCTGGCCATCACGCTGGTGGCCACGCCCCAAGACACGCTCGAAGCCCACCTCAACAAGCTGCACAAGAAAGCCGTCGGAGACAACCAGGCCTCTGCACTCACCCGAGAGGCCATCAAGGACGCCCGCCAGCTGATCGGGCGTAAGCACAAGCTCTACCAAGGCAGCGTGGCCTTCTACGTCCGGGGTAAAGATGAGCAGGAGCTGGAGCAGCGCTGCAACGACCTCACCAGCATCCTGACCAGTGCCGGTATCGAGCCGGTACGACCCGAGGATGAGGTAGCCTCCCTCAACAGCTACCTGCGCTGGCTGCCCGGCAACTTTGACCCCAACCAGCCACGAGCGCTGCAGTGGTACACCCAGCTCATGCTGGTTCAGCATGTCGCCAACCTGACGCCCATCTGGGGCCGCTCAACCGGAACGGGACATCCGGGTATCACTCAATTCAACCGCGGTGGCAGTCCGCTGACCTTCGATCCGCTCAGCAAGCTCGATCGCCAGATGAATGCGCATGGCTTCGTCTTTGGTCCTACCGGTGCGGGCAAGTCAGCCACCCTCAACAACCTCTTGATCCAGTGGCTGGCTATCTACCGGCCGCGCATCTTCGTGGCCGAAGCCGGTAACAGCTTCGGACTGCTGGCGGACTTTGCCCAGCGTCTTGGCCTGACCGTTCACAAGGTCCGTCTGGTCCCCGGCGCCGGGGTCAGCCTGGCACCCTTCGCCGACGCCATCCGTCTGGCCGAGGATCCGGCTCACGTGGCCGTGCTCGATGCCGAGGACCTCGACGCCTCTGACAAAGCCAGCAGCCCGAAGCCCGACCTGGAGGACGATCAACGCGACGTGCTCGGCGAGATGGAGATCGTGGCGCGCCTGATGATCACCGGCGGCGAGGAGAAGGAAGACGCCCGCATGACGCGCGCCGACCGCGCTGCCATCCGCCACGCCATCATCAATGCGGCCAAGGCCTGCTCCAAGGCAGAGAAGACGGTCCTCACCCAGGACGTGCGCGATGCCCTGAGCGAAGCTTCACGTGACGAACGCCTGCCAGCTCCGCGACGGGAGCGCCTGCAGGAGATGGCCGAGGCCATGGAGATGTTCTGCATGGGCGCCGACGGCGAGATGTTCAACCGTCCCGGCACGCCCTGGCCAGAGGCTGACCTGACTGTCGTGGACTTTGCCACCTACGCCCGAGAGGGCTATCAGGCGCAGCTCGGCATCGCCTACATCTCGCTGCTGAACTCGATCAACAACATCGCTGAGCGTGACCAGTACAAGGGCCGGCCGCTGATCAAGCTGACCGACGAAGGCCACATCATCACCAAGCACCCGCTGCTGCTGCCCTATGCGATGAAGATCACCAAGATGTGGCGAAAGCTCGGCGCCTGGTTCTGGTTGGCGACCCAGAACATCGATGACATCCCGATTTCCGGCGCGCCGATGCTCAACATGATCGAGTGGTGGATCTGCCTGAACATGCCGCCGGATGAAGTCGAGAAGATCTCCAAATTCCGCAATCTGAGTACCGCGCAGAAGGAGCTGATGCTGTCAGCGCGCAAGCAGAGCGGCGCCTATACCGAAGGCGTAGTGCTGTCCAAGTCGATGGAGACGCTCTTCCGCGCGGTACCGCCCAGTCTCTATCTGGCCTTGGCGATGACGGAGCCTGAAGAGAAAGCGGAGCGCGCCCAGCTGATGGAAGAGCTCGGCACCGACGAGCTGGGCGCCGCGCTGGCCGTCGCCGCCCGTTTGGACCGGTTGCGAGGGATCGAACCCTACCCCTTCCAGCTGCCACCGGCTCGAGGAGCCCGGCGATGAGAGCGATGGACCAATTCACCCAGGACCTCATCGACAGCCTGACTGGCTTGCTTCGGCAGCCGCACCTGCCCGAGACGCTCACGGCCCTGCAGATCTGCGCACCGGTCTTGATCAGCAACCTGCAGGCAGTGAAATCACGCGCAGTGGATCGCCGTGAGATCGAGGCCCAGCTCGACACAGCGCTCAAGCACTGGCTGGCCAAGCATCCGCAGCCGGATGACGCACAACAGGCGCTGCTGGAGGTGCTGCATCGCGACGTGCTGGGCCGGCAAATCGATCAGCCTTCTGCCCATGAAGCTTCGGCATGATTAGGGGAGCTATATCTCGGCAACCAGCAGCAATGGCACTCATACTGCTGGCCGTGTTGCTCTATGTCCTATGGCACCTCTTTGGATGGCTCGCAGCAGTGGAGCCACGAGTTACTCCTGAGCCGCCGACGTTCATCTATGGGAATGCCAAAGCCCGCTTCACGCTGATCGAGTACGGCGACCTGGAATGCCCTTACTGCAAGGAAGCCTACCCGCAGGTCAAGCAGCTAATTGATCGGCACGAAGCGCTGAGCTGGCAGTGGCATCACCTGCCGCTGCCCGTGCACGGCGAAGCAGCGCAGCAGGAAGCACGCCTTGTCACCTGCGCCGGCTGGCTGGGCGGTAATCCGGTGTTCTGGCGGGCGGTCGAAGCGGTCTACCAGCACAGCCGCGGCAACGGTACCGGCCTGGCAGTGCCGATCGAACAGCTCGGCCTGCAACCAGCCGTATCGCTGCAGCACCTGCAGGCGTGCATCCAGGACAATACGACCGTGCGGCGGGTAGTGGCTGAGCAGACCGCAACCGCAGCGCAGAAGCGGATCGATGCCACCCCTACCTTCGAGCTCCGGGACAACCGGTCTGGTCGTACGATTCGGCTTTCGGCTCTGCTGGACGATGCCGGCATGCTATCGGCTATGGACTGGTTGGCGAGTCAGGGAGATGCGGATGCGCAGCAGCGCCAATGACATCCCCTCTTGGCTGGCCAGCCTTTCCGATCGGACCCTAAGGCGGCTCAACAGCCGCCTCACCTATTTGCTACGAGTGATCGACGCCGAGCTACACCGCCGCGACACCACCGTGAGATCCCAACGCTGCTCGGAGCTTTCCCATAAGCGACCAAAGCAATTGTCTCAAGAATCCGAATCTACACGTCTCTAGCTAGGTTAATGATGGCCGCGTGACCTTGCCCCAGAGGACCGTGATACAGATCAATACTTCCTTCATGCTCCAAAATCGCGCAAACGTAGGAGCGCCAGGAGTCATTCCAATGCCAACCAGCACTTGGATTGGGAATCGCTCGATTTATCAACGAATAAAGGCTTTGGCTCGGTGGATTGGCAAAGGGGCCCTGCCCCGTCAATCTGAAGGTATTGTTCGAAACCGCCCGAATCTCTGTCAGCAATGCCTGCCACTCAACGGAGCTCAGCAAGACATTATCAGGAGTCAACTGAGCTCGACCCACACTAGCGTCAATATGAACGCCATCAGGAGTTCGGCGATATTGGAATATACCGGTCTGTGCACCGCCGTGAGCGCCTAACGTCTGTAGCACCTTCATAGCATCCCTTCCTTTTCTGGTAGTACGTCATGTCCTGATGGGGAGACTAGCATTACTACTTACTATGAGAGCTAGCCACTAGCTATCAGCGGCAATGATCCGCCGTCTAACGGTACTGCAACCGTTTGGCATGTAGATATGGTTTCCCGCTGACCCAGTCCTCCTGATCGCGTTTCCTGTACCAGCCACCTCTCTGCCTGGTACCGCGCATGCCCATCTCTCCTCCTACCGTCTCAGCAGGCCTGAAAGCACGCCTGCTGGGCTTTGCCCTGGCCACATGCTGTTCCCCCTTCGCCACAGCGGATGTGCTGGCCGTCTCTGACGCCGCTCACCCGCTCGTCAACAGCGCCGGCGCCCGGGTTGTGCTCCTGGATGCCCCGGATCGCCTTGAGCAGCAACTCTCCGAAGGCCTGCCGGCGGATCCGCGACAGGCCGTAGCCATCATGCAGCAGCGGATGCGTTCGGCCTCCGCGCAGCAGCTGGGGCGGGAACTTGCCAGGGCGCACCAGGACGTGGCCGATGCCTGGAGCCTGGGTGTGGCCAAGCTGCCGGCCGTCGTGGTGGATCGTCAGTATGTGGTCTATGGCCAGCCTGACGTGGCGGCCGCCGTGGCCAGCATTGAGCGCTACCGGAGCAGTGGACGATGAGTCGGCCTGTGCAGCGTCTACGGCGCCTTGCCCTGGCGATCCCGCTGGCCACCAGCCTGCAGGCTACCGCGGCGGTCACCACCGCGACCATCGTGTCGTCCTCGCTCTCGCCCGACTGCCTCGAATACAAGGTGGTCGGCATCTGCTACTGGCTGTTCTGCACCCCCTACGGCTGCAAGGTGAAGACCTCGGCCAAGGTACGACACTTCGTGCCCGATGCGGTGGTATCCAGCTACGCCAATACCGGCGAGAACCCGTGGACGGAGATGGCCTCTTTCAGCCCCGTTAGCAGTGTCGCCGCCGGCGGCAACGATCCGGGCGACAGCGCGACCCAGGCCAACACTACGATCAGCGCCCGCTTCAAGAACACCGATGTCATCGGTCACCCGGGCGGCTACGCCTTCGCCCAGTTCGCCAGCGGCTCTGGCTACGTCTGCAAGGGCGCCGGTACCGCCTACATGCCCTATTTGCTGAGCAACTACGACTACCTGGCCTGGCGGTACGGCATCCCCGAGTCCGTCTACCCGGAGGCCCTCATCCCGGGCAAGCGTGAAGTGGGCGGCACCTTGTCCGGTGACTTGTGGGGCAACGTCTATCCGCGCAGCGGCTTCCTGCATCAGCCCGACGACTACAAGGCCGCGGCGGTCATGGCCCAACGCGCCGGCGACGTGGTCACGCGCTCTGGCCAGATCCACGTCTACCAGTCGCTGCTGGCCCAACCCGAAGACGGCTACTGGCCCGCTGGCGAGCTGCTCGAGGGCGATGCCACCACCGGCAAGTGGCAGGAGCTCACGCCGACGCTGAGCCAGAGCTGCGCCGCATTTCCCAACCCGGGCCCACACGTCCAGGACGCCGTGGGCGCCTATGCCTGGGCGCTGTGGCGCCCCTACAGCTGCTGCAAGCGTGAAGGCCAGGTCTTCCTCGGCAGCACCGACTTTCAATGATCAGGGAGCCGTCGATCATGAGCACCACTCGCCTCACCCTGCTGGCCAGCACTTGCTTGGCCGGCCTTCTTCTCGGCAGCGCTGTCCAGGCGACCGAGCCCTACCGTGTGCAGTCCCAGGGCAGCGTCATCGGCGACGACGTGCTCTACAGCATCGGCGGTGGCAATGCCGTGTCGATGGGCAGCGTCGGCAACATGGACAGCATCCAAATTGGCGGTGGCTGGAACACCAACCTGATCTGCGGAAACATGAGCCTCACCAACACACTGCAGAACCAGCTCAACGGGGCTACTCAGGGCTTCCAGACCATCATGAGCTCGGTGCTGCAGAACGCCACCGGCGCCGTTGCTTCCCTACCCGGCCTGATCCTGCAGCGCGCCAACCCCGGCCTGTACAACCTCATCACCAACGGCATTGGCCAGGCGCGCCTGGACTTCGATCGCTCGAAGGGCACCTGCCGCGCGATCGCCGACAAGATGCTCGATGTCGCCGGTGGCCAGGTCGGCTGGAACAAGCTTGCCGAGGGTGAGGCAATGAAGTCGGCCGCCGCCGGCACCACTGATGCCGTCGCCGCGATCAACCAGGTCGAGCAGAAGAGCGGGAATGAGGGCGTAACCTGGGTCGGCGGGAGCAAAGCCGGGGGCAGTAGCCAGCAGCCCATCAAGGTGGTCAGCGACGTCACCAAGGCGGGTTACAACCTGCTCAGTGGCCGCTCGCCCACTGCCACCGGCTCGATCCCGGCCAGCAGCTGCAACGGCGGCCTCGTCTGCAGCACCTGGTCGTCGCCGCAGGAGGCCGCGACCTTCGCTACCCGCGTCTTGGGCGAGCAACAGCAGCAGACCTGCGATAACTGCCAGAAGACCGTGACCCAGGCCGGGGTGGGGCTCACCCCGCTGATTCAGGAGACCTACGACTTCAAGCTCAAGGCGGTGAATGCACTGATCGCCGGCACCCAGCCGATGACCGCTGAGAACCTGGCCGCGGCCGGCAGCAACTCCATCCCGATCACCCGCGGCATCATCGAGTCGCTGCGCACCGAGCAAGACCAGGACGTGCTGGCGAAGCGGCTCGTGTCCGAGGTCTCCCTGGCCGATGTCATCGAGAAGGCGCTGTCGCTGGTGCGTACCCTGGCCGCCGGCCGCCAAGAGCCTAACGTCGCCGCCAACCAGGTCGCCCAGACGCAGGTCGACCAGAACGCCGCCAACCTGCAGGCCGAGATCCAGAACCTCAAGACCGAGCTGGACATGCGCCGAGAGCTGGCCGGCAACTCGCCGACCACCATCCTGCAGCGCGCCTCGATCCGCAAGGACGCCTCCAAAGGCATCTTCCAGGGCGATCCGCTGCCGAACCGGCTTGATCGCACCGAGAACCCGGCGAAGAAAGGCGAATGACCATGACGACATCCTCGTGGACTCAGCGCGTTCGAACCGGACTCCGGATCGGCCAGCGCGGCCTTCGTCTGACCTGGTCGTTGCTCTGGCCCTTCCTGCTGGCGGTAGCTATCGCCCTGGGCTTCGTGATTGTGACGGCCTGGGGCTTCGGCGACCTGCAGAGCTACCGCCAGTGGCAGGCCAATCACCATACCCACTTCCTGGTGTGGCGGCTGTGCCTGTACGCCGGACTGATCTGCTGCTGGTGGCCGGTGAGACGCCGGCTGATAGCCATGACCGATGAGCGTGGCCGCATCTATCGCTGCGAAGCGCTGGCTCTGGCGGTCATCGGCTTATTTGAACTGCGCAACGCCGGCGTGCTGTAGGAGATTGCCATGCAGCTCTATACCAACGACTACCTCGAGTACTACCTGACCCTCGTGGGCTGGATCATCAACAGCGGCATATGGGAGATGATCGGCGGGACCGGTCTGTTTGCCGCGCCGTTCGCCGCCATCATCATCCAGGAGTGGCTGCGCGCCCGCGGCGAGGGCCAGGACGAAGGCAACAAGGGGGCTTTGAGCCTGGCGCGCATCGAGAACCGGTTCTTCGTGGCCCTGGTCGTCATCATGCTCGGCCTGATGCCGCTCCCGAATGCGAACGTCAGCTTCTCGACCATCCAGTACGACCAGACCCGCTCCAAGCAATGCCAGGTCGACCTGCCCAAGCCGGACGGAACGGGCTGGGGGACGTCGTTCAGCACCCTGAACGGCAAGAGCGCCCAGGTGCCGGTCTGGTGGATGGTGGTCCACGCCCTGTCGAAGGGCATGGCGGCCGGCGCTGTGGCCAGCATTCCCTGTGGTCAGGATCTGCAGCAGCTCCGCATGGAGGTCAACGCCGAGCGGATCGACAATCCCCTCCTCGCCCAGGAGGTCGCCGACTTCACCAACGACTGCTACGCCCGGGCTCGTGCCAAGCTATTCATGACCCAGCCCACCCTGACCGACAAGCAGTACCTGGACGTCAGCTGGATCGGCTCGAAGTACTTCCTCAATACCAGCGGCTACTACAGCGACGGCAGCTCGGGCTTCCGCTCCCATACCCCGCGTACGGCATGGCCCTACGATGCTACCCGGGACGCGGGCCTGGCACAGACCACGGGCGGCGGTGGCTATCCCACCTGCACCCAGTGGTGGTCGGACGGCTCTAAGGGCCTCAGAGCACGACTGCTGGCACAGGTTGAGCCGGACATCCTGACCAAGCTGGCTAAGTGGGCAAGCTTCATGTCTCAGGACGAGGTGAATGACTCAGTGATTCGGGACCTGGTGTCCCCGAAGAAGCAAACGCTGACGCAGGGGCAGGTATACGGGGACTACGGCGGCCAGATCGGCAGCTCGCTGTATAACGACGCCGCCAGGGTCACTGCAGGTCTTGGACAGGCGGTAGGGTCACTCGCTTACTTCCCGGCAATGGATAGCGTCCGGCAGGCCGCACCGATGGTGATGGCCTTTCTCAAGATGGCCTTCATCATCTGCATCCCCATCGTGCTGGTACTGGGGACTTATGACCTCAAGGTAGCGATGACCCTTACATTCGCCCAGTTCGCGCTTATATTCGTGGATTTCTGGCTGCAACTAGCGAGGTGGGTCGACAGCACCATCATGGACGCGCTGTATGGCACCGGGATCTACAAGGTGAATAACACCGCGCCCCATGCGAACTTCGATCCCATCATCGGCCTGAGCAACATGCAGGGCGACATGCTGCTGAACTACGTAATGGGCGCGATGTTTTTGATCTTGCCGGCGTTTTGGATGACAGCTATGACGTGGACCGGCTTCAAGGTGGGAGGACTAGCTGACGGTCTGACCAAAGGTACACAGGACGCTAAGGCATCCAGTCAGAAGGGAGCGGATGTAGCTCAAAAAGTAGCTGCAAATGGCGCAAAGTGAGGACGAATTAGGAGAATAGATCTATGAAAGGTAGGCGGATCAAGAGATCCGTCTACCACTCACTTCGCAGTAATAACCATGTCCTTCAGTACCGTCTCGGTAAACGTGGGAACTGAACAGCTCAGTAGTGCCAGCTGGTAATTTGGAAAAGGCCAATCCAACGCCGATGACAAGCAACGCCGGAAGTAGAAGGTATAGTGAGGTGTAGGCCATGAAAGCTATGGCAAGCGCCCTAACTATCCAACGCAGGGCACCAATCACAGAAATTGGCAGACCTGTCTTTTTAGCTACTCGCCAGACAGCAGCCTCTGCAATGAGAACAGCAGACAGCAAGCGTCCTATAGCGTTACCGATTTGCGCAGGGATAGCGTTGGAAGTGGCCATTACTTCAAGACCCCTCACGGACATGTAGTGGTGGAATGACATCATTTATACGCCCCCACCTCATAGCCTGCAACAGCTATTTTGTGCTAAGCCTCACTGTATTTCGCATTTATTGGCTTATAAAACAAAGGGTTAATGGCCAAATGGGCTGGAGCAAAGGACGGAATGGAAGGGGGCTTTAAGGGTAAAAGCCCTACCAGAAAGGGCTCCGCCGTTGGTGAAATGACCCCCGAAAGTTGGACGCTGCCTTGAAGGCGTACCATGCCCAAGTACTCTCTAGCGTTCAAATTGAAGATCGTCGCTCAGTACCAAAAGGGCGATTGCAGCTACGGCCACCTCGCTAGGGTGCATGACGTCAGCGTGGTGCAGGTAAAAGGATGGATTGGCGCCTATGCCAATCACGGAAAAGCGGCTCTACAAAAGCGTTATCGTTATCACAGCATCGATTTCAAGATCGAGGTGGTGCGACAGATCGTCGAAGGCCTATCAATCCGACGGGCTAGTGAGCGATTTAGTCTCAATCGCTCCCAAATGCAGCGCTGGGTCGATGCGTGGCAGAGGTATGGTATCGAGGGGTTGGCCAGCAAACGCAGAGGTGACTCCTTGCCCCTTCTTCCCGTTCCAGATCCATCCGCTTTCAAGCCCCACATCGCAAACCCAGTCCGAGAGCTGGAAAAGCAGGTTGCCTATCTGCAGGTCAAAAACGCCTTTCTGCGCAAAGCCATGAGCTTGGGTCTCAAGGACAGTGACCTGGACAATCAGCAGAAAGCACTTATCGTGCAGGAGTTGCGGTCACGATATCCACTTGATGCGCTTCTTCAGGGAGCATGTCTTCCTCGAAGCAGCTTCTACTACCACCTCAAGGTCACTCGCCAACCAGACAAACAAGGTGCCCGCAAAGAGAGCATCCGGACGATGTTCGCGCATCATCGGGGTCGCTATGGCTATCGCCGCATCACGCAGGCGCTACGCAATCAGGGGCAGCAGATCAATCACAAGGCAGTACAGCGGCTGATGGGCGAAATGTCGTTAAAGTGCACGCTGCGACGCCGTCGCTATCGTCCATTCACAGGGCCGGAGTCCTGCGTGGCGCCTAACCTGCTGGAACGCCGCTTTACCGCACCGCAGCCCAATCAGCGGTGGGCGACTGACATAACGGAGTTTCGTGTCAATCAAAACCGGCTATACCTGTCACCGATTCTTGACCTCTTCAATAAGGAAATTGTGGCTTTCGAGATAAGTGAGCGCCCATCGTTCGAGATGGTCTTACGTATGTTGAAAGACGGATTGAAGACCCTTCGGCCTCATGAGAAACCGCTCATCCATTCCGATCAAGGCTGGCACTATCAATACCCTGCCTACCAACAGCTGATCCGTCAGCATGGACTGACTCAGAGTATGTCAAGGCGAGCCAATTGCCTCGACAATGCGGCAATGGAAAGCTTTTTTGCAGTACTAAAATCTGAGCTTTTCCACTGCAACAGGTTCTCAAGCGTAGAGGAGCTGGCAGTAGCAATTCGGGCCTATATCGACTACTACAATAAGGAGCGAATCAAATTGGCACTGGGTGGGCGCAGTCCAGCTGAATATCGTCTGGCAATAGAGAAAGCTGTGAATACCTGTGACGAATAGGACGTTTGCCTCATAGCTACCGCAGAGTCGATCGGTTTCTAGACCCTCGGCGTTTGAGGAGTGCAGGCATGCTCCGGGTCTCAATAAGCAGTGGCAGGCATGTCGGCTTCAAGAACGAGCCATCTTCAAAGTCATCTGCTGCGCTGCTATGATCCGCTAAGGAGATGGCATTCCTCCTCAAACCGCCTCGTGCTGATGATGCCTACGTAACCCCTTGGCAGGGTGCGTAGGTGCGCCCTGTCTTTTTCGAGGACAGCGCTATGCACCGACCATATCCCTCCCCGGCCCCTAGTCTTCCATTCCCCTTGGGAGACGTTCCATGCTGAAGCCGCTCATAGCCATCGCACTCGGTGCGACCTTGGGTGCCTGGCTCCGTTGGATACTGGGCTTGAAGCTAAATGCCTGGTTCCCGTCGCTCCCGCCTGGGACGGTCGTTGCGAATCTTGTAGGTGGCTACATCATCGGAATGGCCGTAGCCATCTTCGCTGCTTGGCCCGGGATTGCGCCTGAATGGCGGCTGTTTCTGATCACCGGATTTTGCGGCGGCTTAACCACCTTCTCGACGTTTTCTGCTGAGACACTGATGCTAATCCAGCAAGGAAGGCTGCTCATGGCGCTGACTGCAATCAGCGTTCATGTCGTGGGGTCCCTGTGCATGACAGCCCTGGGTATCTTGACCATCAACCTGCTGCACCCACGCTAAAGGCAATAGCATGAACGACTATCTCGTTACGTTCTATACCGAACAAAATCGTCGCCATGAACATCAGCAGATTGGAGATTGGCTTCTGGATCTTGCTAAAGAGCTTCACCTAAGTGGCGCAACGTTGTCAGTGGCGGCTGAAGGCTTTGGCCAAGATGGAAAACGCCACTCCGCTCATTTTTTTGAGCTTGCCGATCAGCCCATCCAGGTAACGATGGCGCTGACTCAAATTCAACACGACATGCTGTTTCAACGCCTCGAATCGGAAGACTTGGCACTGTTCTACATCAAGACGCCTGCCGAGATTGGCACGGTAGGACGCCACCGCCCTTCCCAAGAGACAGAGTCATCCTCGTCCTGAGCTGACGCACCTTTGAATCGGTTAAGGCGGCCGCGGTAACCAACGGCATCAAGGGATGGCTTTCACTGAGCCCCATTTGCGGACTCATCAGCTCACTCGTCGTAGAGAGTGGGCTGATGGTCCTAGCTTGGTAGCGTTGCTCAGCGAGGCGCCACCTAATCGACCTCATTTGCGTGGTTGCAGATGAGCAATGCAAGGCGAGACGAACAGCGTCCCGCGGTAGGCACCGGCTAGGGTGCGTCCCGCGACCACCGCCCACAGAGCAGTCAAGGCGACGACCAAAAAGGCACCGAAGACGGTAAGGAAACCTGACCCAAGCGTGCTTCCCAAACGTAGCGTCGTGACGGCATAGACGCCCAGTGGAAAAGTAAAACCCCACCATCCCAGGTTGAAAGGGATGCCGTGGCGCGCGTACTTCAGCGTGATCAGTATGGCAAGGCTCATCCACCACAAGCCGAGTCCCCATAGTAGGATCCCGCCAATTACGCCTAGCCCCTGCGCGACGGCGCCAATTCCGGCCATACCGTGAGCAGCGAAGATGACCGGCGCGTCGCTGCCCATCACGAGCAGACCCAACGCACCTGTACCAATGGGGCCAAGCGATAACCAGCTCGATGCAGCCATGTTCTCGTGAGGCAGCTTGTGCAGTGCCATCCGCAATAGCAGGATCACGAGGACACTTAGGGCGACAGGTACCGAATAGGCCCAAAGCACATAGCTGGTCACCAGCACGGTGAATTGGTGCCCGCCATCGGCTAGGTGCGGTGCCAACAGCCCGCCACTGGCAGCGGCCACTTCGGCGGCTACCACAGGTAGCAACCATACCGCCGTCATTTGATCGATGCTGTGCTGCTGACGAGTAAACATCAGGTACGGAATCGCTACTCCGCAAACCAGTGCCATGGCCGCATCGACCCACCAAAGTCCGGTGGCAATCGTGACAGCCACCTCACCCCATCGTGGCAGCCCAAAGATCAGCATCCCGTTGATGATTGTTGCCAACCCCATCGGAATGGTGCCGAAGAACATCGATACGGTGGAGTGGGCAAAAATTTGCTTGGCTTCGTTGTAGAACAAGATCCAGCGAGCGGCATACAAGCCGCTGAATAGAACGAAAAGCAAGATGTTGAACAGCCACAGTCCTTCGGCGATCAGACGCAAGCCGGGTACCGACGCGGGAAAACTCGCTAAGGCGATTGCCAAAATACCGGTGCCCATCGTTGCCGCAAACCAGTTGGGGGTGAACTGGCGAACGACTTCGAGCGGCTGCTTGAGCTGGCTGAGCGGCTTGCCGCCAGTGCGCAGGGCTATAGCATCCTTTAATGTCATGAGGTGAGCTCCGCTGAGGAATGCAAACAGTCTAGCCCGGCTCGATTATCTGAAAAATTGAATATGATATAAAAAGTAATCTACTAAATAGATAAGCAGTCCCCGCTGTCCGCAGGGACTGCTCCACGATCAAGGCTTCGCGACGTGCCAGACTTGATTGACACCTTCACCGGTCGTTTCACCGGGCTTGCTGTCCTTTACCCAGGTATAGAGTGGCTGCCCCTTATAGGCCCATTGCTGGCTACCATCCTCACGCTGTACTACGGTATAGCCGTCACCGCTCTTGGCCCCTGCCGGTGCCATCAGCGGCGGCCAGTTCTTGGCGCACGGGCCGTTGCAGGCGGACTTACCCTCGCTGTCCTTGGTGAAGGTGTAAAGCGTCATACCCTTTTCATCCACAAGCACCTTACCCAAGGTGGTGTCGCCAACCTTGGCGGGCGTGGCCGCCACGGCCAGCCCTGTCATGGAGAAAATGGCAGTGGCAATCAACACTTGTCTGAGCATGCTGGACCTCGATGGTTATTGGTTATTAGTATTTCGATTGGAGCACTTGCACTTGCACGGGAGCACCTGGCGCATCGGCTGCACCAGGTGCGATGACGAGGTAGCGCTGTTCATCCGCCTGGGATTGCTGAACCAGTTGGCGTATCGGTCCTACCGCATTCACGATAGCTGCGCCGGCGGGATTGGTTTGAAAAGCGGCGAGAGACTCAAGAGCGCCGCTACCGTCTGCATGACGAGCCAACGCTAGTACATAGGGCTGCTTGGCCACCAGGCCCGTAACCGAGGCCTGCAGGACCTGAGTCAAGCCCTGGTCGAAAAGTGTCACCTGAGTGGTATGACGTTCGTGTTGACCCGGCGGAGCCAGGGCGATCTGAATACTCTTGGCGGCGCTCCCTAACGGCTTAAGATTTGCCAGCCCAGCGCCCTGGGTAGCGGCGCGGGGAACGTAGACCAAAGCCTGGGGCGCCTGCCCCACGGGTACAGTGGTTTCAACGCTATTGGTCAGCGTATTGATGACGGCCACACTGTCAGCATTCTCTAGTCCCACGTACAACCGCGTGCCATCTCCTGACGGCCAGAGACCGTGGGGCAAAGCGCCAACAGGAATGCTGGCGACTTGGCTGAAATCATCGGTTCGGAAGACCTTGACTCGATTTTCTCCGCCTACCGTTACATAGGCGAAGCTTCCGCGGGCATTGCGAACCAAGTTGACGTGATTAGTGATCGCGCCAGTATCAAGCGTCTTAATCAAGCTGAACGGCGGTTTGGCTGCGAACACCTGGGTCTTACCGACATCTTTTAGGGTGAGCCAGACCTGTTGGCCATCTGCAGACGCAGCGATGTTGGGGCAGAAGGGACTCGCCTGAGCGACGCGGCCAACAATTCGATGCTCGGCAACCGAAACCACTACGGTTTCCGGAGTGAACGAGGAGCAGACGTAGCCATAGCGGCCATCAGGGGAGAAGATCTGCATGCCAGGGCCTGGCGGTACGCCAATTCGCGTCTTCTCTTTGAAAGTCACCGGGTCGATCACGGCGATATAGTCCTCGCCCCGTACCGTGACCCAGAGCTCTTTGCCGTCAGGGGTGAAAAAGGCTTCATGAGGCGCGCGACCCAGATAGGTTTTACCCTTCACCTGGTTGTTGGCGGTGTCGATGAAGGACACGGAGTTCGAGCCTATCGCTACGACGGCCAAGGTTCGCCCATCTGGCGAAAATCCCAAGCCATGCACCAGTAGCTCGCCCTTGTACAAAGGACTCAAGTTCTTGGGTTGGCTGTCGCCTAGGGTGATGACGCCGAGCAATTTTTCCGTGCTGGGATCAATCACCGATACCGTGTTGGAGAACTGCTCCGCCGTATACACACGGTCTTGGGAACTAATCGTGATGTCCGGTTGTGCAGCAGCACGCGGAACTTGACCGGCTGAAGCGGTGCAGGAGATTACTAACAACACAGCGGCGAGCGGGGTGAGCGACAATCGAGGCATGAGGATTACCGAGTTGGAGAGGCGGGCAATTCAGAAAGCGCCTGCTGCATGACGGCGATTTCCTGTTGTTGGGTGACAATGATCTCTTGGGCCAGACGGCGTAGGCGTTCGTTATGGCCATACCGCAATTGGATCCGTGCCATTTCGATCGCACCCTGGTGATGTGCCGTCATCTGGGTCACAAAGTCGCGGTCTACGTTGCCACTGCTGGGCTTGTGCATCGCGGCCATCATCTGATCCATGGCCTGGCGGTTGTCGGCCTGCGCCGTGGCGGCGCTGCTATCAGGTTCGGCCCAGGCAATGGGAAGCACGAGCACCAGAAGGGTGACTGCCAACAACGGGTGTTTGACTGAAAACACGTGGCGCTCCAGCAGACTGGTGAGTTTCCAATGCAGACGTTTGTACGGTCTGGGTTATTCCATACCTACAAAAATAAAAATTGTGGGGAATAAAAGGTCAGCTCAAGCGTCTGTCAGCGATACCAGGGGAATGTCCATGCTTGATGACGCCATGCTTTCTCAGCTACTACCGTCTCTGCGTCGCTTCGCAAGATCGCTTACTCGTCACGAAGCCAGCGCCGATGACTTGGTCCAGAGTTGTCTAGAACGGGCGCTTACGCATGGGAACACGCGCTGTCCCGCCGGTGATGTGCGAGCCTGGCTGTTCACCATCCTGTACCGCCAATTCGTTGATGGCCGACGTCGTGAGCGCCGCTATGGTCGTCTGTTGGAGTGGCTGGGATTCCAAGAGGTCCCGGTTGAGCCTTCGGCTGAGACGATCTATCTGGATCAAGAAGCGTTGACGAATCTTGAGAGACTCAATGACGAACAGCGTGCCCTGCTGCTGTTGGTCGCGGTGGAAGGCATGAGCTATCGCGATGTATCACAGGCGCTTGGCATTCCACTGGGAACCGTCATGTCTCGTTTGGCGCGGGCACGCGCGGCCTTGAGACAGATCCACGAAAGTCCTTTGGCTACCGCCGCTTTGCGAGTATTGAAATGATGTATCGACCTCCTACTCCTGAAGAGTTGATGGCTTATGCCGACAATCAGTTGGATGCGCTGCGGCACGAGGAGGTGATGCGCTATCTTGCAACCCATCCGGAAGATGCCGCACGGGTAGCTGATATCCGCGAGCAGAATCGTCGGCTACGGCTGATTTTTTCTCCCGTGCTTGAGCCTTTACCGACACACCTTATGCCAGCAGTCGTGCGACACCGGATAGTCGCCAGACGTAAAAGACGTATGACTTATCTCGCTTCGCTAGTGCTGACGTTAGGCCTGGGTAGCGGCTTAGGGTGGCAGGCACGGGAATCGATGCTGCGGCGGGCGCACGTTCCAATGGCGGATGCCGTGGAGGCTTATCGACTATTTGCGAGCGCCGAGGGGCGGCCGCCAGTCGATGTAACCGGCCAGGACGGTGCGATTCAGCATTGGCTTGAAAGGACATTTGTGCAGGCGCCCGCCCTCCCTAACCTGGAGCGCTTCGGCTTGATCCCAGTGGGTGGTCGTCTCATGGCCACGGACACCGGCGCCGCCGCGATGGTGCTCTACCGGGATACGAAAGGGCGCCAAGTGATCTTCTATGTGCGGCATCCCAACAGCCAGCGCGACGTTGGCCACGGATCTCGTAGGGAAAGCGATGTTACGGCTGACTATTGGTCAGGACAGGGCTACAACTTTGCGTTGGTGAGTCCTAGCGAAGCATCGTTTGATACCTTGCGTGAGGCGATCTCGCAGAGGCCACCTCTCTAGTTCCCGTTCAGACCAGTGCTCGTTGCTTGAAACCAACCCTGTCCAACATTTGGGGGTCATTTCATGGCTGCGAGGGCAAAGGGTGCCCTGACCTTCTCCAATGGTAGCCATCCGCCGGCTCAACCTCCTGAGTAGTGATAGCGGTTTACCATTGTCCGGCCGACCTCGCTGATCGACAACGCAGGCCCAAGAACCACCAAGGGCATGCCATGTTCGATCTCTTTTTCAGGAAGAAAGCCCCACCATCCCCTCCTTCGGGCTCAGGCAAACAAGGTTTCACACAGCCGTCCCCAGGTAGGGATCTTCTGGCACTCCCGCGCCGGCAGAAGCTCATCGAAAACATCTGGCAGCGGACGTCGCTGTCGCGCGAGCAATTCGCCTCGCTGTACCGCGCGCCCCTCGAACGCTACGCCGACCTGGTCCAGCAGCTCCCCGCTTCGGAAAACCACCACCACGCCTACCCTGGGGGCCTGCTAGACCACGGCCTGGAGATCGTCGCCTATGCACTGAAGATCCGGCAGAACTATCTCCTCCCCATCGGCGCACCGCCTGAGTCACAAGCAGCCCAAGCCGAAGCATGGTCAGCAGCGGTAGCCTACGGCGCCCTCCTCCACGACTTGGGCAAGATCGCCGTCGACATCGAGGTCGTCCTCGAAGACGGCAAGCCATGGCACCCCTGGCACGGTCGCATTGAGAAGCCCTACCGCTTCAGATACGTCAAAGGTCGCGACTACCAGCTTCATGGCGCTGCCTCAGCACTCGTCTATTTCCAGGTGCTGCCGCCCCACGTACTGGACTGGCTCAGCGGCTATCGTGAGCTCTGGTCATCGCTGATCTTCGTCTTGGCCGGGCAATACCAGCATGCCGGCGTACTCGGAGAGATGATCGTCCAGGCTGACCAGGCGAGTGTCGCTCAAGAGCTTGGCGCCAACCCGCAACGCGCGATGGAGGCACCGAAAAATACGATCCAGCGTCAGCTGGCCGACGGGCTACGTACCCTGGTCATAGAGAAGTTCAAGCTGAACCAGCCAGATGGGCCGTCGGATGGGTGGCTGACCCAGGATGCGCTATGGCTCGTCAGCAAGCCTGCCTCAGACCAGTTGCGGGCACTGATGCTTTCCCAGGGTGTTGAAGGCATTCCAAGCTCGAATGCTCCCTTTTTCAACCTGATCCAAGACCAGGCCATCATCCAGGTAAACGGTCAGGACAAAGCTATCTGGAAAGCTACGATCGACACCGGTCGCGGCTGGAAAAATACCTTCACGCTTCTAAAGGTCGCACCCGCGTTGATCTGGCCAGATCCTGCAGAACGTCCAGCACCTTTCACAGGGACTCTAACTCTGGAGCAAACTGAAGAAAATGTGTCGCCGGAAGTAGCGTTAAGTACCGACCCAGAGCCAACGGAGCATAAGTCAGACCTATCACAAGTCGTGACGCATGTCACACCTTCAGATTTTCCCGGCACAACCGAAACGCCTCTGTTATCCGCATTGCAGAGCAGTTCTGATCCCATGGCCGACACCCTTGCCCTCGCCGATGATCTATTCGGCTTTCTCACTCCTCCTGAAGCCTCAACAAGTGTCCAACTTGAGAGAGATGATTCCGCCCAGGAAACGATCTCCAGCGGTGAGGTGCAGCCAGCACCGGTTAAACCTGTAACCGGTGCTGAAGGACTGGGACAAGCATTTGTAGATTGGGCTCGCCATGGGGTGCTCTCCCATAAGCTGGTGATCAATGATGCCAAAGCCTTGATCCATACAGTGGAGGGCACTGCATTTCTGGTCAGCCCCGGATTGCTCAAGCGCTACGCGCTGGAACACCCCCATCTCCAGAAAGAGGCCAAGGACCGCGGGGTAGAAGCCTGGCAACTGGTACAGCGAGCATTTGAAAAGCTGAAGATCAATCGGAAGACAGCAGACAACCTCAACATATGGACCTGTGAGGTAGTCGGCCCCCGCAAATCCAAATCACTCAAAGGCTATCTCCTGCAGGATCCCACGGCGATTTTCACTCAGCCCGTGTTCGACAATCCTAGCGTCCGGCTGCAAGCCGCGGAGGCAGGAGAATGAATCTGCCTGTGTTTGAGCTCACCGAAAAATTCATCGTACTTAGCGATTTTCGGCCTGCCACCGAAAAAATCTATCGGGCGGCAACCCGAGCTTTCGTCCGTCATTTCGGAAATGTCGCGATTGAGTTGTTGGATCGAGAGCAGGTCATCGAGTGGCGCAAGCGGTTACTCGAGGACGGGCTCAGTAAGCGCAGCTGGAATACCTACAGCAGCCACCTCAAGACTATTGCCGAGTTTGGCATTGACGAAGGTTTCGTGGATCTGCGCCGTAACCCGTTTAAGAAAACGAGCGTGGTCCCTCCGAAGCGACGAAAGAAAACAGTGGCACGAAGCGCGATCGAGCGGGCCCGAGACATCCTGATTCTTCTGGAGCAAGACGAACGCAGAGAGCAAAAGAGAGCCAAAATTACCCCAGCTTGGTTCTGGCTGATAGTGTTCGAAACCTTCCATCTGACCGGCATACGACTGAATGCGCTGCTCTCCATACGCTTACAGGACGTTGACCTGGAAGAGAATCTGATCGTGATCCGTGGGGAGCTTGAGAAGACACACCGTGAGTTTGCGGTACCGATCCCTGCGGCACTCTACCCACACATAATCCGTCTGATAGACACCGCGACTTCGTGCGGTTTTGAACCGCAGGATCAGCTATTCAACGTCAATCGTTTCTCAGCCTACTACCGCCGTACTGAAATGAACGACAACCAGGTCGAGTCGATGTACACCAAGCTGATCGGCATGACCGGCGTGAGAATGACGCCACACCGCTTCAGGCACACGCTGGCTAGCGACCTGATGCGTCAGCCTGACCGAAACATCCACGTCACCAAGCAGCTTTTGAACCATTCGAACTTAGCGACCACGATGGAATACATCGAGCCCGACTATGAGGTAATGCGGGACGCGATGAACGATAGGGTTGAAGCAGCCAAACCTAAGCACCGGCAGCGCGCACGCGTTGACTACGGCGCAGCTGCTCCCGCCATTGCAAAATCACCAGCGCACCAGAAGGTGCCCGCGCTACCGCCCCCTCCTCCTACCAGCAAGAACCTGGTCCAGCATCATTCGAACCTTACTGAAGGGTCTCCCGTACCTCCAAGCATTGCGCAAGCAGCACTGCAACAGGAGACCGTAGCTACGCAAGCTGAAGGCTCCTTAGGGCTAGAGGAGATGGCGCGACAGGTAAGAAAGCTGAGTCAGCTCCTAGCATCAGGCGGACTGGATCAGTTGCTCTCAAAAACAGAGCAGCTACTAAAGAGCGATGGGTCTTCGCGATCGGGGGCTGTTACCAGTACCCAGATACGCCGATTCGAAGCTCGGGCCAAGTCAGGCTAAGCGCTCCGCTTCACCTCATCGAAAAGGCCGTTCATCTGAAATTGAGAACTAGCTCTCAAGGAGTGCGCGTGTCCTTTCGATAGAGAACGACCGTAATAGCATGCCTTCCAGCCGCCTAAGCCAGTGCCAGAGCGCGATAGACATGACATATCGCGGTTTGACATCACTTCATTGCGAAGCTATGTTTCGCGACAGACGGCTGCTTGTATTAGCTGCGAGAAACGCCAAAACCCTCCGCAAGGAGGGTTCTGGGTGAAGATGGTGGGTCGTGTAGGATTCGAACCTACGACCAATTGGTTAAAAGCCAACTGCTCTACCGACTGAGCTAACGACCCGTTAGTGGCCGCCATTCTAGCGATTTTCTCAGGAGAATCAACACCCTAGATGAATTTTTTTACTGGTAGCGGGTGGGGTCGGAAATCTTGGCCGCCTTGAAGCCTTCGGCGCGCAGACGGCAGCTGTCGCAGCGGCCGCAGGCTTCGCCTTCGCCGTTGGCCTGATAGCAGGACACGGTCAGACCGTAGTCCACGCCCAGCCGGGTACCAGTCTCGACGATCTGCGCCTTGGACAGGTACTGCAGCGGGGCTTCGATCCTGAAGGTATCCCCTTCCACACCCGCCTTGGTAGCGAGATTGGCCAGGCGCTCGAAGGCCTCGACGAACTCCGGCCGGCAATCCGGATAGCCGGAGTAATCCACCGCGTTCACCCCGATGAAGAGATGGCGAGCGCCGATCACCTCGGCCCAACCCAGGGCTAGCGACAGGAACACGGTGTTGCGCGCCGGCACATAGGTAACGGGGATGCCCTCGCCCGGCGTCTCCGGCACGGCGATGTCCGGGTCGGTGAGGGCCGAGCCACCGATCCCGTTGAGATCCAGGCCGATCACCTTATGCTCGACGACACCCAGCTGACGCGCTACGCGCTCGGCGGCCTGCAGTTCGGCGCGATGGCGCTGGCCGTAGTCGAAACTCATGGTGTAGCAGGCGAAGCCCTGGGCCTTGGCCATGGCAACGATGGTGGCGGAATCCAGGCCGCCGGAAAGAAGGATGACCGCTTTAGGCTGACTCATGCTCAATGTCCCGGCTCGTCGTTCCAGAGAATCTTGTGCAGCTGCAACTGGAAACGCACCGGCAGATTGTCGGCCACGATCCATTCCGCCAGCTCACGCGGCACCACCTGGCCATGGCTGGGCGAGAACCACACCTCCCCCGCCCGCTGATCCAGGCGATATTCGATCAGCTTGGAAACCGCCCAGTCGTAGTCTTCACGCGAGCAGATGACGAACTTGACCTGATCGTTCGGTGTGAGATGAGCGATGTTGGCGTAGAGGTTGCGCCCCATTTCCCCGGATCCCGGGGTCTTGAGGTCGACGACCTTGCTGACGCGCAGGTCCACGCCACTGACATCCAGAGCACCGCTGGTTTCCAGGGATACCTCGTAGCCAGCATCACACAGCTGCTCGAGCAGCTTGAGGCAATTGGGCTGCGCCAGCGGCTCGCCACCGGTCACACAGACATGGCGTGGCCGGTAGCTGGCGACCTGCTCCAGGATGGCATCGAGATGATGGATCTCACCACCGGTGAAGGCATAGGCCGTATCGCAATACTGGCAGCGCAGGGGGCAGCCGGTGAGCCGGACGAAGACGGTGGGAAGACCGACGGTGCGGGCCTCACCCTGGAGCGAATAGAAGATTTCGGTAAGACGTAGGGTATCTTTTTGCATAGAAGCCACGGGCGTGACGGCTAAACAGGCCATCCGCCTCCGTTGCGGGAGATAGAAGAAAAAAGCCTGCGCTAGGGCAGGCTTTTCAGATCCCGCTGCGCCAGCTGCGCAGCGGAGGTTCCGGGATATTGGCTGATGACCTGCTGGTACATGCCCTTGGCCCGATCCGTGCGGCCGAGCTTCTGCTCGACGCCACCCAGTTTGTACAGCGAATCCGGCACCTTGTTGCTGGTGGGATAGGCTTGGCTGACCTTGGCGAATGCCTGGCCAGCGGCCTGCAGATCGCCCTTGGCCAGATTCACTTCACCCAGCCAGTACTGGGCGTTGCCCGCATACTGGCTATTGGGATACTTGCGCAGAAAGGCGTTGAACGCCTGACTGGCCTTGTCGAAATCCTTGGCTTTGATCAGATCGAAGGCAGCGTCGTAGTACAGCTTTTCCTTCGCCGGATCACCCGGTTCGCTACTGGCGGCCGGTGCCCCCGCGGAAGCAGGCGGCGTTGGCGCGTTGTTTGCCGCGATGGCGCCACCCTGGGCGGCGCCTGCAGCGGCTCCGGCACCTGCATTGGCAGGAGCGGAAGAAAGCTGGGAGAGTCGACCATCCAGATCCTGGTAACGATCCAATCCTTCCTGCTTGAGCTGGCGGATCTCGTTTTCCTGAACCTCGACCTGGCCACGCAGGCGAGCGATGTCATCCTGCATCTGTTGCAACTGCATGAACAGTTGACCCATGCCGGAAACGGGAGCCCCGTTTCCGGCACTGGCCGCGCCTGCGTTGCCATAGCCTTGCCCAGCGGACTGGGCAACACCATAACTACCATCCTGTACGGGAACCTGAGCCGCGGCGACAACCGGTACACCAAGGGTCAGGGCGATCAAGAACTGCAGGCGCTTGGACATCGTTTATTACTTCTTCAGCTCGACGCGACGGTTCTGAGCCCAGGAAGACTCGTCGTGACCGACGGCAACCGGACGCTCTTTACCGTAGGACACCAGCTCCAGCTGAGCCGGGGATACGCCCTGCAGCACCAGGTAGCGCTGAACGGCCTTGGCACGACGCTCGCCCAGCGCCAGGTTGTACTCGCGGGTACCGCGTTCGTCGGTATGACCTTCCAGAACGACGCGCTGGCCGCTGGCCTTCAGGTCGCGAGCGTGAACGTCCAGAGCGCGCATGGCTTCCGGCTTCAGGTCGGAGCTGTCGTACTCGAAGTAGAAGGTGGTGATGGCGCGCAGAGCGGCTTCATCGCCCATGCTGCCGTCAACGGCACCGGCGTTGGCACCGTAGCCAGCGTTCGGGTCGACAGCACCGGCGCCAGCGCCAGCACCAGCGCCTTCACCGGAGGCGTCGCCGCCCTTGGAGGAACAGCCCACGGCGACAGCCATGGCCAGAGCCAGTGCAGCGAACTTGCCGAATTTCAGCATTTCCATCATGTAACTCCTAAAAGAACCGCAATGTTGGTGTTTCTAAGGACTTTTCTAATTAGCCGTCAGTTCAGGTAAGGAGACCAGGAAGGCTCGCGCACGTCACCCTGGGCGGTGGGAAGAGGAATCCGGACGCGACCATTGATGGAGACAAGCATCAGTACGCCTCGGTCCTGCTGGCGGGTGGCGTAGATTAGCATGGTGCCATTGGGCGCAACAGTGGGCGAATCGTTGAGGCTGGTGTTGGAAAGTACCCGCACAGAGCCGCGCTGGAGGTCTTGCGCAGCGATCTGGAAGTTGGTGAAACCTTCCTGGCGATGCACCATTACCAGCGTCTTTTCATCCGCCGAAAGTTTCGGGTTGGCGTTGTAGTTGCCAACGAAAGTCACGCGCTCAGCACCCCCGCCACTGACGCTGGCCTTGTAGATCTGCGGCTTGCCGGAGCGATCGGAGGTGAAGTAGATGGTCTGACCATCCTTGCCCCAGAACGGCTCGGTATCGATGGAGGAGTCATTCGTCACACGACGAATGGCACGGGAGCCCAGGTCCATCACATAGATCTCGGGGTTGCCGTCCTTGGACAGCACGAAGGCCAGACGATTGCCATCGGGCGAGAACGCCGGAGCGCCATTCAGACCTTCGAAGTTGGTCAGCTGCTCGCGACGACCGGTATCGATGTACTGCAGGAAGATGCGCGGACGCTGTTGCTCGAAGGAGACGTAGGCGATGCGCTTGCCGTCCGGCGCGAAACGCGGCGACAGGATGGGTTCGCGCGATTGCAGCAGGGTCACCGAGCGGGCACCGTCATAGTCGGCGCGCTGCAGGGTATAGCGGGTGTTGGTCGCGGAGAAGCGCTCGGCGGTCACATAGAGGATGCGCGTGGAGAATGCACCTTTCACCCCGGTCAGCTTTTCATAGGCCTGGTCGGAGATGAAATGCGCCATGTCGCGCAGCTGATCGGTGCTGCCGCCGACATTGCCGGTCAGGACCTGCTGTTCGGTGGACACGTTGAACAGAGCGTAGCTGATCTGCAGTCGACCACCGTTGGGCACGACGTTGCCCACCAGCACATAGTTGGCGCCCAGGGCCTTCCAGTCGCGGAAGATCACCTCGCTGGCCTGGCTCGGCTGGCTCAGCATGTTCTGGCGCGGAATCGGCGAGAACACCCCAGAATTGCGCATGTCGTCGCTGACGATGTTGGCCAGATCTTCCGGCAGTGGCTGACCACCCTGCCACCCGAATGGCACGACGGCGATCGGGATGGCGCGATCACTACCGCTGGAAATCACCAGCGGATCGGCCGCCTGGGCGGAGCCCACCACCAGGACCAGGCCCAGCAGAATGTAACGGATCAGGGTGTTCACAGACTCAGGTCCTCCGGTTTGAAGATCATGCGGCGCTGACGGTACAGCTGATCGAAGGTCTTGCGATCCAGCTGCTGCAGCTCACGGATACGACCGACGTTACGCACGGCCGATACCGCTGAATTATCGAATTCCTTGTTGCCACTAGAACGGGTCACCGTCGCGCTGGTGATGGTCCCATCCGGCAGCATGTTGATCTGCACTTCGACGCTCATGCCGTTGCGCGCCGATTGCGGACGCGTCCACTGCTCGCTGACCAGACGCACGATCAGGTCATCGAAGCTCGATGCCACCTCGTCGCCCTGCTCTTCGGCCAGGGCCTGCTGCCGCTGGGTATCATCGGACAACAGCTCCGCCAGCGCCTGAGCCTTCTTGTCTTCTGCCGCCTTGCGTGCAGCTGCCTGGGCAGCCTTCTTCTTGGCGTCGTCAGCCGCTTTCTTCTTCGCCGCTTCCGCTGCCGCTTCCTTCTTGGCAGCCTCGGCTGCGGCCTTCTGCTTGGCTTCTTCCGCCGATTTCTGCTTGGCCGCTTCTGCCGCCGTTTTCTTGGCCGCTTCGTCGGCCGCCTTCTGCTTGGCGGCTTCGTCGGCTTTCTTCTTGGCGATGTCCGCCTGCTTCTTCTGCTCGGCAGCCTGCTTGGCTTCCGCAGCCGCCTTGGCGGCCTCGGACTGTTTCTCGGCCTCAGCCTTGGCCTCGGCGGCCTTGGCCGCCGCTTCCGCTTGCTGCGCCTTTCGAGCGTCGTCGGCTTTCTTTTGTTCCGCGGCCTGGTGCTGGGCTTCCTTCTGTTGCTGAGCCGCCTTGGCCGCCGCCGCTTCACGCTGGGCTTCCTGCTGCTCGCGACGCTGCTCCAGCTGCTCCTGCTCGTACTGTTTGGCCGCGGTCTTCTTCGCCTCCCCTGCCAACTTTTGCTCGGTCTGGACCTGCGCCGAGCTCTTCGACTTGAGCTGGACCAGGGTCGCTTGAACCACCGGGCGCGACTGGGGCAATTCAGGGGTAAAGGCGAAGCTGACAAACAGCAGGCCGAAAATCAGCACATGCAGGGCGACTGCCCAGATGACCGGCCAGAAATAACTTTCGGACGACGAACGCTCGCGGTGTCGCATCAAGGCGCCTCGGTAATCAACCCGACGTTGGGCACGCCGGCCTGTTGCAAAGCACCCATGGCACCGGCGACGACACCATAGTTGGCGGCCTTGTCACCGCGGATGAACACCTGGGTGTCAGCACGCTGACGCATGATGGCACCGACCTGCTGACTCAGTTGCGGCAGCGACACGGCGGTCTCGGACTTGGCCTTCTGATCGGTATCCACCTCGGACCCGACGTTCCAGTAGTAGGTACCGTCGGACTTCACCGAGACGGTGAGGATCTGCTTGTCGTTGTCTTGCGGCAGGGCCTGACTGTCGACCTTGGGCAGGTCGACCTTGACGCCCTGATTGAGCATGGGCGCCGTCACCATGAAGATGACGAGGAGCACCAACATCACGTCGATGTAGGGCACCACGTTCATCTCGGCGACGGGCTTGCGTTTCTGGCGGCGAGGAACCATGGGATACCTCTTTATTCGTCGCTGGCGTGGACTTTGCGGTGCAGGATGGCCTGGAACTCGTCCGCAAAGGTGTAGTAGCGGTTGATCAGCATTTCCGAACGGGCGGCGAAGCGGTTGTAGGCCACGACGGCGGGAATGGCGGCGAACAGACCGATGGCGGTGGCGATCAGGGCCTCGGCGATGCCGGGCGCCACGGTGGCCAGGGTCGCCTGCTGCGCCGTGGACAGGCCACGGAAGGAATTCATGATGCCCCAGACGGTACCAAACAGACCCACGTAGGGGCTGGTGGAACCGACGGTGGCCAGGAACGGCAGGGCCTGCTCGAGCTTCTCTTCCTCACGGGAGATGGCGACGCGCATGGCGCGCGAGACACCCTCCATCACGGCATCGGGATCCACGCCGGGCTGCTGACGCAGGCGGGAGAACTCCTTGAAGCCGGCGCGGAAGATCTGCTCGACGCCGGAGTCCGGGTCGGGGTTGCTGCCGGCCTGGCGATACAGCTTGGACAGATCGATGCCCGACCAGAATTTTTCTTCGAAGGCATCCAGGGAACGCTTGGCGGCACGCATGGCATTGCCGCGCTGGATGATCATGATCCAGGACGTGACAGAGGCTGCGACCAGGATGAGCATCACCAGTTGCACTACCAGACTGGCATTGGCGACGAGGCTCCACATGGACATATGGTCGACGTTGGGTTGCACGCTTAATCTCCTGATTGAATTGACGCCGGATTTCCGGCAAGAACCGTTCGCATGGCCGTCGGGATCGCCCGGGGCCTGAAGCTGTCAGCACGCACGCAGGCGACCGTCACCCACCCTTCACAGAGCAGGACCTCGTCTTCTGCCCGCCGCACCTCTTGGTAAAACCTAAGGCTGGCGCGCTTCGCCTCGACCACCTCGGCGCCGATCAGCAGTTCGTCATCCAGGCGCGCGGGCGCATGGTAGCGCGCTTCGCTGCTGTGGACGACAAAGAGCAGACCGTCCCGGGCGAGTTCGGACTGGGCATAGCCCAGCGCGCGCAGTCGCTCGGTGCGGGCGCGTTCCATGAACTTGAGGTAGTTGACGTAGTAGACGATGCCGCCGGCATCGGTGTCTTCGTAGTAGACACGACACCTGAGGACGGACGGCGACGGGCTCCGCGATTGCGCGTGCATACTCTAGAACCTAGCCTCGCCGTTGCCAATCAGAAATGTTCGCAACTGCATTTAGTTACCATTGACCTCGAACAGATCGGGCGTACCGCCCTGGGCCAGACGCGTCGGCAGGTTGAGTCCGAAGTGCAGATAGGCATGCCGGGTCACCACCCGCCCGCGCGGCGTGCGCATGATATAGCCTTGCTGGATCAAATAGGGTTCCAGCACGTCTTCGATGGTGTGACGCTCTTCGCTGATGGCTGCCGCCAGGCTATCCACCCCCACCGGGCCGCCGTCGAACTTGTCGATCATGGTCAGCAGCAGACGGCGATCCTGGTGATCGAAGCCCTGGGCATCGACGTCCAGCAGGTCGAGGGCACGACTGGCGATGTCGTGGCTGATATGGCCCTGCCCGCGGACCTCGGCGAAGTCCCGTACCCGCCGCAGCAGGCGGTTGGCGATCCGCGGCGTGCCCCGTGCCCGGCGGGCGATCTCCATCGCCCCTTCGGCTTCGATGGCGAGGCCCAGGATGCCGGCCGAACGCGTGACGATGGTGGCCAGGTCCGCGGTGCCGTAGAACTCCAGGCGCTGGACGATCCCGAAGCGGTCACGCAGCGGGTTGGTCAGCATGCCGGCACGGGTGGTCGCCCCAACCAGGGTGAAGGGCGGCAGATCCAGCTTGATGGAGCGCGCCGCCGGACCCTCGCCGATCATGATGTCGAGCTGGTAGTCCTCCATCGCCGGATAGAGCACCTCCTCGACGATGGGCGAGAGCCGATGGATCTCGTCGATGAAGAGCACATCGCCCGCTTCCAGGTTGGTCAGCAGCGCCGCGAGATCGCCCGGGCGCTCCAGCACGGGGCCTGAGGTGCTCTTGAGGGAAACCTGCATTTCCTGGGCGATGATGTTGGCCAGGGTGGTCTTGCCCAGGCCGGGTGGGCCGAAGATCAGGGTATGGTCGAGGGCCTCGCCCCGGCCCTTGGCCGCCTGGATGAACAGGCCCATCTGATCGCGCACCACCGGCTGGCCGATGTAGTCGGCCAGGCGCACCGGACGGATGGCGCGATCCTGGAATTCCTCTCGGTCGCGGCCACCAGCCGAGATCAGGCGATCGGTTTCTATCATGGGATCAGACCATGCCCTTCAGGGCGCGACGGATGAGTTCCTCGCTGGAAAGGTCTTCCCCTTCCACGGCAGCGACGGCGCGACTGGCTTCCTGGGGCTTGAAGCCCAGGGCGACCAGGGCGCTGACCGCATCGGCCTCGGCGCTGGCGGCGCCGGCGGCCTGGTTCGGCAGAACCAGAGGCGCGATGGTCGGCAGATTTTCCCAGGCCTTGAAGCGGTCCTTGAGCTCGACCAGCAGGCGTTCGGCGGTCTTCTTGCCCACTCCCGGCACCTTGACCAGGACAGAGGTGTCCTGGGCCTGAACACAACGAACCAATTCATCCACCTCGAGACTGGACATCAACGCCAGGGCCAGCTTGGGGCCGACACCATTGAGTCGGATCAGCTCACGAAACAGCTCTCGCTCGCGTTTTTCGCCAAACCCGTACAGCAGGTGCGCATCTTCCCGTACCACGAGGTGGGTATGCAATGTGACGACCTCGCCCTGGGCCGGCAGCCGATAAAGGGTCGTCATGGGCACTTCGACCTCGTAGCCGACTCCGCCCACGTCGAGCAGGAGATGGGGCGGCTGCTTTTCCGCCAGGGTGCCACGTAGACGACCGATCACAGGGATACCTTCCTACTTCTGGAGCGAGATGTTTGAGCGGATGAAGCTAGAGACGCAGCCGGCCGCCGCGGCGGCGAGTCGCCAGCAGGCCATGGGGGACCAGGCTCTGCCGGGTATGGGCATGGCACAGGGCGATGGCGAGGGCGTCGGAGGCGTCGATCTGGGGCTTTTCGGTCAGCCGCAGCAGGTGCATGACCATCAGCATCACCTGCTGCTTGTCCGCTCCGCCGTTGCCGACCACGGCCTGCTTGACCTGGCTCGCGGTGTATTCGGAGATCTCCAGGCCACCCTCGGCGCCAGCGACGATGGCCGCGCCCCGAGCCTGACCCAGCTTGAGCGCCGAGTCGGCGTTGCGCGCCATGAACACCTGCTCGATGCCCATGGTGACCGGCCCGTATTGGGCGATGACGTCGCGCACACCGCGATAGACGATCTGCAACCGCTCAGGCAACGGACCGTTACCGGTGCGGATGCAGCCGGAGGCCACGTACTCGCAGCCCCGCCCAGTGTCGCGCACCACGCCAAAGCCGGTCAGCCGCGAGCCCGGGTCGATGCCCAGCACCAGGGTGCCGGGCGCATCGGGCGGCAGGCGCTCGTAGAGGGACATCAGCCGAGCTGCGCCATGACGTCGTCGGGGATGTCGGCATTGGAATAGACGTTCTGCACGTCGTCCAGGTCTTCGAGCATGTCGATCAGCTTGAGCACCTTCTGCGCGGTATCCAGATCCAGGGTCGCGGAGGTCGAGGGGATCATGGTCACCTCGGCTTCGTCGGCCTTGTAGCCGGCGGCGGTCAGGGCTTCGTTGACGGCGATGAAGTCGGCGAAGCTGGTGAAGACGTCGATGGAGCCATCGTCGTTGGCCACCACGTCATCGGCACCCGCTTCCAGCGCGGCTTCCATCAGGGCGTCTTCGTCCAGGCCAGGGGCGTAGCTGATCTGGCCCTTGCGCTCGAACAGATAGGCGACCGAGCCGTCGGTACCCAGGTTGCCACCGCACTTGTTGAAGGCATGGCGGACTTCGGCCGCGGTACGGTTGCGGTTGTCGGTCATGGCTTCGACGATGATGGCGACGCCGCTCGGGGCGTAGCCTTCATAGGTCAGTTCCTCGACGTTCTCGCCTTCGCCGGCGCCCACGCCACGGGCGATGGCCCGGTCGATGGTGTCGCGGGTCATGTTGGCGGTGAGCGCCTTGTCCACCGCCAGGCGCAGACGGGGGTTGTCGGCTGGAACGCCGCCGCCCTGGCGCGCGGCCACGGTCAGCTCACGGATGATCTTGGTGAAGATCTTGCCTTTCTTGGCATCCTGGCGTTCTTTGCGATGCTTGATGTTGGCCCATTTGGAATGACCGGCCATAAGCTACTCCAATGTCTTGACGAAGACTGCGCCGGCCGCGAGGGCCGCGACGCAATGAAAAAGGGAAACGGAGGGCGCCGACTTGGGCGCCCTCCTCCGGTAAGGCTTATTCCGCCTTGGCCTGCTCGCGCAGGCGGATGTGCAGCTCGCGCAGGGCCTTGGCGTCGACGGCGCCGGGCGCCTGGGTCATGACGTCGGCCGCGCTCTGGGTCTTCGGGAAGGCGATGACTTCACGAATCGACGAGGCGCCGGTCATCAGCATCACCAGACGATCCAGGCCGAAGGCCAGGCCGCCATGGGGCGGTGCGCCGAACTTCAGGGCGTCCAGCAGGAAGCCGAACTTCTCTTCCTGTTCCGCTTCGCTGATCCCCAGCACCTCGAAGACGGCTTGCTGCATCTTCTTGTCGTGGATACGAATGGAACCGCCGCCCAGTTCGGTGCCGTTGAGCACCATGTCGTAGGCGCGCGACAGCGCGGCACCGGGGTTGGCCTTGAGCTCTTGCGGGCTGCACTTGGGCGAGGTGAAGGGGTGGTGCATGGCGGTCAGGCTGCCATCGTCGTTTTCCTCGAACATCGGGAAGTCGACCACCCACAGCGGCGCCCACTGGCAGGTCAGCAGGTTGAGGTCGTGACCGAGCTTGATGCGCAGCGCGCCCAGGGCTTCGGAGACGATCTTGGTCTTGTCCGCGCCAAAGAACACGATGTCGCCATCCACCGCGCCGACGCGGTCGAGGATGACGTTGATGTTGTCCAGCGGGATGTTCTTGACGATGGGCGACTGCAGACCCTCGACGCCAGCGGCGCGCTCGTTGACCTTGATGTAGGCCAGGCCCTTGGCGCCGTAGATGCCGACGAACTTGGTGTAGTCGTCGATCTGCTTGCGCGGCATGCTCGCCCCGCCCGGTACCCGCAGCGCGGCGACGCGGCACTTGGGATCGTTGGCCGGACCGGCGAAGACCTTGAAGTCGACGTCCTTGAGCTGGTCTTCCACGTCCACCAGTTCCAGCGGAATGCGCAGGTCCGGCTTGTCGGAACCGAAGCGACGCATGGCTTCGGCCAGGGTCATGTGCGGCAGCGTACCGAATTCGACGTCCAGCACTTCCTTGAACAGGTTGCGCACCATGGTCTCGGTGATGTCCATGATGTCTTTTTCATCGAGGAAGCTGGTCTCGATGTCGATCTGAGTGAATTCCGGCTGGCGGTCGGCGCGCAGGTCTTCGTCACGGAAGCACTTGGCGATCTGATAGTAGCGGTCGAAGCCGGCGACCATCAGCAGCTGCTTGAACAGCTGGGGCGACTGCGGCAGGGCGAAGAAGCTGCCGGGATGGGTGCGGCTGGGCACCAAATAGTCGCGGGCACCCTCGGGGGTAGCACGGGTCAGGATCGGGGTTTCCACGTCGAGGAAACCGTTTTCGTCCAGGTAGCGGCGGATGCTGGAGGTGATGCGCGAACGCAGCTTCAGCTTCTCGGCCATCTCCGGACGACGCAGGTCGATGAAGCGATAGCGCAGGCGGGTCTCTTCACCGACGTCGGTGTATTCGTTGAGCGGGAACGGCGGGGTCTCCGCTTCGTTGAGCACTTCCAGCTCATAGCCCAGCACCTCGATGGCACCGGACGCCATGTTGGCGTTGCGCGCGCCCTCGGGACGCAGGCGTACCTTGCCGGTGAGCTTGACCACGTATTCGCTGCGCACGCGGTCGGCCTTGGCGAAGGTTTCGGCGCGATCCGGATCGAACACCACCTGGGCCAGGCCTTCGCGATCGCGGATGTCGAGGAAGATGACCCCGCCGTGGTCACGGCGGCGGTGGACCCAACCGCAGAGGGTGATTTCCTGGCCGTCCAGGCTCTCGTTCAACTGGCCGCAATAGTGGCTGCGCATCATGGTCGTGGTTTCGCTTCTCTAGAACAGGCTGAATGCGTGGAGGCGCCGGGCCAGCAAGACCGGGCGCTCGACTGAACGGGAGATTCTATATCATCCGCCACGATTTTACCGTAGCCGGGCACGCAGCTCGACATGCCAACACTGGCTAAACGGCCAGCGGTTCTGTGATAGCCTCGGAGCCTTTCGTAACCGCCGCACAGGAGCCATCAGCATGGAAATCAACATCGGCATCGCCGAACAGGATCGCGCCCAGATCGCCGAGGGCCTGTCGCGCCTGCTGGCCGACACCTACACCCTCTATCTGAAGACCCATAACTTCCACTGGAACGTGACCGGGCCGATGTTCAACACCCTGCACCTCATGTTCGAGACGCAGTACACCGAACTGGCCGTGGCGGTGGACGACATCGCCGAGCGCATCCGCGCCCTGGGCTTCCCGGCACCGGGCACCTACGCCGCCTATGCGCGCCTGTCGAGCATCAAGGAAGAGGAAGGCGTACCGGACGCCGAGGCGATGATCCGCCTGCTGGTGCAGGGTCAGGAAGCCGTGGTGCGCACCGCGCGGGGCATCTTCCCGCTGCTGGACAAGGTCAACGACGAGCCCACCGCCGATCTGCTGACCCAGCGCATGCAGACCCACGAGAAGACCGCCTGGATGCTGCGCAGCCTGCTCGCCGCCTGAGTCCGGGCACCGTCGCAGGCGCGGACCTGCGACGGTGCCACGATTGAGTGGCCTTCACCTTTTGGGTTTAATAAGGACGCGCACCTAGCGCCGGGTCACGCCGCTGTCGAGCACTGTTTCGGCAGTTTCGGCAGACCCGTGTTCTCTATCCCAAGGTGATTTCACATTGAACACGTTATCTACTGTCCATGTCGTGGTGGGCGCTGCTGCGCTCCTGTTATCGGCGATTCCCGGACTGCAGTCCGACACCTCGTCCTTCGATCAACCCGAGTCCATCCACCTGGCCCTGCTGGGTCTTGCCACCCTCCTCTTCACACCCTTCTCCCGCAGCCGCAGCAGTGGCGCCCAGAAACTCGCCAGCGCCCTGCTGGTGATCGCCGTCGTGGCCCAAACCTTTATCCTGCTGGCGCCCTTGGAGCAGATCGGCGGGCTGCCGGCCGAGCTGCTGCCCCTGGGTCTGACCCTGGTCGCCGCCCTGGCCAGTCTGCCGGAAAAGTTTCGCATCCCGGCCGGCAATGCGCCCGCGCTCGATGCGGAGGCTCGTCCTCGCCCGGCGGCGCGCCCCGTAGCGGCCGCAGCGATCCCGGCACGGCCGCTGGCCGATGACCGCGAGCGCGGCACGGTGAAGTGGTTCAACACCTCCAAGGGCTTCGGCTTCATCTCCCGCGACACCGGCGACGACATCTTCGTGCACTTCCGCGCGATCCGCGGCGAAGGTCATCGGGTGCTGATGGAAGGCCAGCGCGTGGAGTTCTCGGTGATCCAGCGGGACAAGGGCCTGCAGGCCGAAGACGTGGTCATCGCCGCCTGACTTCTGCCGACCAAAGAAAAGGCCGCCCGCGGGCGGCCTTTTTCATGGGCAAGGGTTACTGCCGCTGGGCGGCGGCGGCCTTGCTGTCGTTCATGCCGGTGGTGTTGCCGAGCAGGCTGGCGGTGGCGGTCTGGATAAAGGCCTCCAGGCGCTTCTGCAGCTCGGGCGCGCTGGCATCGCCCTTGAGCACCTCGCCACCGGCCTGGGTGCCCAGGTGGTAACGATAGAGCACGGCGTCACGATCGCGTGGCTTGACCAGGATGCGATCGCCGGTGACCAGGGCCACGGTCTGGTCGCTGCCCGAGGGCTTGATCACCGCCACGCCCTGATCGCCCTGGGGCAAGCCCAGCAGGTCACGGCCCCAGCACTGGTGCTGAGTCGGCTTGCCGAAGCGCGCCAGCACGGTGGGCACCACGTCGATCTGACTGCCCACGGTGTCTCGACGGGCACCAAAGGTGTCCTGCACGCCCGGACCGATCAGCAGCAGTGGCACGTTGAAGCGCGACAGGTCCATCTCGGTGATCTGCTCGTTGTTGCCGAAGCCATGGTCGCCGAGGATGACGAACAGGGTGTCCTGGTACCAGGGCTCGTGCTGGACCTTGGCGAAGAACTGACCTAACGACCAGTCGGCGTAGCGCATGGCGGTCAGGTGCTCGTCGAGCGAGCCGTGGCCAGTGACCGGCGCGACCGGCAGGTCCTTGGGCAGCGCATAGGGGGTGTGGTTGGACAGGGTCTGCAAGAGCGCATAGAAGGGCTTGCCGTCCGGCGCCTTGGCCAGCTTGTCCAGTTCCTGCACCGAGCGATCGAACATGTCCTGGTCGGAGACACCCCAGGTTGGATCCATGAACACCGGATTGACGAAGTCCTCGCGCCCGACGAACCGGGTCATGCCCTGGTTGCTGAAGAAGCCGGACTGGTTGTCCCACTGGAAGTTGCCGTTGTAGACGTAGACGTCGTCGAAGCCACGGGTACTGAGCAGCTGCGGCAGGCCGGAGAACTGGTGCGCGCCCTCGGGCATGCGCATCAGATACTCGAAGGCCGGCAGATTGGGGAAGCAGGCCATGGTGGCGAACATGCCCTGGTGGGTATGGGTGCCGTTGGAGAAGAAGCGGGTGAACAGGGTGCCCTGCTTGGCCAGGGCGTCGAAGTTCGGCGTGATGCCGTCTTCATTGCCCAGGGCGCCGATGTAGCGACCGGCCATGCTTTCCATGAGGATCACCACCACGTTGCGCACCTTGGGCAGCTGGCCGTCGGCGGGCGGGGTATAGATCCGGCGGACGGCGGCCTTGTCGGCGTCGATCAGCTCATCGCGCGGGGTCAGCAGCAGCTGCCGGGTGGTGGCCAGCGCCTCGGCGGCCGGCATGGTGGCCTTCCAGCTGTTGTCGCGGTGATCGGAAAAACTGTTCTCGGCGGCGTCGATCAGGGTCAGGGTACCGTTCAGGCCGAGGTGGTTGGCGAACATCGAATCGGTGGTATAGGCGTCGCCCCAGCGCAGCGGCGGCCCGGATCTCAGGGTGCCGCGGGCGGCGATGACGGCCACCACCAGGCAGAGCATGAACACCGCACCCCGGCGGTACCAGGCGGCCGGTCGCAGCACGGCATGGCGCCGGGTGGCTCGTTCGATGCCAAAGAACACCAGGCCCAGCAGCAGGGTCGCCACCGCCCAGGCCAGCAGCAGGCGCACCACCGGGAAACCGTTCCAGATCATGCTGGTGACGGTGTGCAGGTCCTCCTGCAGGTACTGGAACACCAGGCTATTCAGCCGCTGGTGGAATTCCCGATAGAAGTTTAGCTCGGCGACGCCCAGCAACAGGCAGAGGCTGGCGGCCAGGGTGAACCAGCCGGCCTGCAGCCGGCGTGCGGCCATGGCTCTCAGGCTGAACAGGCAGAACAGCGAGGGGGCGCAGATATAGACCACCAGGCGCAGGTCGAAGCGGGCGCCGTTGAAGAAGGCTTCGGCAAAGGTCGCGAAGGGCGACTCACCGATCAGATCGGTGTTGTAGCCCAGCAGCGCCAGACGCAGCAGGGTGAACATGACCAGCAGCGCCAGGCCGCAGCCCAGGACGAAGCTCAGGTGGCTGCCCAGCGTCGGCAGCGGGCGAGCGCCCGCGGCGCGCGGGGTTTGGGGGACTTCCGTTTGCGACATGAAAACACCTTGTCAAAAGCAGCAGGGATTCGCGGCGGGTGGCCAGCGGCTCGGGATCGGCCACGCAGAGGCCTCGGGCGCGGTCGGTAGGCGTGGGAGTTTAACCATCCAGCGGTAGCACGCCAGTCTTGCCGCACCGCGCCATGCCGAAGCGAGACCTCTGCCGCGTCGACAGTCGCCCAGCCTGAGCAGGAGCACGTCAAAATTTCGTCAAGGGCTGCTCTGGACGCGACGTCAGCGCAGGCATGGGCGGCAGCCGCCGCTTGCAGTAAAATCCAGCACCCTTGACCGCTCCAGCGCCGTATTCAGGATGCCCCATGGCTCACCGTGACGCTCTGCAGGTGCTTCGCACCTACCTGACCAGCCAGATCCTCGGCCAGGAAACCCTGGTGGAGCGCCTGCTCATCGCAGTCCTGGCGGATGGTCACCTGTTGGTGGAAGGCGCCCCGGGGCTGGCCAAGACCAAGGCCATCAAGGACCTGGCGGAAGGCCTGGAAGCGGACTTCCACCGCATCCAGTTCACCCCCGACCTGCTGCCGGCCGACATCACCGGCACCGAGATCTATCGTCCCGACACGGCGAGCTTCTCCTTCCAGCAGGGCCCGATCTTCCACAACCTGGTCCTGGCCGACGAGATCAACCGGGCGCCGGCCAAGGTGCAGTCGGCGCTGCTGGAAGCCATGGCCGAGCGCCAGGTGAGCATCGGCCGCACCTCCTATCCCCTGCCCGACCTGTTCCTGGTGATGGCCACCCAGAACCCCATCGAGCAGGAAGGCACCTATCCGCTGCCCGAGGCCCAGCTCGATCGCTTCCTGATGCACGTCAAGATCGGCTATCCCGACGCCTCGGTGGAGCGCCGCATCCTGGCCCAGGCCCGTGGCGAAGCCCTGGACGGCGAGACCCTGCCGACCGAGCGCGTCACCCAGGCGGCCATCAACGCCGCGCGCCGCGAGGTGCTCGGTCTGTACATGGCCGACGCCGTGGAGGAGTACCTGGTCCAGCTGATCATGGCGACCCGTACCCCGGGCCGTTTCGACCAGGACTTGGCGCACTGGATCACCTATGGCGCCAGTCCGCGCGGCTCCATCGCCCTGGATCGCTGCGCCCGCGCCCATGCCTGGCTGGCCGGGCGGGACTTCGTCAGCCCGGAGGACATCCAGGCGGTAGTGTTCGACGTCCTCCGTCATCGCGTCATCCTGTCCTTCGAGGCGGAGGCCGCCGGCATCGACCATGACCGGGTGGTGCAACGCATCCTCGATCTGGTAGCCGTGGCCTGAGATGCCCGAGCGCGACGGCGTGACCCTGGGCCTGGCCGAGCTCATCGAGATGCGCCACCGGGTGGTCGAGGTGCAGCTGTTTTCCGCCGCCGGACGGCGCAGCCCGCTGATCGGCCTGCACCATTCGCGCCTGCGCGGTCGCGGCGTGGACTTCGACCAGGTACGGGCCTATCAGCCCGGTGACGACGTACGGGCCATCGACTGGCGCGTCACCGCCCGCACCCGGGAACCCCATACCAAGCTTTTCCACGAAGAGCGCGAGCGGCCGGTCTATCTGCTGCTGGAGCAGAGTCCGCGCACCTTCTTCGGCACCCGCCGGCAATTCAAGTCGGTGCTGGCCGGACGCCTGGCCGCGCTGATCGGCTGGGCGGTGCTGGAGCACAACGACCGCATCGGCGGCATGATCTTTGGCGGCGAACGCCTGCACGAGGTCCGCCCACGGCGCAGCAAGCAGAATCTGCTGCGCTTCTTCGATCACCTGATCAACGCCAATCGGGCGCTGCAGGATCCGGCCCTGGCCCAGGTGCCGCGCATTACCTTCAACCAGGTGCTGCGCCGCGCCCGTGAGGTGCTGCGCCCCGGCAGCCTGGCGCTGGTGATCTGCGACGAGCGCAGCCTGGACGTGGCCACCGAGCAGCATCTCACCCTGCTCTCGCGGCACAGTGACCTGGTCCTGCTGCCGCTTTCCGATCCTCTGGATCACGAACTACCCCAGGCCGGTCTGCTGCGCTTCGCCAGTGGCCAGGCGGAAGTGGAATTGGATACCGACCGCGCCGACGTCCGCCAGGGCTATGCCGAGCAGGCCGCCCAGCGCCGCGAACGCTGGACGGAACTCAGTCTGCGGCTGGGCATTCCGCTGCTGCCGCTGTCCACCGCGGACGACCTGATCGAGCAGTTGCGGCATCTCTTGCGCCAGCACCGTCCGGGGTACACCTCGTGACGCCCGGGCTGCCAAGTCTGGAGCCGCTACGGCTGCCGCCGGAACCGGCCTTCTGGCCACCGGCGCCGGGCTGGTGGCTGCTGGTATTGGTCGTGGTAGCGCTGGGCTTCTTTCTGCGTCACCGCCATGGTCGGCGGCCCCTGGTCAGCGCGCCCCTCGTCGAGCCGACTACCGAAGAGGACCTGCGCACCACCGCCCTGGCCGAGCTGGCGCGGCTGCCGCGCCCCTATGGTGCTCCGGCCGGGCCCTGGTTGCAGGCCCTGAACGCCCTGCTCAAGCGCCTTTGCCGGGCCAGCTATCCGGATCAGCTCAGCCAGACCCTGAGCGGGCGCGACTGGCTGGCCTTTCTCGATTCGCGCTGTCCGGCGGCCGGTCTGACGCGCTACATGATCCTGGTCGATGGCGGCTATCGCCCGGATTGCCGGCTGGACGACCGCGCCATCGACGGCCTGCAGGACGCCGTCGCCACCTGGATCCGCAAGCATGTTTGAATTCGCATGGCCCTGGTTGTGGCTGCTGCTGCCGCTGCCCTGGCTGCTGCGCGTACTCCTGCCGGCGGCCGACAGCGGCCAGGCGGCCCTGCGTGTGGAATTCCTCGGTGAACTCGAACACCTCGGCGGGCGCACCCGCCATACCGGCGGCCTGGGCGGCGCCCGCCGTCTGCTGCCCTTTCTGCTGGGCTGGCTGCTGATCCTGGGCGCGGCGGCCCGGCCGCAATGGGTGGGACCGCCCCAGCCGCTGGACGTGAGCGGTCGCGACCTGCTGCTGGCGGTGGATGTCTCCGGCTCGATGGACACCCCGGACATGCAGCTGGGCGACGAGAGCGTCAGCCGCCTGAGCCTGGTCAAGCAATTGCTTGGCCGCTTCATCGACAGCCGCCAGGGCGATCGCGTCGGGCTGATCCTGTTCGGTTCCCAGGCCTATCTGCAGGCGCCCCTGACCGCCGACCGGCGCACGGTGCATGCCCTCCTCGAAGAAGCCCAGATCGGACTCGCGGGGCGCAACACGGCGGTGGGCGACGCCGTGGGCCTGGCGGTCAAGCACCTGCGTAAGCGCCCGGACAACAGCCGCACCCTGATCCTGGTCACCGACGGGGCCAGCAACGGCGGCGTGCTGACGCCCGCGGTGGCAGCCAGCCTGGCGGCCAGCGAGCGGGTGCGCGTCTATACCCTGGGCATCGGCGCCGACCCGGATACCCTGGGTGCCGGCACGACGCCCAGCGACCTTGACGAACCCATGCTGCGGCACCTCGCCGAGGTCACCAACGGCGCCTACTTCCGGGTGAGATCCAGCGCCGAACTGGCCGCCGTGTCGCACCAGCTCGACCGTCTCGAACCCATCCGCCAGCAGCCGGACCAGGCCCGTCCCACCCGCGAGCTCTATGCCTGGCCGCTGGCCGGGGCGTTGCTGCTCGGCCTGGCCCTGGCCCTTGGCCGCCTGCCGTGGCCACGGCGCTGGCGGCGCGGAGGCAAGGCCACATGAACGACTGGCTGCCGCTGTTCCTGCGTCCCTGGTGGCTGCTGGCGCTGCTGCCGGTCGCTCTGGTGATCTGGTCACTTCGCCAGCGCCGCCATCGCCACGGGCGCTGGCAGGCGCTGCTGCCGCCGGCGCTGCAACCCTGGCTGCTCAGCGACAGCGAGCGCCAGCGCTCGCCCCTCGGCCTGGTGCTGCTGGGTCTGGCCGGCCTGCTGGCCTGCCTGGCCCTGGCCGGCCCCAGCTGGCAGCAGGGCGAACAGCAGAACTTTCGCCGCAACGATCCGCTGGTGGTGGTGCTGGCGCTGACGCCCGACCTGCTCGCCACCGACGTCACCCCCAATCGCCTGCTGGCGGTGCAGCGCAAGTTGCAGGACCTGCTCAAGGCGCGCCAGGACGGCGAGACCGCCTTCGTCGTCTATGCCGGCAGCGCTCACACTCTGGTACCCCTGACCGACGATCTGCCGACCATGGACAATCTGCTCAAGGCGCTGCGGCCGTCGATCATGCCGGTGCCAGGCCAGCGCGCCGACCTGGGCATCGCCCAGGCCCTGGAGTTGCTCGGCCCGGCCCCCAGTGCCAGCGCCCGACTGCTGCTCATCGCCAGCGACCTGGATGACCGCGAACGGCAGGGGATCGAGCGTCAGTTGCAAGGTCGGCTGCGCCAGCTGGCGATCCTCGGTCCGGGTACGCCTCAGGGCGCCCCGGTGGCAGCCGAGACCGGCAACTACCTGAGCGACGCCGCCGGCGGCATCCGCATCGCTCGACTGAACGAAGGCCACCTGCAGGGCGTCGCCCGCGAGCTGGGCGGGCGCTATCAACGTCTGCAGCGCGACGACAGCGACCTGCGTCGCCTCGGTCTGCTGGAACGCCCCGACGCTGTGCGGGCCGGCGATGGCCAGGGCCCCTCGGACTGGCGCGACCAGGGCTACCTGCTGCTCCTGCCCCTACTGCTTCTGGTCGCCTGCGGTGCACGCCGCGGCTGGTTGCTGTGCCTGCCCTTCTGCCTGTTGCTGACGCCGCCTCCCGCCCAAGCCGGCAGCTGGGACGACCTCTGGTTGCGCCGCGATCAACAGGCCCTGCAGCTGCTGGCCGACGACCAGCCCGCGGCGGCCGCCGACCTCTTCACCGACGAGCGCTGGCGCGGCGTGGCACGCTATCGCGCGGGCGACTTCAGCGGCGCCGCCGCGGCCTTCGCCCGGGATCCGTCGGCGGACGGCCACTACAATCGCGGCAATGCCCTGGCCATGGCCGGACGCCTGGAAGAGGCTCTGCGCGCCTACCGGGCGGCGCTGGTGTTGCGCCCCGATCTGACCGCTGCCCTGCGTAATCGCAACCGTCTCGAACGCCTGCTCGCCCAGCGCGCCGCGGCCCAGGCCGAGGCCGCCGCCCGCAGTCGCAAGGCGCAGAACGCCAGCCAGAGCAGCGCCCAGGCGGACGAGCCGGCCAGCAGCAGTACCTCGCCGTCCACGGCGACCGCTGCGGCCAGTCCGCAGCAGCAGGCCCAGGCCGGCGCGGACTGGCTCGTCGCGCCGGCCTATGCCGAAGATCCCCTGGCGGAAGAACAGCGTCAGGCCGCCGAGCAATGGCTGCGAGAGATTCCCGACAACCCGGCCGAGTTGCTGCGCCGCAAGTTCTGGTACCAGCAACAACAACGCGAGGAGAACGCGCTGCAATGAAGTCCCATCCGTTGCTGCTGCCCCTCATGCTGCTCGCGCCCCTGGTCCAGGCGGCGGATCTCAGTGCGCGCCTGGAGCGTAGTCAGCTCAGTCAGAACGAGACCCTGGAACTCATTCTCGAGACCACCGATCCCGCCCAGTTCGGCAAGCCCGATCTCGGCCCACTGGACCAGGACTTCCGGGTACTCGGGGTGCGACAGAACAGCCTGCCGCCCGGCGAGCGGGTGACCACCCGCTGGAACGTGACCCTGCAACCCAAGGCCAGCGGCGCCCTGACCATTCCCGCCCTGACCCTGGGCGGCGCCCGCAGCCAGCCGCTGACCGTCACCGTGGAGGCCACTGCCGCCAAGCGCCAAGCCCGCGAACCGGTCTATCTGGAAGCCGCAGTGGAGCGCACCCGGCTCTATGTGCAGGCGGAAACCATCCTGACCATCCGCCTCTACCACGCCGTGGCGCTCTATGACGACCATGTGCTCACCCCGCCCAACCCCAGCGAGGCGCGCGTGGATCTGCTGGGCACCCCGCAGGTCTACGAGCGCGACGTCGAGGGGGTACGGCATGGCGTGATCGAATGGCGCTACGCCATCCATCCGCTGCAGAGCGGCACCCTGGTGCTGCCGCCCCAGACCTTCAGCGCCACCCTGGCCGGCGGTCTCGACGACAGCTCCCGTGCCGGTCAGCCGATCCAGTTACGCACCCCCGCGCTGACCCTGGAAGTCCTGCCGCAGCCGGCCAGCTATCCGCCGCAGACCCCCTGGGTGCCGGCGCGCAGCCTGACCCTGACGCAGCAATGGAATCCCGCGCCGGCAGACGCCCGCGAAGGCAGCGCCCTGACCCGCACCCTGCAGCTGCGTGCCGAAGGCCTGGCGCCCGGTCAGCTGCCCCCGCTGGTATTGCCCGATATCGAGGGCGTGAAGCGCTATGCCGAGCAGCCGCGGCTGTCCCTGCAGACCCAGGCGCGCGGCCTGGTCGGACAGCGCGAGGAACGGGTCGCCCTGATACCCACGTCCACGGGGGACAAGGTCCTGCCGCCGGTGGAGGTGGTCTGGTGGAACACCGAGACCGATACCCTCGAACGCGCCACCCTGCCCGCTCAGCCGCTGGTGGTCGCCGAGGATCCGACCCTGCAGCCCGTAGCGGCTCCGGTCGCTCCCCAGGCCAGCGTCAATGCCAAGGGACTCTGGCGCTGGCAGTTGGCGACGGCCTTCTTCGCCTTGACCACGCTGCTCGGCTTCGGCCTCTGGTGGCGCGCCCGCCGCCAGCCAGCGGTCCTGCCGACGGCCCCCGATCTCGACAGTCGCCTGCAGCGCGAAGAGCTGCGCCGTGCCTGCCAAAGCAACGATCCCCATGTGACCCGCCACGCCCTGGACGCCTGGGCGCGGCAGCAGCCGGAAACCCTGGCGGCCATGGGCGCGCGATTCGAGCCCCTGGCCGCTGCCCTCGACGATCTCAATGGGGCGCTTTACAGCGAAGCCGGTCAGCGCTGGCAGGGCGAGACGCTGTGGCAGGCGATCAATGCCCTGCCGCCGCTGACGCCCGCGGCCGTGCACGATACCCTGCCGCCGCTCTATCCGCGCTGAGCGGCCTCCTCCAGCCGCGCCAGGCGCTCTTCCAGGGCGACGACCCGGGCTTCCAGTGCCTCCAGTCGGCCTTCGCGTCCGCTTGCGGACGGACTGCCTTCGGCGGCGCTCCCGAGCTGGGCGACCTGGGCATCGCGTTCCGCCACATGGCCGAACAGATGCAGATAGCGCTCTTCACGCTGACCGGGTTGCCGACCCAGGCCGGTGGCCAGACCGCGAGCGATCAGGCGCTCCAGGTGGTGGCGCACCTGCTCGGTATCGTCGAAGGCATGCATCCGACCGCTGCGGGCAAGGAGCTCACCCAGGGTCTGGGGGCCCCGCAGGAACAGCAGCGCGCAGAGCACCCACTGGGGCGGCGGTAGCTCCAGGGCCTTGTCCAACCGCTGCTCCCAGCGATCCGCACGGCTGCCCATGACCAGGCGCGCCAGGCCGCGCTCTTCCAGACGCCGCAACCCCTGCCCCACGTCGCCCGGGGTGAGGTTGAGCACCGGCTCGCGGCTGGTCTTCTGGTTGCAGGCCAGCACCAGGGCATTGAGGGTCAGGGGATAGCTTTCCGGCGTGGTCAGCTGCTTTTCGATGAGGCTGCCGAGGACGCGGATCTCGCTGGCTTCGAGCGGCTCTTCGGCAAAGGCGGGGGTGACTGCTTGGCTCATGGCGGACTCCGCTGGGATGACGCGCCAGCCTAGCCTGCCCTCTGAGCCTGTTCAACGTCTCGCGAGCTAGAGCCAAGCAAGGCGAAAATGGCTGAGGAAGCGGAGTTTACGAGCGGTAAATGAGCATTCCGACGGGGCTGGCCTTCCAGGCCTTTTCAACGCAGTTTGGCCGACGCGCAGCAGACTTTGATCAGGCTCTCAGCGCCGTCGCCACTGCGGCAGCCCGATCAGCACCACCGCGCCGACGATGACCAGCATGGCCAGCATTTCCGCCGGACCGATCCGCTCACCGGCGAACAGGGTGCCCAGCAGCACCGCTACCACCGGATTGACGTAGGCGTAGCTGGTGGCGGCGGCCGGACGTACCCGCCCCAGCAGATAGAGATAGGCGCTGAAGGCGATCAGCGAACCGAACACCACCAGATAGCCCAGCGCCAGCCAGCCGCCCAGAGCCGGCCAGTGCTGCAGGCGCTCGCCGCTAAGGTAGCTGGCGCCGAGCAGCACCGCACCGGCCACCAGCATCTCCACCGCGCTGGCCATGGCCCCGCGTGGCAACGGCAGATAGCGACTCCAGATGGAGCCGAAGGCCCAGGCCGCCGCCGCGAGCAGGATTACCGCGGCCCCCAGCGGCGTGGCGCTCATGGTATCGCCCAGGTTGAGCAAGGCGATCCCCACCAGGCCCAGAGCAATACCGGCCCACTCCAGCAGGGTATTGCGCTGCCCCCAGAGCAGGCCGAACAGCAGGGTGAACAGTGGGACCGTGGCGATCGACAGCGCGGCAATACCGGAGGTCACGCCCCAGTGCTCGGCCAGGGTCACGCCGCCGTTGCCCACGCCCAGCAGCAGGATGCCGATCACCGCGGCCGCCGCAGTCTCACGCGCCCTGGGCCAGGGCACACCGCGCAGGCGCAGCCAGCCCAGCAGCAGACTCCCCGCGATCAGGAACCTCAGCCCCGCCATCAGCAGCGGCGGCCAGTGGGCCACGCCGATGCGGATCACCAAATAGGTGGAACCCCAGACCACATAGAGCGCGAAAAAGGCCGCCAGCAAGGGCAGCCAGGTGGGTAGGCGCGGCGCGAGGCAGGGCGAGGCGGAGGTATCCATGCGCGAGAGATTCCTGATGGGTCAGGCTGACATTGTAGGAGCGCACGACCGGACGGCTAAGATACAGTCGAGACAGAAAGGGCCTAACCAGCCTTTGATTCAGCAGACTTTAAGGACAGTGACCTTCGATTCGAAGGCAGGAAACGGAAATGGACCATATTGATCGCCGCCTCATCGACCTGCTGCTGGTAGAGGGGCGCGCCAGCTACGCCGACCTGAGTCGCCGGCTGGGTCTTTCCGCGCCGGCCATCGCCGAGCGCATCGCCAAACTCGAGGACGCCGGCATCATCACCGGCTATGGCGCCCGCATCGATCGCCGCGCCCTGGGCTACGGCACTGAATGCCTGATCTCCCTGCGTCTGCACAGCACCAGCCAGGGACCGTTGTTGAAGAAACTGGAAGCCCTCCCCCAGCTTCTCGCCTGCCACCGGGTCACCGGCGAGGACTGTCTGATGCTACGCGCCGCCGTGCGCGACATGAGCGAACTTGAGGCCCTCATCGATACCCTCACCCAATTCGGCATGAGCCGTACCGTGGTGGTGCTGTCGACACCCTTCGAACGCCCGCTGCCGCTTGCCTCCAGCTGAAAGCGCCGACAAAGAAGCCCTGGGGCCTCATGGCACCAGGGCTGGCTCGACACGACAGGCTAGATGAAGGAATCGTCGTCGCCACTGTCGTCGAGGAAACCGCCGCCGGTATCGCCATAGTCGGCCGCATCCTGGAAGCCGCCGTTATCCTGGTAGCCGGCATCCTGGAAACCACCACCGTTGTCGTAGCTGGCGTTGTCCGACCAGCCACCCTGGGCGCCGGCATCGGCCAGGCCCTGATCGGCGGCTGGGGTCTCGTTGATGACGTTGACGATCTCCTCCGGCTGCGAATGATGGAACAGACCCGAGATGGCCTGGGCCGCCAGCACGCCACCGGCGACCCCGGCCGCGGTCTGCAGCGCGCCGCCCATGAAGCCGCCCATGCGCGAGGGCGCCGCCTGGGGCGCGCCATAGCCCGGGGCAGGCTGGCCATAGCCGGGGTTGGGCTGGGCATAGCCCGGAGTGCCAGGACGTGAGGCGGCCGGACCAGGATCGTTCCAGCCCCGCGACGGCGCGGCATTGACCGGTGCCTGACCACCCGCGGGCTGATTGCTACCGCCGCCGAACAGGCTGGAGAGAAAGCCGCCGCTGCTTGGACGATTCTGCTGGACCTGGGCCATCTGGCTTTCCAGTTCCTTGACGCGCTGGTCCAGGCGCTTGATGGCGGCCTCCTGGATCAGCATCGCCTGGGCCATGTAATAGGGCGCTGCGGGCTGCTCGCGCAGGCGCTGCTGGATCAATGCCTCGGCTTCCCGGTCACGGGGCGCCGTCTGGGCTTCCGTGGTCTTGAGACGGTCGAACAGACCTTCGATCAGCTGGCTTTCTTCGCGTTGCATGATGACCCTCCCGCAGACGGTCTACTGGTGGCCTTCCCCTGGGAACGGCCTGGATGTCGAAAGGCGCAAGGTTGTGCGCCGTTATGCCAGATAAAGGCGCAGTGGTCGCTTTTCAAGTTGAGTCCACAAGGCATTCAGCAGGGGTTCAGCCAGTGACCCGTGGATGCCCTTTCCATCTGAAGAGCCGCCCTAATGGGTAGTTCCGGGTGGGCATCCATGACTGGACAACCGGCCAGGGCTGCGGGAATCTGAGCCTTTGTCAGCGAGGCCTCCCATGCCGCCCCTGCTCATCCTGATCGACCAGCAACAGGGGATCCGCGCCCAGCACCTGGGGCCGCGCAACCATCCCGAAGCCGAACGGCGCATGGCCGATCTGCTGGCGGCCTGGCGTCAGGCCCGAGCGCCCCTGCTGCATGTCCGGCACCTGTCGCGTAGTCCGAGTTCGGTGTTCTGGCCGGGCCAGCCCGGGGTGGAATTCCAGCCAGCTCTGGCGCCCCTGCCCGGCGAGCCAGTGTTCGACAAGCAGGTCCCCGACGCCTTCGCCAACAGCGGTCTGGAGCGCTGGCTGCACCAGCGCGGCATCGCGTCGCTGCTGATCTGCGGCGTAGCCAGCGAGAATTCGGTGGAGGCCACGGCGCGCAGCGCCGGCAATCTGGATTTCACCACCTGGGTCGCCGAAGATGCCTGCTACACCTTCGCCAAGCGCGACTTCGCCGGGCAGCCGCGCAGTGCCGAAGAAGTCCATGCGATGGCCATGGCCAATCTGCACGGCGAATACGCCACCGTCACCTCCAGCACGGCCATGCTCGAACGCCTGCGGGCGACCGGGTCGCCCTGCTAGACTGCCCTCCTGCCCGTCTGGAAGAGCTGCATGAACCCTGTCGATATCCTGCGCGACTCGCTGTCTTTCTTTGCTCGCAATCTGCGGCCCCTGGCTGTCCTGACCCTGCCCTGGCTGCTGCTCGAAGCCCTGTTGCGCTATCAGGTGCTGGAACGCTTCGGCGTCGACGGCGGGCTGTGGGACATGCTGGTCAGCCTGCTCTGCTATCCGCTGTACACCGCCGCGCTGCTGATCTTTCTGGAAGCACGCACCCAGGGCACCACACCGCGTCTGAGCGGCGCCTGGGGCGCCGCCCTGCTGCTCTGGCCACGCTTCGCCCTCCTCGCGGCCCTGACCTCGGGGCTGGTGATGCTGGGCTTTTCGCTGTTGATCGTGCCGGGCTTCCTGATCATGGCCAAGCTGGCCTTCGCCGAGAATCTGCTGGTCCTTGAAGGACGGGCACCGCTGGACGCCCTGCGCGGCAGTCTGCGTCTGAGCCGCGGGCACTTCTTCACCCTGCTGGCCTGCATCCTGGCTACGGTGCTGCCGGCCTGGCTGCTCGACGCCTGGATCACCCGGCAGTTCGCCGAGGCCGCGGTGCCGGAGATCATGCTGCAAACCCTGTCGGGCTTTCTGCAGCTGATCCCCAGCATCGCCGTCTATCGCATCTATATGCTGGTCAGACAGAACGCCTGACCCGCCGCCTTACCACATCAGGTCGTCCGGCACCTGATAGGCCGCGTAGGGATCGTCCGGATCCGGCTCGCCGCTCTGCACGTTGAGCAGCACCACGCGCTTGGGATCGCGTTCCTGGATGCGTTCGGCGGTAGCCCGCGGCACCACCTCGTAGCGGCCTTCGTAGCGCACGATGGCCAGGCTGCCCTTGCTGAGCTTGTCCCTCATCATGACGTTGACCGACAGGCGCTTGACCTTCTTGTCATCGACGAAGTTGTAGTAGTCCTCGGTGCTCAGCTTGGGCAGGCGGCTGGTCTCGATCAGCTGCTTGATCTGCGCCTGCTCGGCCTTGCGCTTCTTCTTCTCTTCCTGGGCACGGTTGAGTTCCTGGTCCTTGGCCAGTTTTTCCGCCTGGGCCTGCTGGACGGCCAGCTCTTGGGAGCGGTCCTTTTCCGTCTGCCCACGATGCTCCATGCGGGTCTGCTTCTGCTTTTGCTTGACGGCCTGCTTGGCCTGCTTTTCATTGACCAAGCCGGCTTTCAGCAGTTGGTCGCGTAGGGACATGCTCATCGATACGACTCGTCTAGATCATCCAAGGGGGCGCGGCTCGGAAGCGGCCGCGCGCCAGGGTGTCCATCCTGCGCAGCCGACGAAGCGAGTGCAAGCCTTTCTCTGGGGTGAAATAATGCAGTCATTACCTATCCGCCCCTGGTTCGGGCGCTGCCGATCACCATTCGCCCATGATTACCTTCGCGATCGTCCTGCTCTTCGTCGCCAGCGTGCTCTTCGTCCATCTTCGCGGACGCGCTCGCCTGCCCTTCCTGCGCCAACTGGTCAACCACTCCGCGGTGTTCGCGCCCTACAACGCCTTGATGTACCTGTTCTCCAGCGTGCCCTCCAAACCCTACCTGGATCGCAGCCGCTTTCCCGAGCTGGACGTGCTCAAGGACAACTGGCAGGAGATTCGCGTCGAAGCCCTACGGCTGTTCGACGAGGGCTATATCCGCGCCGCGGAAAAGGACAATGACGCCGGCTTCGGTTCCTTCTTCAAGAAGGGCTGGAAGCGCTTTTACCTGACTTGGTACGGCGAACCGCTGCCCTCCGCCCAGACCCTCTGCCCGCGCACCGTCGAACTGGTGCGGCAGATTCCCAACGTCAAGGGCGCCATGTTCGCCCTGCTGCCGGGCGGCAGTCATCTGAATCCCCATCGCGATCCCTTCGGCGGCTCGCTGCGTTACCACCTGGGTCTGGCCACGCCCAACTCGGACGCCTGCCGCATCTATGTCGACGGCGAGCCCTATGCCTGGCGTGACGGCGAGGACGTGATGTTCGACGAGACCTATGTGCATTGGGTCAAGAACGAGACCGACCAGACCCGGGTCATCCTCTTCTGCGACGTGGAGCGCCCTCTGCGCAATCGTCTGCTGACCCGCGTCAACCAGGCGGTCAGCCGCTTCCTGGGCAGCGCCACGGCGCCGCAGAATGTCGAAGGCGAACGCGTCGGCGGCATCAACCAGGCCTATGCCTTCAGCAAGAGATTCGGGGATCGTATCGGCGGCGGTGTGAAGAAATTCAAGCGGCGCCACCCCAAGGCCTATCGCGTCGCCAAGCCGGTGCTGGCGGTGCTGGTGGTGATCGCGCTCTATCACTGGATAGTCAGCTAAGGCGGCGATCCTGCGGCGGCGGCGGTCAGCCGGAACGCTGCTGGCGCTGCCGATGCAAACGGGCCACCAGCTCGGCTTCGGCCTGGGACAGGCCGCAGGCCTGGGTGAGATCATCAGCGCTGGCGCCCAGTCCAACCAGACGCGCGGCCTGGGAAAACGACAGACTGGTGGGGTCGCTCTGCTCGATCTGGGTCAACCGATCGGGCAAGGGTGCCACCACCTTGGCCAGCCCCTGCACCTGCTCACCCATGCGCACCTGCCCGGCCTGGTAGGTTTCTAGACGCTTGAGCAGGATCTGCATGCGCTTGTCGACCAGGGCCTCCCGCTCGGCCAGCTTGGCCGCCTGCTGCTGCTGGCGTTGCCAGAGCAGCCAGCAGCAGCCACCGAGGCCGGCACAGGCCAGCCCCAGGGCGACGCTGAGCAGGATCAGCCCGACGAGCATCAGATGCTTTCCAGCTCCGACCACTCTTCTTCGGTCATCAGCTTGTCGAGCTCGACCAGGATCAGCAGCTCGCCGTTCTTGTTGCACACGCCCTGGATGAACTTGGCGGATTCGTCATTGCCAACGTTGGGCGCGGTCTCGATCTCCGACTGCCGCAGGTAGACCACCTCGGCCACGCTGTCGACCAGGATACCGACGACCTGCTTGTCGGCCTCGATAATGACGATACGGGTGTTGTCGGTCACTTCGGTGGGCAACAGACCGAAGCGCTGACGGGTGTCGATCACCGTCACCACGTTGCCGCGCAGGTTGATGATGCCCAGCACGTAGCTCGGCGCACCGGGGACCGGAGCGATTTCGGTGTAGCGCAGGACTTCCTGGACCTGCATCACGTTGATGCCATAGGTCTCGTTATCCAGGCGGAAGGTGACCCATTGCAGGACCGGATCTTCGGAACCCTGTGCGGACGTTTTTTTCATGTTCCCTAGCCTCGTCAAATACCGCACGTGCGGCGAAGCGGGCGAACCCGCTGGTTAGTTGCAGCGAGCAGCCCTAGCGACGGCCACCCACCACCTGTTCAGCGAGCGCCGCCACATCCAGCAGCGCACACATCTGATCGATCACCGTACCGGCCAGCCACGGGCGAGTGGCCCGCTGATTCCGCCATTTGACCTCGGCAGGATCCAGCCGTACCGAATGGCTGACGCCATGCACGGCCAGCCCCCAATCCAGGCCTTGCAGCGATATCACGAATTTCAGCCCTTCGCGATAGTCGTCACGATAGCGTTCGGGCATTACCCAACGTGCGGCGTCGAGCACGCGCAGGTTACCAGCCTGGCAGGGTAGCAGGCCCAGAAACCAGTCTGGCTGACCGAACAGCGGCGTCAACTCTTCGGCGGCGAGCGGATAGATGGAGCCCAGGCAGACCAGGGGAGCGGCCAGGGTCAGGCCGGCGACGTCGAACAGCAGGCATTCGAAGGGCTCTTCACCCCACTCGGGTCGACCTTCCAGATATACGGCGCTGGGCGGTACGCCAGCCGCCACTACCGGCTGCACCGCCGGAGTCCCCACGGCAATGCCCTCCACCACCGGACGCACCGGCTCGGCGACTGGCGTCAGTTCGGGGACGCGCCAGTCCAGCTCGATGTCGGTTTCCGGCGCCAGCAGCGCCTGGGGCTCAGGCAGCAGCACCTCGGGCGGGGCGATCCCGGCACGGCGGGTGGCCAGCGGCACGACTCGGGGCTGCCACGCGGCATCCCGTTCGAGCTCCTCACGCACCGCAGCGGCGAATTCGTCTTCGCTCACGCTGACGATCGGCGCGGCCGCAGCCACCACGGGAGCCTCCACTGGGGTGGCCTCGGCGGTGGGCAGTTCCAGGAACGCATCCAGCAACAGGGCATCGAGATAGCCCTGGAGGACACGCTGAGGACGATTGTCGAGGGACGTCGGTTGGCTCATGGCGTTCTACGTGGGTGAGTTGTCCAGCCTATCGGCCGGAGGGGTGGAAAACTTGAATCAGGCCACCTGGCTGCTGGGCGCGCCTTCGAGCAGATGCCGCAGCAACGCCCGGTAGGCGATGACGCCGCGGCTGTTGGCCTCGTAGCGCGATGGCACCTGGCCGGAGCGACTGGCATCGCGCAACCGGGTATCGATGGGAATGAAGGCCTGCCACAGCTGGGCCGGATAGGTGTTGCGCAAGACCTTGAGGGTACCGATGGAAGCCTGGGTCCGGCGGTCGAACAGGGTCGGCACTATGGTGTAGGGCAGTGCCTGCTTGCGCGAGCGGTTGATCATGGTCAGGGTGTTGACCATGCGTTCGAGCCCCTTGAGCGCGAGGAATTCGGTCTGGGTGGGAATCACCAGATGCTGGCTGGCCGCCAGGGCATTGACCATGAGTACGCCGAGCAGCGGCGGACTGTCGATCAACACATGATCGAAGTCGTTCCACAGCTGAGCCAGGCTCTTAGAGATCACCAGGCCCAGGCCGCTCTGACCCGGCGACTGACGTTCCAGGGTAGCCAGCGCGGTGCTGGACGGCAGCATCGACAGCTGTGGATGGCTGGTGGGCAGCAGCAGCCGCTTCGGCAGGCCTTCCGGCACCTGGCCACCGTGCTGGAACAAGTCGAACGCGCTGTGTTCGAGACTGTCCGGATCCTGACCGAAATAACTGGTCAGGGAACCGTGGGGATCGAGATCCACCAACAGGACGCGCTTGCCCTCATCGCCGAGCAACCCGGCGAGGGCAACGGTGGTGGTGGTCTTGCCCACCCCACCCTTCTGATTGGCGACAGCCCAGACTCTCATGTGCAGACTTCCTCCCGACGACACGACCAGCCGGGTCAAGGTGCCGGCTCAGCAGCCGGCGACGAAGATTTGACAGGCGCCACCTTGGGCGCCGGTTCTCCAGGCGATGCTGCAGATTGTGTGCCAGTCGACGAATTTTGCAAGGTGCTCTGCGGCCGGAACAGGTCGAGATTGCGCGAGATCAGCAGGACGACCCGCCGATTACGGGCTCGATTGACGTCACTGGTGTTGTCGACCACCGGCTGATAGGCGCCATAGCCCACCACGGCCAAGCGTTGCGGGGCGATGCCATTGCCGATCAGCAGCCGCACGATACTGGCGGCTCGGGCCGCCGACAGTTCCCAATTAGTGGGGTACAGCGCTGTGCTGATGGGGCGGTCGTCCGTGTAGCCCTGTACCTGGATCGGATTCTTGAACGGCGCCAGAATCTTGGCCACCTTCTCCATGAGACCGAAGGCGGGATTGCTCGGCAGCGAATCGCCACTGGCGAAGAGCAGATTGGAGCTGAGCTCGATTTCCAGCCACATTTCACTGGCCTTGATGTTCAGCTGGTCACCGGCGATGAGATCGCCGAAGGTGGCTCGCACGCTGTCGGCGATCTGCTGCAGCGGATCGCTGGGGGTGCCCTTGGCCGGTTGAGCGGCGCTCGCATCCATCACCGTCGGCGTCACGCCCGCCGGACGCTGGTCGCCGAGGGGGATGGGTTTGAGCGAGCGCTCTGGCTGGCTGAAGATGCCCGAGAGGCTGTCCGAGAGCACCTTGTACTTGCTCTCATTCAGCGAGGAGATGGAATACATGACCACGAAGAAAGCGAACAGCAGGGTGATGAAGTCGGCGTAGGAGACCAGCCAGCGTTCGTGGTTCTCGTGTTCTTCGGGACGGCGACGACGACGAGGCATGCGGCGTCCTCCTAGTCCAGAAAACCTTGCAGCTTCATTTCGATGGAGCGGGGATTCTCGCCCTCGCCAATGGACATCAGGCCTTCCAGCAACATTTCCCGATAGCGGGACTGTTGCTGAGCCAGCGCCTTAAGCTTGTTGCCGACGGGCAGCAACAGCAGGTTGGCGAAGCCGACGCCATAGATGGTGGCGACGAAGGCCACGGCGATGCCGCTGCCCAGTTGCGAGGGATCGGCCAGATTCTGCATGACGTGGATCAGGCCCATCACCGCACCGATGATGCCCACCGTGGGCGCATAGCCCCCCATGGCCTCGTAGACCTTGGCGGCGGCGATGTCACGGTCTTCCTGGCCGTAGAGGTCCACTTCGAGAATGCTGCGCAGGGCTTCCGGTTCGGTGCCGTCCACCAGCAACTGCAGGCCTTTGGCGGCATAGGGATCGGCTTCGCGGGCGACCAGGGGTTCGAGGCCCAGCAGGCCTTCCTTGCGCGCCACGTTGCTCCAGTTGACCACCTTGCGGATGCCGCCGACGAGGTCCAGCCGTGGCGGCACGAACACCCAGGCCAGCATGGTCAGGGCGCGGCGCAGCACCGGCAGGCGGGTCTGCAGCAGGACGGCGCCCAGGGTGCCGCCGACCACGATCAGCGCGGCCGGTCCATTGGCCAGGGCGGTAAAGGAACCGCCCTCCAGCAGGTTGCCACCCATGATGGCGGTAAAGGCCAGCAGGATGCCGATGAGACTGAGCACGTCCACGCTCAATGCCCTTCCGGCCGGTGAACGTCTGGCGTCACGAACAGGCCTCGGTCAGGTGTCTGCCGATGTCGTCCAGGCCATAGATGGCATCGGCCAGATTGGCCTTGGCGATGGCCATGGGCATGCCGTAGATGACGCAACTGGCTTCGTCCTGGGCCCATACCTGGCTGCCGACCTGCTTGAGCATCCGCGCGCCTTCGCGACCGTCGGCGCCCATGCCGGTCAGGACCACTGCCAGCACCTTGTCGGCATAGGCCTTGGCCGCGGAGCCAAAAGTCACGTCGACGCAAGGCTTGTAGTTGAGGCGCTCGTCGCCGGGCAGGATCTTCACCATCCCGCGACCGTCCACCATCATCTGCTTGCCGCCGGGTGCCAGCAAGGCCAGCCCCGGACGCAACTGGTCGCCATCCTCGGCTTCCTTGACGCTGATGCGGCAGAGCTTGTCCAAACGCTCGGCGAAGGCCTTGGTGAAGGCCGCGGGCATGTGTTGGATCAGCACCAGCGGCGCCGGGAAATTGGCTGGCAGCTGGGTGAGCACCCGCTGCAGGGCCACCGGGCCACCGGTGGAGGTGCCGATCGCCACCAGGCGATAGTGCTTGCGCTTGGGCGGCGGCGAAGCCGGGGCCACGGGCGCATGCGCGGACTGGGCGCCGCTGGGCGCCGCCGGACGTGGTGCCGGGCGGGCTGCAGCAGGCGCGGCCGAGGCACTGGCGGGCGCCGCCGGGGCGACGCTGGGGGCCACGGCGAAGCGCCGGTTGGAGCGGGCGATATGGTGGATCTTCTCGCACAGCAGCTTTTGCACGCTGGCCGGATTGCGCGAGATGTCCTCGAAATTCTTCGGCAGGTAGTCCACCGCGCCGGCATCCAGGGCATCCAGGGTGACCCGGGCGCCTTCATGGGTGAGCGAGGAGAACATCAGCACCGGGGTCGGGCACTTCTGCATGATGTGGCGGACCGCGGTGATGCCGTCCATCATCGGCATCTCGTAGTCCATGGTGATGACATCGGGTCGCAGCGCCAGGGCCTGGTCGACCCCTTCGCGCCCGTTGCTGGCCGTGCCCACCACCGAGATGTTGGGATCGGCCGCCAGGATTTCCTTGAGCCGACGCCGGAAGAAGCCGGAATCGTCCACCACCAGTACTTTTACCGGCATACGTTGAAACTCCTAACCTGGGGCGGCGCAGGCCACCCGATGGCGCCGGGTACGGGCCCGACGCCGCTCGTACCTGGCCGACTCAGAGCCCGCGACGGGCGTAGCGCTTGAGCATGCTGGGCACATCGAGGATGAGCGCGATGCGCCCGTCGCCGGTGATGGTCGCCCCGGACATGCCGGGCGTGCCCTGCAGCATCTTGCCGAGGGGCTTGATGACCACCTCTTCCTGGCCCACCAGCTGATCGACCACGAAGCCGATGCGCTGAGTGCCCACCGAGAGGATCACCACATGCCCTTCCCCCTGCTCGACATGGGCCGCATTGGGCACCAGCCAGCGCTTGAGGTAGAACAGCGGCAGCGCCTTGTCGCGTACCACCACCACTTCCTGGCCGTCCACCACGTTGGTGCGGGACAGGTCGAGGTGGAAGATCTCGTTGACGTTGACCAGCGGGAAGGCGAAGGCCTGGTTGCCCAGCATCACCATCAGCGTCGGCATGATCGCCAGGGTCAGGGGCACCTTGATGACGATCTTGGAGCCCTGGCCCTTGGTCGAGTAGACGTTCAGGGTACCGTTGAGCTGGCTGATCTTGGTCTTGACCACGTCCATGCCCACGCCGCGGCCGGAGATGTCGGAGATCTCTGCCTTGGTGGAGAAACCTGGAGCGAAGATCAGGTTGAAGCACTCGGTCTCGGTCAGACGATCGGCCGCGTCGCGGTCGAGCAGGCCCTTCTCCACTGCCTTGTTGCGCAGCAGATCCGCGTCCATGCCCTTGCCGTCGTCGGAGATCGACAGGAGGATGTGGTCGCCTTCCTGCTCGGCGGAGAGCACCACCCGTCCGGCGCGGGACTTGCCGTTCTCTTCTCGCTCGGCAGGGCCTTCGATGCCGTGGTCGACCGCGTTGCGCACCAGGTGCACCAGCGGATCGGCCAGGGCCTCGACCAGGTTCTTGTCCAGGTCGGTTTCTTCGCCCACCAGCTCCAGGTTGATCTCTTTCTTCAGACTGCGCGCCAGATCGCGGACCAGGCGCGGGAAACGGCCGAAGACCTTCTTGATCGGCTGCATCCGGGTCTTCATGACCGAGGTCTGCAGGTCGGCGGTAACCACGTCGAGGTTGGACACGGCCTTGGCCATGGCCTCATCGCCGCTGTTCAGGCCCAGGCGGACCAGGCGGTTACGCACCAGCACCAGTTCACCGACCATGTTCATGATCTCGTCCAGGCGCGCGGTATCGACCCGCACGGTGGTCTCCGCCTCGCTGGTGGGACGCTCGGCAGGCGCTGCCGCCACCGCAGGCTTGGGCGCCGCGGCCTCGGCGACCGGCGTCGGCTTCGGTGCGGGTGCCGGCGCAGGCTGAGGCGCGGCGACGGGCGCCGGCGCTGCCGCAACGGGCGCAGCCACGGACTCGGCGGCTACCGCAGGACCACTGAACTTGCCCTTGCCGTGCAATTCATCGAGCAGGGATTCGAATTCGTCGTCGGTGATCTCGTCACCACCCGTCGCGGCGGCTGGAGCCGCCGCAGCAGGCGCTGCTGCAACCGGTGCCGCGGCCTCGTCCGCGACGAACTTGCCCTTGCCGTGCAATTCGTCGAGCAGAGCCTCGAACTCGTCGTCGGTGATGTCGTCGCCACCAGCCGCAGCCAAGGCAGGAGCCGCAGCGACAACCGGCGCGGCGGCCGGTGCCTCGTTGAACTTGCCCTTGCCATGCAACTGATCGAGCAGGGCCTCGAATTCGTCATCGGTGATGTCGTCGCCACTGGCGGCCGCAGGCGTTGCCGCTGCCGCGCTCGGCTCGCTGCCCAGGGCATCGAGCAGATTCTGGAAATCGGCATCGCTCAGCTCCGGCTCGGCGGCCGCCGGGGCGGTCGGCGCGGCGGCCACGACCGGGGTGGCAGCCACGGGCGCAGCCGGGACCGGCGCCGGCTCGCTGCCAGCGGGCTCGGCCAGGCGGGCCAGGGCCGCCAGCAATTCAGGCGAGGCCGGGGTCGGCTCTTCGCGTTCACGGACTTGACCGAACATCTCGTTGACGGAATCCAGTGCCTGCAGCACCACATCCATCAGCTCGGCATCCACGCGGCGTTCGCCCTTGCGCAGGATGTCGAATACGTTTTCCGCGATATGGCAGCACTCGACCAGGGTATGGAGCTGCAGGAAACCGGCACCGCCCTTTACGGTATGGAAGCCACGGAAAATGGCGTTCAGCAGATCCATGTCATCCGGGCGGCTTTCCAGCTCGACCAATTGTTCGGACAACTGTTCGAGAATCTCGCCGGCCTCTACCAGGAAATCCTGGAGGATTTCTTCATCGGCGTCGAAGCTCATTCCTGCACTCCCCAAGAGGGTCTGGGTCAGAAGCCCAGACTGGATAGAAGATCGTCGACGTCGACCTGAGCGGCCACGACGTCTTCACGCTTATCGGCATGAATCTGCGGACCTTCACCCTTCATCGTCTTTTCTTTTCGATTCTGTTCGATCAGCGCGGTGTGATCGTGACTGAAGCCGGTATAGCGATCGACCTGGCTGGCCATCATCACCAGCTTGACGAGGTCTTTCTCGATCTGCCCGACGAGGTTGACCACGCGTTTGATCACCTGACCGGTGAGGTCCTGGTAATCCTGCGCCAGGAGGATGTCGTTGAGCTTGGACGACAGTTGTTCGGCGCTGCTCTCGCTGTGGCTGAGAAAGGCATCGACGCGCTTGGCCAACTCGCGGAATTCGTCCGCGCCCATTTCCCGGCGCATGAACTTCTTCCAGTCGGCATGCACGGCACGGGCTTCGTCACCGAAGTTACCTACCAGCGGGGCACTCTCCTCCACCAGATCCATGGTCCGGTTGGCGGCGTTCTCGGTCATCTTCACCACGTAGGAGAGACGATCGGTGGCATCGCTGATCTGGGAGACCTCTTCGCCGGCCATGCCGCGCGGATCGATCTCGAAGTTGACGATGGCGTTGTGCAGCTCGCGGGTCAGCTTGCCGACTTCCTGATAGAGCCCCCGGTCACGCAGTTGATTGAGCTCGTTGATGACATGCACGGCCTGGGTGAAATCGCCGCTTTCCAGGCATTTCACCAACTCTTGGGCGTGCTGTTTGAGATTCGACTCGAAGTCGCTGAAGCTGTTGGAGCCAAGCTGATCCATAACGTCCCCGCGGCTTTCTTCAGCCGTTCACCCGCTCGAAGATCTTGTCGATCTTTTCTTTCAGCACCTGGGCGGTGAAAGGCTTGACCACATAGCCGTTCACGCCGGCCTGAGCGGCCTCGATGATCTGCTCGCGCTTGGCTTCGGCGGTCACCATCAGCACCGGCAGGGTTTTCAGCCGCGCGTCGGCGCGGACCTGACGCAGCAGGTCGATGCCGGTCATGCCAGGCATGTTCCAGTCGGTGACGAGAAAATCGAAGTTGCCGCTCTGCAACATCGGCAGTGCGGTGTTGCCGTCGTCTGCTTCGGCGGTATTGGTGAATCCCAGATCGCGCAGCAAATTCTTGATGATGCGTCTCATCGTGGAAAAATCGTCCACGATGAGGATTTTCATGTTCTTGTCCAAGTCGACCTCCGTCCTAATCCGCACACACGCCATGAGGCGCGTCTAAGCAATCGTAGTAGCCTGAGTACCAGCCGGTTAACGCGAACGCCATTCCGCCAGCCGCGCCCGCAGGCGTGCCGCGCATTGACTGTGAAGCTGGCAGACGCGTGACTCGCTCACGCCCAGCACCTCGCCGATTTCCTTGAGGTTGAGTTCCTCGTCGTAATACAGCGAGAGCACCAGACGTTCACGCTCCGGAAGATTGGCGATGGCGTCGGCCAGGGCCTTGCGGAAGCGCTGATCTTCCAGACCGCGACCGGGTTCGAGTTCATGCGAACCGCTCTCCTCGAGCCCATGCTCACCACCCTCCATGAGGTCGTCGAAACTGAACAGGCGACTCCCCATGGTGTCGCCAAGGATGCCGTAGTACTCATCCAGACTCAATTTAAGTTCGGCCGCGACCTCGGAATCTTTAGCGTCGCGACCCGTCCGTGCCTCCACGGCGCGAATGGCGTCGGTGACCATACGCGTATTGCGATGCACCGAGCGCGGCGCCCAGTCACCCTTGCGCACCTCGTCGAGCATGGCGCCGCGGATGCGGATGCCGGCGTAGGTCTCGAAGCTGGCGCCCTTGCCGGCGTCATATTTGCGCGAGGCCTCCAGCAGCCCGATCATGCCGGCCTGCATCAGGTCTTCGACCTGCACGCTGGCCGGCAGACGCGCCAGGAGGTGGTAGGCGATGCGTTTCACCAACGGCGCATAGCGGTTGATGAGTTGCTCCTGCTGGGTACGTTCCGAGGTTTTGCTGTACATGCGAAGCCCGCTGGATGCTGTCATGCGTGGGTACCGATGGCTGGTTGCACAAGGCGCTCGACAAAGAACTCGAGATGGCCGCGCGGATTGGCCGGCAGCGGCCAGCCATCGACTTTCTGGGCCACCGCACGAAAGGCCAGCGAGGCCTTCGCACGCGGAAAGGCTTCAAACACGGGGCGCTGCTTCTGCACGGCTTTGCGCACCGCCTCATCGAACGGAATGGCGCCCACGTATTGCAGGGCGACATCCAGGAATCTGTCGGTCACCTTGGTCAGCTTAGCAAAGAGATTGCGACCTTCCTGGGGCGTCAGCGCCATGTTCGCCAGAACCCGGAACCGGGTGACGCCATGGTCGCGATTGAGCAGCTTGATCAGGGCGTAGGCGTCGGTGATGGAGGTGGGTTCGTCGCACACCACCACCAGGACTTCCTGGGCGGCGCGAACGAAGCTGACCACCTGATCGCCGATGCCGGCAGCGGTATCGACGATGAGCACGTCGAGGTTCTCGCTAATGTCGCTGAAGGCCTGGATCAGGCCCGCGTGCTGGGCCGGCGTCAGATTGACCATCGCCTGGGTGCCCGAGGCCGCCGGGACGATGCGGATGCCGCCCGGGCCTTGCAGCAGCACGTCGCGCAGCTCGCACTCGCCGGAGATGACGTCGGCCAGGGTGCGCTTGGGCGACAGGCCGAGCAGAACGTCGATGTTGGCAAGGCCCAAGTCGGCGTCGAGCAGCATGACGCGCCGCCCGATATCGGCCAGGGCCAAGGCCAGGTTGACCGACACGTTGGTCTTGCCGACACCGCCTTTACCGCCCGTGACCGCTATGACTTGGACGGGATGCATGCTACCCATTGCCTGATACCTTTGATTGAAATCCGTCACACTTTAGACCAAGTGCATTTGGCGTGCCCAGGCATGCGATGCACCACTACCGTTCGTCTGCGCTAACCGGCGCGGCGGGCATTGCTCTGATACAGGCCGGCCAGCATGCCAGCCATGGTTTCTTCGCTCGGCTCCTCAGGTGCCTGCAGGCTCACGGCGCGGCTTACCAACTGGTGGCTGCGCGCCGGATGCAGGTCGTCCGGGATGCGCGGGCCGTCGGCGATGTAGGCCACCGGCAGGCGCTGGCTGATGGCCAGGCCCAGGGCTTCGCCGAGGCTGGCGGCTTCGTCCAGCTTGGTCAGCACGCAGCCGCTCAGGCCGCAGCGCCGATAGCTGTGGTAGGCCGCCTTGAGCACCTGGCTCTGGCTGGTGACGCCCAGCACCAGGTAGTTACGAATCTTCAGCTGGCGGTTGGCCAGGGCTTCGAGCTGCGCCTTGAGCGCCGGATCGTTGGCGGGCATGCCCGCGGTGTCGATCAGCACCAGGCGCTTGCGCGCCAGGGGGGCCAGGGCCTGTGCCAGGGACTGGCCAGGATCGACCAGGGTGACGGGCACGTCGAGGATGCGGCCCAGGGTCTTGATCTGCTCCTGGGCACCGATGCGGAAGCTGTCCATGCTGACCAGCGCCAGGCTCTGGGGGCCGTACTTGAGCACGTAATTGGCGGCGAGCTTGGCCAGGGTGGTGGTCTTGCCCATGCCGGCCGGACCGACGAAGGCGACGACACCGCCCTCCTCCAGGATCTTGGCGTCGGTGGTCTTGGCCAGCTGGGCGAAGTTGGCCAGCAGCATGCGCCAGGCATGGCGCGGATCCTGGATCTTGGCCACGCTGTCGAGCAGGTGCCGGGCCAGATCGGCCGGCAGGCCCATGCGCTGCAGGCGACGCCAGAGGCCAGCCTGCTGCGGACGGGTGGACTGCACCTGGGTCCAGGCCATGGAGCCGAGCTGGACTTCCAGCAGTTCACGCAGGCCGCTGAGCTCGCTGCGCATGGCTTCCAGGGCACGCCGGTCTTCCGGCGCGGCACTGGCGGCAGGCGCGGCGGCAGCCGGCTGGGGGGCGCGCGGCGGCGCGATCACCGGCTCGCGGCGGCTGTCGGCGGCGCTGATGGCGCCGAGCAACTGCTTGTCCTTCGGCGCGGCCGAGGGGACGCCCGGCGCACGGATACTGAGGTCGGCATGGGCCTGGGCGATCTTCGCATGGGTCTTGCGCAACTCCGCCTGCAGCTCCGCGTTGGGCGCGGCCGGTGCCGGAGCCTGGTAGTCCAGCGCCGCGGTCAGCTCGACCCCGCCGGCGACCCGGCGGTTGCTGAGGATGGCAGCGTCCGGGCCCAGCTCGTCGCGTACCAGCTTCATGGCTTGACGCATATCGGCGGCGAAGAAACGTTTGACTTGCATGATCTAGACCTCAGCCATTCTGGCCAACGGTAGCGACGATGGTGACCTGCTTGTTGTCCGGAATTTCCTGGTAGGCCAGCACACTCATGTTCGGTGCCGCCATCCGGGCGAAGCGGGACATCATCCCGCGGATCGCACCGGCTACCAGCAGCACCACTGGCTTACCCATCATTTCCTGACGCTGCGCCGCCTCGACGAGGGAACGCTGCAGTTTTTCGGCCATGCCAGGTTCGAGGAACATGCCGTCCTCGGCGCCTTGACCGGCCTTCTGCATACTACTTAGCAACATCTGTTCCAACCTTGGCTCAAGGGTGATAACAGGCAGCTCAGGCTCCATTCCTACGATGTTCTGGACGATTGCGCGGGACAGCGCGACGCGCACGGCACCGGCGATGGCGGCGGGATCTTGACTCCGCGGCCCGACATTGGCGATGGCTTCGGCGATGGTACGGATGTCACGGACCGGTACCTGCTCCTGCAACAGCTGCTGGAGGATCTTGAGCAGGGTCGACAGGGAGACGATGCCGGGCACCAGTTCTTCGGCCAGCTTGGGCGAGCTCTTGGCCAGCACCTGCAGCAATTGCTGGACTTCCTCGTGGCCGATCAGCTCGTGGGCGTGCTTGAAGAGCACCTGGTTGAGGTGGGTGGCGACCACGGTACTGGCGTCGACCACGGTGTAACCGAGGGACTGGGCCTGGTCGCGCTGGGTGACGTCGATCCAGACGGCCTCCAGACCGAATGCCGGATCCTTGGCGGCGACGCCATTGAGGGTGCCATAGACCTGGCCGGGGTTGATGGCCAGCTCGCGATCGGGATAGATCTCGGCTTCGGCCACGCTCACCCCCATAAGAGTCAGACGATAGGCGTTGGGCAGCAGGTCCAGGTTGTCGCGGATGTGCACCGAAGGCATGAGGAAACCGAGGTCCTGGGACAGCTTCTTGCGCACGCCCTTGATCCGCGCCAGCAGCTGGCCACCCTGGTTGCGATCGACCATGGGGATCAGGCGGTAGCCGACTTCCAGACCGACCATGTCCACCGGGGTCACGTCGTCCCAGCCCAGCTCCTTGGCCTCGGCCGGGCGCTGCACGGGGGCCAGGTCCTGTTGCTTCTTGGCTTCGACCTCGGCGGTCTGCTTGGCCTGACGCTGGCGCTTGTGGATCAGCCAGGCACCGGCGGCGGCGGCGCCGCCCAGGCCGAGGAACGGCAGGTGCGGCATGCCCGGAACCAGGCCCATGGCGATGATGATGAAGGCTGAGACCGCCAGCGCCTTGGGCGAGGCGAACATCTGACGATTGACCTGCTGGCCCATGTCTTCCGACGAGGACACCCGGGTCACCATGATGGCGGCAGCGACCGACAGCAGCAGCGAGGGAACCTGGGCGACCAGACCGTCACCGATGGTCAGCAGGGCGTAGATGCGCGCCGCTTCGCCGAACGGCAGACCGTGCTGGGCCATGCCGATGGCCATGCCGCCGATGAGGTTGATGAAGAGGATCAGCAGGCCGGCGACGGCGTCACCGCGGACGAACTTGCTGGCACCGTCCATGGAGCCGTAGAAGTCGGCTTCCTGGCCCACTTCGGTCCGGCGCTTCTTGGCTTCGGCCTGGTCGATGATGCCGGCATTGAGGTCGGCGTCGATGGCCATCTGCTTGCCGGGCATGGCGTCGAGGGTGAAGCGCGCCGACACCTCGGAGATGCGGCCGGCACCCTTGGTCACCACCACGAAGTTGATGATCATGAGGATGGCGAACACCACCGCACCGACCACGTAGTTACCGCCGACCACCACCTCGCCGAAGGCCTGGATGACCTTGCCCGCGGCGTCGTGGCCGTCCTGGCCATGCAGCAGCACCACGCGGCTCGAGGCCACGTTCAGCGCCAGACGCAGCAGGGTCGAAACCAGCAGAATGGTCGGGAAGACCGCGAAATCCAGCGGTCGTAGGGCATAGACGCTGACGAGCAGGACCACGATCGACAGGGCGATGTTGAAGGTGAACAGCACGTCCAGCAGGAACGGCGGCATCGGCAGGGTCATCATGGCGAGCATCGCCAAGACGGCCAGCGGCACGCCCAGGTTGCCGCGCGCCAGACCACGCATGTTGCCCATCATCAGGGATTTGTCGACTTTCACACCCATTCCTCGCTTGCCGGTGCCGGCGTCACGGAAAGTTGACGCAGCGCACTGTTCGCAGGGGCTTGAGCAAGCTCCGGGCCAACTGCTCAAGACCTTGAATCAGCGAGGTTTTCCCGCGGGTGATACAGGACTGGTTACGGATCGCCTGAGCCGCTGGCTGAACCGCGGGCACAGGCCATGAGTCTGTCTAGGGACCCGCGCTAGCGCGCCTATCCGAGGAACATCACCATGAAAATCTGGACCGCGACGCTGTTGGCCACCTGCCTGGTCGGTACCGCCCAGGCGGCCGAATCCCTGACGATCCCGGTGAACAAGGTCACCACCGACGGTGTAGGCGAAAGCGTCGGCAGCGTGCAGGTGACCCGTTCCAAGTACGGTCTGGTCTTTACCCCCGACCTTAAGGGCCTGGAGCCCGGCATCCACGGCTTCCATGTCCATACCAAGCCCAACTGCGGCGCGGCCGAGGTGAACGGCACCCTGACCGCCGGGGGCGCCGCGGGCGGCCACCTGGATCCACGCAATACCGGCAAGCACAGCGCGCCCTGGTCGGACGACGGTCACCTGGGCGAATTGCCGGCGCTCTATGTGACCGCCGACGGCCAGGCCACCCAGCCGGTACTGGCGCCGCGGCTGAAACGTCTGGAAGAGATCAAGGGGCATGCGTTGATGGTGCATGCCGGTGGCGACAACTACTCCGACCAGCCCAAACCCCTGGGCGGTGGCGGCGCCCGTGTCGCCTGCGGCGTCATCAAGTAGGCGCCTTCCCCTCCTCATCCCGCCGCAAATCTGGCGGGATGGGCAGATCGGACAGCTTGGGCTTGCGCCCGCGCCCCGCACGGAACTGCCGGAGCTGATAGACATAGGCCAGGACCTGAGCCACGGCGACGTAGAGACCGGCCGGGATCTCCTGATCCACCTCGGTTGAGAAATACACCGCCCGCGCCAGTCCCGGCGACTCCAGCAGCGAGACCTGGTGCTCCTGGGCGATCTCGCGGATCTTCAGCGCGGTGAAGTCGCTGCCCTTGGCCACCAGTACGGGCGCCCCGCCCTTGGCCGCGTCGTACTTGAGCGCCACGGCGAAGTGGGTCGGGTTGGTGATGACCACATCGGCATTGGGTACCTCGGCCATCATCCGCCGCTGCGCCATCTCCCGCTGCATCTGGCGGATCTTGCCCTTGACCTCCGGCTTGCCCTCGCTGTCCTTGTACTCGTCCTTGATCTCCTGCTTGGTCATCATCAGCTTCTTGCGATTGCTGAAGATCTGAAAGGGTACGTCCACGGCGGCGATGATCAGCAATCCCAGGGCCAGCAGCAGGGTGGCATGCCCCACCACCTGCATGCTGTGCAGCAGCGCCTGCTCGGTCGGCAGCTTGGCGATCTGCAACAGCGCCGTGCGCTCGCTCATCAGCACCAGTACCGACACGCCGAGGATGATGAAGAACTTGCCCAGGGCCTTGAGCAATTCCACCAGGGAATTCTTGGAAAACATCCGGGCGATGCCGGACATGGGATTCATCCGGCTCGGCTTGGGCGCGAGCATCTTGCCGGAAAACAGGAAGCCGCCCAGGGCGATATGACCGATGATGGCGGCGATCACCACCAGGACGATCATCGGCAGCATCCCGATCATCGCCGCCTTGCCCGAGGCCAGCAGGAAGGTGCCCATGAAGCGCTCGTCCATGACCTCTTCGCGCCGCAGTGAGAAGTTGCTGCGCATCACCTCCAGCAGCTTGCCGCCCAGAAAGGCGCCATACATCAGCAGGCCGCCGACTCCCGAGAGCATGACCGCCACCGTACCGAGTTCGCGTGATCGCGGGAGCTGACCCTCCTCCCGGGAATCACGCTTGCGTTTCTCCGTGGGGTCTTCTGTGCGGTCTTCGCCATCGGATTCAGCCATGTGGCGTATCTCCTAGCGGGCTCGGGCGAGTTCGCGCAGCCATCGCAGCGCCTCGCTGGCGAGACTTTCATAGTGAGAGAGGATATCGGCGGTACCGAGCCAGACAATGACCATGCCCAGCACCACGATCAGCGGCATGCCGACGGAAAAGATGTTCAGCTGCGGTGCGGCGCGGGTCATGATGCCAAAGGCGATATTGACCACCAGCAGCGCGGTGATGGCCGGCAGCACCAGCAGGACGCCGGCGCCTAGGACCCAGCCCAGTCGTCCGGCGACCTGCCAGAAGTGCTCGACGCTCAGGGTATCGCCCACCGGCAGGGTGACGAAGCTTTCCGCGAGGATCTCGAACACCACCAGATGACCGTTCATGGCCAGGAACAGCAGCGTCACCAGCATGGTGAAGAACTGCCCCATGACCGGGGCCGAGGCGCCGTTGACCGGATCGATCATGGACGCGAAGCTCAGGCCCGCCTGAGTGGAAATGATCTGCCCCGCCACCACGAAGACATGGAAGAACAGCTGCAGACTGAACCCCATCACCGCGCCGATGAGGATCTGCTCGACGATCAATGGCAGCGCCTGGGGACTGATGGCGTCCACCTGAGGCATCGGTGGCAGGGTCGGTACCAGCACCAGGCTCAAGGCCAGAGCCAGGTACATCCGCACCCGCACCGGGACCAGGGTGGTGCCGATGATCGGCATGGTCATCAATAGCGCGGCGATGCGGAACAGCGGAAACAGGAAGCTGCCGACCCAGCCGCCGATCTGCGCGTCGCTGAGGGCCAGCATGGCCTAGCCGATCAGCCGCGGGATGTTGGCGACCGAGGTCTGGATGAATTCCATCAGCTGCCGGACCATCCAGGGGCCCAGCACGATCAGCGTCAACAGGGTGACGATCAGCCGTGGCAGAAAGCTCAGGGTCTGTTCGTTGATCTGGGTCGCCGCCTGGAAGACCGCCACGATCAGACCGACGATCAGACTCGGCACCACCAGCACCGTTACCAGCAACGCGGTGAGCCAGAGACCCTGGCGGAACAGGTCGACGGCGACTTCAGGGGTCATTTCGCTTCTCCACGCAAAGGGGCACCGCTAGACGGTGCCGAAGCTGCTGGCCAGGGTGCCCATGATCAGTGCCCAGCCATCCACCAGCACGAACAGCATCAGCTTGAACGGCAGGGAAATGATCATCGGCGACAGCATCATCATGCCCATGGCCATCAGCACGCTGGCGATCACCAGATCGATGACCAGGAAGGGAATGAAGATCATGAAGCCGATCTGGAAGGCGGTCTTGAGTTCGGAGGTGACGAAGGCCGGCACCAGGATCGACAGCGGTGCCTGATCGGCGCTGGGGATGTCGGTGCGCTTGGACAGCCGCATGAACAGCTCCAGGTCCGATTGCCGGGTCTGTCCCAGCATGAAGTCCTTCATCGGCACCTGGGCCCGGGCGATGGCGTCCTGGGCACTGAGCTGCTCGTTGAGATAGGGCTGCACGGCGGTGGTGTTGATACGGTCGAACACCGGCGCCATGATGAACAGCGAGAGAAACAGCGCCATGCCCACCAGCACCTGGTTGGACGGCGTGGTCTGCAGCCCCAGCGCCTGGCGCAGGATGGCGAAGACGATGACGATGCGGGTAAAGCTGGTCATCAGCATGACGAACGCCGGGATGAAGCTCAGCGCGGTCATGATCAGCAGGATCTGCAGGCTGACCGAATACTCCTGCTGCCCCTCGCCATTGGTACTCAGGGTGATGGCGGGAATCGACAGCGGATTGGCCTGCCCGGCCTGCTGCGCCAGCGCCAGGGGCGCGAACAGCAGCACGGCCAGTCCCAGCAACCAGCCCAGGGTACGTCCCAAGCCGGCCGGTAGACGCAAAGGGGTCATGGTTTCGCCTTGGGATCGCGGCTGATGAGCTCCAGCAGGCGCTGGGCGAATTCCGGGGCCGGCGCTTCCGTCTCGCCGAGCCGCACCGGCTCGCGCAGGCTGTGCAACGGCGTGATGCGCCCCCCGGCGACGCCGATCAGCAACTGCTCCTGACCGACCTGCACCAGTACCAGCCGCTCGCGCGGCCCCAGGTGCTGGGTGGAGATCACCTTGATCAGCTGCTGGCCGCGTGGTCCCTGCTGCTGTACCCGGCGCACCAGCCAGGCCAGACCGAGAATCAGCGCGATCACCAGCAACAGGCCGAGCAGCAGCTGGCCGAGCTGGGCCCCCACATCCAGCCCCGGTGAAGTGGCTTCGGCAGCACGCGCGGTCAGGGGCAGGAGACCCAGCGGCAGGAGCAGACTCTTCATGGATCACCGCAGCTTCTTGATACGTTCCGTGGGGCTGATGACGTCGGTCAGGCGGATCCCGAATTTCTCGTTCACCACCACCACCTCACCATGGGCGATCAGCGTACCATTCACCAGCACGTCCAGCGGTTCGCCAGCCAGACGGTCGAGCTCGATGACCGAGCCCTGATTGAGTTGCAGCAGGTTGCGGATGGAGATATCGGTGTGGCCGACCTCCATGGAGATGGTCACCGGGATGTCCAGGATCACATCCAGGTTGGGACCTTCCATGCCGCTCACCGCCAACCCCCCACTGCTCTGACCAAATTCTTCCACCGGCGCCTTGGGCGGCTTGGGGGTTTCGACCTGGGTACCCTGGGCCATCAGGGCGTCGATGTCGTCCTGGCTGGCGTCGCCGGCCTCGACCAGGGCCGCAGCCCACTCATCCGCCAGGGCTTGTTCTTCGGGGTTGTCTGCCATCGTATGGGTCTCGTGCTACGCCGGGCCTCGGCCCGGACAAGAAAACGGTTGTCGCTCAGCGGCCGCGGCTGACCGGTTCGAGAATCTGCAGGGCCAGGTTGCCCTTGCGTGCGCCCATCTTGACCTTGAAGGTGGGCATGCCGTTGGCTCGCATGAGCATTTCCTCCGGCATTTCTACCGGAATCACGTCGCCGGGCTGCATGTTGAGGATATCGCGGAGTTTGAGTTGGCGCCGGACAACCGTCGCCTCCAGCGGCACGCGCACATCGAGCAGGTCCTCGCGCAGGGCCTTGACCCAGCGTTCGTCCTGGTCGTCCACGTCCGACTGGAAACCGGCGTCGAGCATTTCGCGGATCGGCTCGATCATCGAATAGGGCATGGTCACGTGCAGTTCGCCGCCACCGCCATCCAGTTCGATGTTGAAGGTGCTCACCACCACCACTTCGCTGGGGCTGACGATGTTGGCCAGCGCCGGGTTGACCTCGGAGTTCATGTATTCGAACTGGCAGTCGAGCATGGCGCCCCAGGCTTCCTTGAGGTCGACGAAGCACTGGTCGAGCACCATGCGCACCACGCGCAGTTCGGTGGGGGTGAATTCCCGGCCTTCGATCTTGGCGTGTCGGCCGTCACCGCCAAAGAAGTTGTCTACCAGCTTGAATACCAGCCGGGCATCGAGGATGAACAGCGCGGTGCCGCGCAGTGGCTTCATCTTGACCATGTTGAGGCTGGTGGGGACGTATAGCGAATGGATGTACTCGCCAAACTTGGTAACCTGCACCCCGCCCACGGAGACGTCCGCCGAACGCCGCAGCAGGTTGAACATGCTGACCCGGGTATAGCGGGCGAAGCGTTCGTTGATCATCTCCAGCGTCGGCATGCGTCCGCGGACGATGCGATCCTGGCTGGTGAGGTCATAGCCCTTGATGGTGCCCGGCTCGGCATCGGTCTCGGTCTCGACGATGCCATCGTCGACCCCGTGCAGCAGGGCATCGATTTCATCCTGAGAGAGCAGATCTTGCACGGCCATGGTGTTACCTATTGCAGGACGAGATTGGTGAACAATACCTGTTCGATGGCAGTCTGGCCGGTCAGTTTCTTCGCCAGCTCCTGAACCTTGCTGGTGGCCTGCTGGCGCAGCATCTCCTTGCCCACCGGGGTAAGGAGGCTGTTGAAGTCCTGGCCGGAAAACAGCATCACCAGCTGGTTGCGGACCTGCGGCAATTGCGCCTTGAGCGCATCCATCTGCCCCTGGTCGCGTCCCATCAGGGTGACCGTGACCTGCATGTAGCGCTGACGACCCTCAGCGTTGTAGTTGACCACGAAGGCTGGCACCAGCGCCTGGTAGACCGCGGCGAGATGCACCGGTGCCGCCGGCGCGGCCGGCGCCGCGTGCTCGGGTTCGGCGCTCTTCTTGCCGAGCAGGAACCAGGTCGCGCCCACCGAGGCCCCGATGACCAGCAGCAGGGCCACGACGATGATGATGATGAGTTTGAGCTTGCCCTTGCCCTTGCCTTCTGCGGCTGCACCCTCTGCCGCAGGGGCCTGCTTCTTCGCCATAAGTACTCGACCGAATTCTGTGCTGCCCGTCACCCTTGCCGAGTGACGCAGCTAACCTATTGATACGAAGGGGATATAGCAGGTGCGGCCGAGGCTGTCACCTGGCAGCCGGCGGCCTGTCACGCGTAGTAGTCGACCAGACTGCGCGCCGCGAGCGTGGCCGAGCCGCGCGTTTCGGCGACGTTCGCCACCGCTTCTTCCTCGCCACCACCTGCCACACCGCCTCGACCCCGACGCGAGCCGTCGTCCTGGCCACCCTGCTGCGACTGCTGCCAGGCCTGACCGGACGACTGGTCGGAGACGTTGACGTTAGCCAGGTTCATGCCTTGCTGAGCGAAGAGTTCGCGCAGCCGCTGGCTGCCATTGTCCAGGGCCTCGCGCACGTCGGCGTGGGGGCTGGCGAAGGTGACCTGGGTCTGGTCCTGGGTCATGTCGATGCGCACCTCCAGCTTGCCCAGTTGCGCCGGTTCCATCTGGATGTCGGCGGTCTTGAGATTCTGGCTGGACATCCACATGACCTTGTCGACCACCGCCTCGCTGAAGTTGCCGGCCTGCGGACTGAGCGGCTGGCCAGGCACCGTGGCGGTGACCGGGCGAGCCGTCGCCGCGGGCGTACTGAGCGCTTGCGACAGGGAGGTGAGTTTATCGGCAAAGGCCTCGGCCTTGCTCGGTACCGCCGCGTCCTGGCCATCCCCCTGATCCAAGACCGCGACCAGCGCAGCGCTGGCCGCCTGATCCGCTGCGGGGGCGGGCGTACCATCCCCTGGCAACAGCCCCTGCAGCTGCGTTACTGCCAGGTTGTTGGCGTTGGTGGCGGCCTTGTTGGCATCACTCTGAGCCTGAGGCAGCTGACCCAGCAGTTGCGCCAAGCCGGCGTCCGGCGCCTGCTGCTCGCCGGTCTTGGTCGCGGTGGCCGTTGCGCCAGCCGCCACTCCCGTGGCGGTTCCCGGAATGGCAGAGGCCAAGGCGCCGCCCAGCACCGCTGTCGGATCAGGGGTCTCGGTAGCGGTGGCGGTGGTGGTCGCTTCGGCAGTCGTCCCGGTCGGGGCCTGGGCGGTCGCCACCGGCACGGCTACCGGCTGCGGGAGCTGACCGGTCATACCGAACATGAACAGCGGATCCAGTACCGCATCGATCGGCGCCTTGGCGTCTTCGTCCTTGGCCACCGGCAAGGCCTTGCCGCTGTCGTCGGTGGCGGCTGCCGATTGCTCGCCGCTCTTGGCGGTGCTGTCGGCCTGGGGCTTGGCGTCCGCCGTGCGGTCGTCATCAGCAGCGCGTGGCGTCCGGTCATCGGCATCCCGGGCACGCCCGGATTCGTTCTTGCGCGCCTGGCTGGGCGCCTTGCTATCGCTGGTATCGCGCGGCTTTTCGCTGCGCGCCGGCTCCCGCGGCTGCTCCTGGGCAAAGACGTCGGCGAACCGCTCCTGCGCCGCCGGGCGATCCTGGGAAGGGGTCTTGGCCGCAGCTCTGCCGGTAGCAGCTGGAGAGGTGGCGGTATTCAGAAGGAAATCGGGCACGACTGCCATGGAAAGCTCCGAACGACGGGTTTTCGGATACCTAGCAAGTTACGCGCCAGCCGCAAACGCCAGCGCTTTGACGAGTCAGCCGGCGTAGCGTTGCCGCTCGACCTTGAACAGGATGCGGACAATGGCGAATTCGCGCTCCATGGCGGAGATGCCCATGGCCAGCTCGGCGGTGGAGGCCCGCCGCCGAGCGCCCTCCTCCACCTCCCGACACAGCTGCGCCAGAGGCGCTGCGCCCATGTTGCCGGCACTGCCTTTGAAGCTGTGCGCCAGCTGACGAACCTGCTCGGCATCAGCACCGATCACGCTACGCTTGAGCTCGGCGATACGCTCTTCGCAGTCGAGCAGAAAGGTTTCGATGAGGTCGACGTATTCCTCCTCCATGCAGTCGCGCAGGGTGGCGAGCGTTTCCGGATCGAGGTGGGAGGAAAACATCGGCATTCTCACTGACGGGGAGACAAGGAACGAGCGTCGAGGTCGGGGCTAGATATAGGTCGAACGGGCCCGCTGGGCGTACTCGTCCATCTGTTTCTGCTCGCGCTTGTCCTCGACCAGGCGCTGCTCCTGGCGATAGCGCTCGACCAGCTTGCGCAGGCCTTCGAGACGAGCATAACGCTCCTGCCACTGGGTGCGCGCCTTGGCCACCACGTCGCGGTGCCATTGGGCGTTACGCTCCTGTTGGCCAATCGCCTCTTCCAGCTGGCTGAGAAAGCGCTGATAGCCGATCAGCCATTGTCCGGTGACACCACGGCTGCCGTTGACCACCAGCCGTTGCTGGTAATCCTCGCGATAGCGCTGCAATTCCCCCAGCTTGAACTCGGCCTGGGCCAGCTGCTGCTGGCACTGCCCCAGGCGCTGGGCGGCGTCGCGCTCGTCGCGCTCGCTCATCTCCACCACCGGCCCCAGACGTTCGGCTCTGCCTTTCATGATCTATCAGCCTCCCAATACGGCTTGGAGATTGGCGGCGCTCTGCTCCAGCGATTCGCTCTCGCGCAGGCCCTGGCGCAGGAACTGCTGCATCGGGGCGTAGCGGGCGATCGCCAGATCGGTTTCGGCATTTCCGCCGGGCACATAGGCACCGACGCTGAGCAGGTCCTTGGCCTGTTGATAGAGCGACCAGAGCTGCTTGACGCGCTGCGCGTTGCGCAGGTGCTCCGGACTCACCACCTGGGGCATGACCCGGCTGATGGACGCCTCGATGTCGATCGCCGGATAGTGCCCTTCCTCGGCCAGCCGCCGCGACAGCACGAAGTGACCATCCAGCACGCCACGCGCCGAGTCGGCGATGGGATCCTGCTGATCGTCGCCTTCCGAGAGCACAGTATAAAACGCCGTGATCGAACCCCCACCTTTTTCTGCGTTGCCGGCCCGTTCCACCAGGCGCGGCAGCTTGGCGAACACCGACGGAGGGTAGCCCTTGGTCGCCGGCGGCTCGCCGATGGCCAGGGCGATCTCCCGCTGCGCCTGGGCATAGCGGGTCAGGGAATCCATCAGCAGGAGCACGTTCTTGCCCTTGTCGCGGAAGTATTCGGCGATGCGGGTGCAATACATGGCCGCGCGCAGGCGCAGCAGCGGCGCATCGTCCGCCGGCGAAGCCACGACCACGGCCCGCTTGATGCCCTCCTCGCCAAGGATGTGCTCGATGAATTCCTTCACCTCGCGGCCCCGCTCGCCGATCAGCCCGACCACGATGATCTCGGCCTTGGTCAGCCGGGTCATCATGCCGAGCAGCACGCTCTTGCCCACGCCGGTACCGGCGAACAGTCCGAGACGCTGGCCGCGACCTACCGTCAACAAACCGTTGATGCTGCGGATGCCAACGTCCAGGGGCTCGCTGATGGGTTCGCGCTTGAGCGGGTTGATGGTGGGACCGTCCATGGGCACCCAGTCTTCGGCACGCATGCGGCCCTTGCCGTCCAGGGCATTGCCCAGGCCATCCAGTACGCGGCCGAGCATGGACATCCCCATGGGCAGGCGGCCGGTATCCGGCACGGGCACCACCCGGGCGCCGGGGGCGATGCCGGCCAGGCTGCCCACCGGCATGAGAAAGGTCTTGTTGCCGTTGAAGCCCATCACTTCGGCCTCGACTTCCACCGGCTGGTAGCCACCGCCATTGATCAGTCGGCAGCGGCTGCCAACGGCGGCGCGCAGGCCTTCGGCCTCCAGGGTGAGACCGACCATGCGCAACAGGCGGCCTTCGATCACCGGCTGCTGCTCGACCCGGATGGCTTCATCGTAACCGCTGAGGCGGCGTTCGAAACTCAGACGCTCAAGACGCATGGGAGGCATCCTCGATGTCGATGTGCAGATCGGCTTCCTGGGGCTGGGTCGCCTGATGGCGCTGCTGTTCGGCCAGCTGGGTCAGGGCCTGGGTCAGACGGGTCTCGATGCTGGCATCGATGACGCTGCTCTCGGTCTCGATCCGGCAGCCGCCGGGCATCAGGGTCTCGTCTTCGAGGATGCGCCATTTTTCCTCGTGGCGATCGCGCAGGGCCTTCATCAATTCAAAGTCCTGGGGGCTGACCTGGATACGGATGTTCTCGGCCCCCATGGGCAGCAGCTTCAGCGCCGTGCGCACCACCTGAACCAATTGACTGGAGTCTAGCGTGAGTTCGCGCTGGATGACCTCGCGGGTGATGTGCCGGACCAGCTGCACCATGCCGGCTTCCAGGGCCTGGTCCTGCTCGCCGATGGGATCGAGCAGATGACTCATCAGGGTTTCCAGGCTGGCCAGCCGGGCAGCCAGCGCGGCCTCGGCTTCCTGGCGCGCCCTGAGCTGGCCCGCGTGGTAGCCGTCACGCTCGCCGGTGGCGAAGCCCTCGTTGTAGGCCTCCTGACGGATCGCCTCCAGCTCTTCGAGGGTGATCGGCTGGACCTCTTCGGCCGGTACCTCTTCGATCTGGGGTTCCGGCTGGGCCTCGGGCTCGGCAGCGGTGGGCGCTGGGATCACCTCGGGCTCGTCGAAGCTGTCGAAGGCTGGCAGGCGCCAGACATCGAAGGCTTCCAGGTCCCGCGCTCTGATCAGTTCGCTTGCCGCTTCTTTGCTCATTACCTGTCCGTCAGAAAACCGCTACTGACCAGACCTTAGCAAAGCACAGGCCAATCCTTGCAAGCCGTCAGACCATTTCCTCGCCACCCTTGCCACCGAGGACGATCTCGCCGGCGTCGGCCATGCGGCGGGCCACGGCGAGCACCTCCTTCTGCGCCCCCTCCACCTCGGAGAGCCGCACCGGGCCCTTGGCCTCCAGATCGTCGCGCAGCAGTTCCGCCGCGCGCTTGGACATGTTGCGGAAGAACTTCTCCTTGATGCCGTCGTCGGCGCCCTTGAGCGCCAGCACCAGCACATCGGAAGACACCTCCCGCAAGAGCGCCTGGATGCCACGATCGTCGACGTCGGCCAGATTGTCGAAGACGAACATCAGGTCCTCGATCTGCCCCGACAGATCCTGGTCCGCGTCGCGGATCGCCTCCATCAGCGGGCCTTCGACCGAGCTGTCCAGGTAGTTCATGATGTCGGCGGCGCGTTTCACGCCGCCCAGCGCGGTACGGGTGGTGCTGGCGCTGCCGGAGAACTGCTTCTCCAGGATCAGGTTGAGTTCCTTGAGCGCCGCCGGTTGCACGGTGTTCAGCGAGGAGACGCGCAGGACGATGTCCAGGCGCACCTTGTGATCGAAGTGCCCGAGCACCTCGGCGGCCTGGTCGGGATCCAGGTAGGCCACCACGATGGCCTGGATCTGCGGGTGCTCATAGCGAATAACGTCGGCCACGGCGCGCGGCTCCATCCACTTCAGGCTGTCCAGGCCGCTGGTGTTGCCGCCCAGCAGGATGCGGTCGATCAAGCCGCTGGCCTTGTCTTCGCCCAGCGCCTGGGTGAGCATCTTGCGGATGTAGCCATCGGCGCCCACGCCCAGACTGGTCTGATCGCCCACCACCTCGATGAAGTCGCCCAGCACCCGCTCGACCTGCTCGCGGTTGACGTTGCGCATCTGGGCCATGGCGGTACCGACCTTCTGCACCTCCTTGGGCCCCATGTGGCGCAGGATCTGCGCGGCATCGGCTTCGCCCAGCGACAGGAGGAAGATGGCGGCCTTCTCTACCTTGGAAAGTTGCGCTTCATTCGTCGCCATTGATCCAATCCTTCACTACCTGGGCGACACGGCCCGGATCATCGTTGACCAGCTGCTTGATGGCGGTCAGTTGAGCGTCATAGCCCTCGCTCGGGCTCGGCAGCAACAGCGGTGCCGGACCGGCCAGGCTCACCTTGTCGTCGGCCAGATCGTCCGACAGGCCATCCAGACTACCGGCACCCAGGGCCCCGGCACCACCGGCAGCGGCCAGGGCGGCGGCGTCCTTGGTATTGCCGCCGGACAGATTCTTCAGCACCGGACGCAGCACCCCAAAGACTAGCACCAGGATGAAGAGGACGCCGAGGGCCTGCTTGATCACTCCCCAGAACCAGGGCTGCTGGTAGAAGGGAATGCTCTCGATCTCTTCCTGCTGCACCGGTGCGAAGGGTGCGTTGATCACGCTCACGCTGTCGCCACGGCTGGCGTCGAAGCCCACGGCATCCTGCACCAGGCGGGTGAAGCGAGCCAGGTCTTCGGGGGTCCAGGGCTGATGGCTGACCTTGCCAGCGGCATCGACCTTGACCTGATCGTCCAGCACCACCGCGACGGAAAGCCGACGCAGACGACCCTGCTGCTGACGGGTATAGCTGATGCTGCGGTCCAGCTCGTAGTTACGGGTGTTCTGCTCACGCTTGTCGGTCGGGTACGGCAGGGTCGCCGGCAGGCTGGTCTTGCTGTCGTAGATGTACTGGTCATTGGCGTCGCGCAACGGCTGACCCGGCGCGATGTAGTTAGCGCCGCCACCCTGGGCACCGGCCTTTTCCGGGGTCGAGGACGGACCGGGTGGCTGGTTGGACAGGGCACCGGGCACGCCCTGGGCGCCGCCGCCGGAAGTCTGACGCTGCTCGCTGTTCTGCTGCTCGCTGCGCAGCGCCGGCTGATCCGGGTTGAACTGCTCGGAGGTCGACTCTACGGCATTGAAGTCCACATCGGCAGCCACTTCGGCCTTGAAGCGACCGTTGCCCACCACCGGCTGCATGATGTTCTGCACGCGCTGAGTCAGGGAGCCTTCCATCTTGCGGGTGTAGTCCAGCTGCTTGCCGGCGATCGACAGCTCGGAAAGATTCTGCTGATCGGACAGCAATTGCCCCTTCTGGTCGACGATGGTGACCTGGGACTTGTCCAATTCCGGCACGCTGGTGGCGACCAGATTGATGATGGCCATGACCTGACCGGCATCCAGGGTACGGCCGGGATACATCTCGACCAGCACAGAAGCGCTCGGCTTGCGCTCGTCGCGAACGAACACCGAACTCTTCGGGATCGCCAGGTGTACCCGGGCGCCCTTGATGCCGTTGAGGCTGGAGATGGTCCGGGCCAGTTCGCCTTCCAGACTGCGACGATAGTTGGCCGCCTCCATGAACTGGCTGGTGCCCAGCGGCTGCTCCTTGTCCAGCAGTTCGAAGCCGACGTTGCCATCATTGGCGGTGATGCCAGCGGCGGCCATCTTCATACGCGCGCGGCCAATGTCATCGGACTTGACCAGCAGGGCGCCGGAATTCGGATCGACCTTGTAGCCGATGTCGGCCGCGCCCAGGGCCTGCAGCACCTGATTAGCGTCGAGACCATTCATGCTGGTGTACAGCGGCCGATAGTCCGGCTGCTGGGTCCAGAGCACCACGGCGAAACCCAGGGCGACGCTGGCGGCGAGGCCGATCAGCAGCCCCATCTGCCGCAGCAGCGGCATGTCGGCCAGGTTGTCGAGAAAGCTGAGACCCAGCAGCGACTTCTTGGGCTTGTCTTCAGCCTCGGGCTTGGTCGTGGGGACGGGGGCGTTGGTAAGAGCGTCAGCCATTTTCTAGACCGTCCTCAAATCGACATTTGCATGATGTCTTGGTACGCCTGCACGAACTTGTTGCGTACCTGGGTCAAGGCCTGCACGGAAACGCTGGCCTTCTGCGAAGCGATCATGACTTGAGTGAGGTCGACGCCACCCTGACCCAGCTCGAAGGCCTTGGCCATCTCGCCGGCGGTCTGCTGGGTCTCGTTGACGGAGCCCACGGCCTTGCTGAGCATGTCGGCGAAGCTCGGACCCTGGACCTGTTCCGCGCCGGCAGCAGGCGCTGCGACGGCTTTCGACCGGGCCATGGCTTCGGTCTGCATGGAGCGCATTTCCAGCATCAACCGATTGAACTCGACACCTTGAACCATTTTGCTCTGCTCCTCTGGCACGGGAAATTGACGCCGTACCCACTCGTGTCAGAGATAGAGCAATGCCTGTGCCAGATCCTAAAAATCCAGCTAAAACAATGGCTTGGTAAAAAGGTGCCGAGAACCGGTTAAAGTTTGCCGAAAATCAGTCGACGCTGAGCAGTTCGCGGTTACGCTGCAGCAGGGCCTTGCCGATGCCCTTGACCTCGAGCAGCTCGTCCACCGAGGCAAAGGCGCCATGGGCTTGGCGATGGTCGACGATGGCCTGTGCCTTGACCGCCCCGATACCCCGCAGCCGTTGCAGCGCGGTGGCGTCGGCGACATTGATGTTCAGCGGCGCCGGGTCGGCAGGTTTGGTCGCGGCAATCGCGCTGGGCTCGCAAGCACCCGCCCAGGGACTGAGCAGGGCCAGCAACGTCACTATCCAGATGAATCTCATAGAGGAACCTCCTTGTTCCGCTGTTTGATTCGAGGAGCTTAACGCAAAGGATCAGGCGGTCAACTCACCAGCGACCCTGCCTGGGCGCGCTCGGTCCTGAGCGCCAGTAGGGTCTGGCGCACACCCTGGCGCCAGTCGCTGGGCGGGATAGCGAAATGCTGCTCCAGGGCGCTGGAATCCAGCATGGAATAGGCTGGGCGCTTGGCCAGGGTGGGAAACTCGGAGGTGGCGATGCCAGTGATCAGCGGCGCGCGCTCCAGCATGCCCAGCTCCTGGCCGGCATCAATGATGTAGCGCGCGAAGTCGCACCAGCTCAGGCCGCTGTCGCCACCGAAGTGATAGAGCCCGTAGGCCACCTGCTCGGGCTGAGCCTTAGCCTGGACGGCGATCTGCAACAGGGCGTCGGCGATATGGCCAGCATAGGTCGGGCAACCCACCTGATCGCTGACCACGCGCAACTCGTCGCGATCGGCGGCAAGTCGAAGCATGGTCTTGAGAAAGTTGTTGCAGTGTTCGCTGAATACCCAGGCTGTTCTCAGCACCACCGAGCGCGGGCAAGCGGAGAACACCCGATTCTCCCCTTCCAGCTTGGTCATGCCGTAGACCCCGGAGGGGCTGACTGGATCCTCGACCTGGTAGGGCTCGGTCGCCGTACCGTCGAAGACATAGTCGGTGGACAGATGCAGCAGCGCGATACCGGCAGCGCCGCAGGCCTGGGCCAGAACTGCGGGACCTTCGATATTGCCACGGGCGGCGATCTCCGGCTCCTGCTCGGCCTTGTCGACCGCCGTGTAGGCGGCCGCATTGATCACGACGTCCGGCGCGAATCGCTCGAGATGGCTGGTTACCGAGCCTTCGTCAGCGATATCCAGAGTGGCACGTCCATGGGCCTCCCATGCCAGTTCTGAACGCTGAAGCCGGTCGGTCAGACAACGTCCGACCTGACCGTTCGCGCCGGTAACCAGTATCTTCATCTATACAGCTCCGCCAATCGAAGACCTTGTGCATCTTTGGCGGACAGGATGGGATCCGTTACCCGCCAGTCGATATTCAGATCCGGATCATTCCAGATCAAAGACCCTTCATCAGAGGGATCGTAATAATCTGTGCACTTGTATTCAAAATCAGCGGTTTCCGACAGCACCACGAAGCCGTGGGCGAGGCCCGGCGGTATCCAGAGCTGGCGCTTGTTGTCTTCCGAGAGGATCTCGGCGACCACGTTGCCGAAGGTAGGCGAACCGCGACGGATGTCGACGGCCACGTCCAGCACCTCGCCGCGCACGACGCGCACCAGCTTGCCTTGCGGCTTGCTGCGCTGGAAATGCAGACCGCGCAGCACATTGCGGGCGGAACGCGAATGGTTGTCCTGGACGAAGGCCAGGGTGATCCCCGCCTGCTGGGCATAGCGCTCCGCCTGGAAGGACTCCAGGAAGAAGCCGCGGTCGTCACCGAAGACCTTGGGTTCGATCAGCTTGACGTCCGGGATTGCGGTGTCGAAGACCTGCATCAGTCCTGCTCCTTGCACAAACGGGCCAGGTACTGGCCGTAGCCGGTCTTGCTCAGGGCTTCGGCCTGCAATGCCATCTGGTCGCAGGTGATCCAGCCTTTCTGGAAGGCGATCTCTTCGAGGCAGGCGACCTTCAGGCCCTGGCGCTTCTCGATGGTCTGGACGAAATGGCCGGCTTCCAGCAGGGCATCGTGGGTACCGGTATCCAGCCAGGCGAAACCACGACCCAGCAGGGAAACGTTCAGCGAGCCACGGCGCAGGTACTCGTTGTTGACGTCGGTGATTTCCAGCTCGCCGCGGGGCGACGGCTTGATGTTGGCAGCGATGTCCAGCACGTCGTTGTCGTAGAAATACAGACCGGTGACGGCGTAGTTGGATTTCGGCTTCTTGGGCTTCTCTTCGATGCTCAGGGCCTTGCCCTGCTCGTCGAACTCGACCACACCGAAGCGCTCGGGGTCGGCCACGTAGTAGCCAAAGACGGTGGCGCCCTTCTCCACGCTCGCCGCCTTGAGCAGCGTCTCGCTGAAACGCTGGCCGTAGAAGATGTTGTCGCCCAGGACCAGGCAGACGTTGTCATCGCCGACGAATTCGCGACCGATGATGAAGGCCTGAGCCAGGCCGTCCGGACTGGGCTGCTCGGCATAGCTCAGCTGCATGCCAAAGTGGCTGCCGTCACCGAGCATGCGCTGGAAGCCGGGCAGGTCGGCCGGCGTCGAGATGATCAGGACTTCCTGAATACCGGCCAGCATCAGCACGGACAGCGGATAGTAGATCATGGGCTTGTCGTAGATCGGCAGCGACTGCTTGGACACGCCCAGGGTAATGGGGTGCAAACGGGTACCGGAGCCACCGGCCAGCAGAATTCCCTTGTATTTGCTCATGGCAATCGTCCTCTGAAAATTGACTGTTGCTGTCGGTCGGACACGCCTGCAGGCGTGCCCGCGATAGGATCGTTAAACGGCGTCGCCGAGACGTTCGAGGCGATAGGCGCCGGACAGTACCCGCTGCCACCACTCACGATTGTTCAGGTACCAGGTTACGGTCTTGCGCATGCCGGTCTCGAAGGTCTCTTCCGGCGTCCAGCCCAATTCGCGACCGATCTTGCTGGCGTCGATGGCGTATCTCATGTCGTGACCGGGACGGTCCTTGACGAAGGTGATCAGGTCACGATAGCGCTCGACGCCTTCGGGCTTCTGCGGAGCCAGCTCTTCGAGCAGGTCGCAGATGGTCTCGACGACCTGCAGGTTGCGCTTCTCGTTGTGACCGCCAATGTTGTAGGTCTCACCGATCTCGCCCTGAGTCACCACGGTGTAAAGGGCGCGAGCATGGTCTTCGACGAACAGCCAGTCACGCACCTGGGAGCCGTCGCCATAGACCGGCAGCGGCTTGCCGTGGATGGCATTGAGAATGACGTGGGGAATCAGCTTCTCGGGGAAGTGATAGGGGCCGTAGTTGTTCGAGCAGTTGGTCACCAGCACCGGCAGACCGTAGGTCCGGCCCCAGGCACGCACCAGGTGGTCGCTGCCGGCCTTGCTGGCCGAATAGGGCGAACTCGGCGCATAGGGGGTGGTCTCGGTGAAGAGGTCATCGGTACCGTGCAGGTCGCCGTAGACCTCGTCGGTGGAGATGTGGTGGAAACGGAAGGCGGCCTTGGCTTCCGGCGCCAACTCGTTCCAGTAGGCGCGGGTCACTTCCAGAATGACACCGGTGCCGACCACATTGGTCTGGATGAAGGCGGCAGGGCCCTCGATGGAGCGGTCCACGTGGGACTCGGCAGCCAGGTGCATGACGACATCGGGCTGGAAGGACGCGAAGACCTGCTGCAGGGCGGCGAAGTCGCAGATGTCCACCTGGTGGAACTCGTAGCGGTCGGAGTCGGCGACTTCGGCCAGGGAGTCCACGTTACCGGCGTACGTCAGCTTGTCGACGTTGGCAACCTTGCATTGGGTTTCGTTGATAAGAAAACGTACCACGGCGGAACCAATGAAACCCGCGCCACCTGTTACCAGTACCTTCATCCTGAATCCTGCCTATATCGATTTGTACATCATCGCGCCCGGCGCTGCGGACGAGACATCGGAGGACGGCGCAGCCATCCCTGGCTCGGGTCACAGCCACAGCCATGCACCCAAAGACCTGAGTTAAACAGTGGCAGGAAAAGAAAGTTCAGCCTAGCGGTGGGAGGCTGCCGCTTCTGTGCTCGGTTTCAAATCCAGGCCGAGGGAAAGCGTGGACGGGATCACTCGATGGATCTCTTGCCGTGCAGCCAGTCGACGATGTCGCCCTCTGGCGAATAGCCGGCGACGGTGTCGCGCAGCAGCTGCCGGACGCGAAGGTAATCACCCGCCTCGATCGCGCGATTGAGCTCGACGAGGGCAGTGCGGAAGGCATCCCAGGCCAGGAAATCTTCACTGGCGCGCATGATCTTCGGATGGGAGGTCGGACTGACATCGTCACCGATGAGCAACTCTTCATAGAGCTTTTCACCGGGCCGCAGCCCGGTGAACTCGATGGCGACATCGCCATGGGGATTGGTGGGCGAGCGTACGCTCAGGCCCGACAGCTTGATCATCTGCTCGGCCAGCTCGACGATGCGTACCGGCTCGCCCATGTCGAGCACGAAGACATCTCCCCCCTCGCCCATGGCGCCCGCCTGGATGACCAGTTGGGCGGCCTCGGTGATGGTCATGAAGAAGCGCGTGATCTTGGGATGGGTGACGGTGACCGGCCCGCCCTTGCGGATCTGTGTCCGGAACAGCGGGATGACCGAACCGGACGAACCCAGCACGTTGCCGAATCTCACCATGGTGAAGCGGGTGCGATTGACCTGGTGGATGCCGTCGGCCTGACCATGCAGCACAGGCGCCGCTTCACGGCTGAGCGCCTGCAGGATCATCTCGGCCAGGCGCTTGGTACTGCCCATGATGTTGGTAGGCCGTACCGCCTTGTCGGTGGAGATCAGCACGAAGCTGGTCACGCCGGCCTGGATGGCCGCCTGGGCGGCATTGAGGGTACCCAGCACGTTGTTGCCGAAACCCTCGGCGATGTTGTGCTCGACCATGGGCACGTGCTTGTAGGCGGCCGCGTGGTAAAGCGTGGCGACCTTCCAGTGTCGCATCACCTGCAGGAGCAGCGGCGCGTTGCGGATGGAACCCAGCACCGGCACCAGGGTGACCGGCAGGGCTTCGCGCTGGATATAGGCCTCCAGCTCGCGGTGGATGCTGTAGAGATTGAATTCGGCATGGTCGAGCAGGATCAGGGTGCGCGGCTTCTGGCCGATGATCTGCCGGCACAGCTCGGAGCCGATGGAGCCCCCTGCCCCGGTCACCATGACCACCTGACCGGTGATGCAGCGCGCGAAGAGTTCGGGCCGGGGGGTAACGGGATCCCGACCCAGCAAATCGGCGATGTCGACCTCCTGGAGATCGTCTACCTGCACCTTGCCGCAGGCCAGGTCGCTGATCCGCGGCACGGTTCTGACGTGCAGCGGATAGGGTTCCAGCAGCCCAAGCACTTCGCGCCGGCGTGCACGCGTAGCGGAGGGTATCGCCAAGAGGATCTCCTCGGCGCCCGTCTCGTCGATCATCTGCTGGATGTGTTTGGGAGTGTAGACCTTGAGCCCGGCGATGATGCGATTGGCGATGCTCTTGTCATCGTCGATGAAAGCTACCGGACGCATGGCCCGGCCCATGCGCAGCGCCGCGACCAGTTGGTTGCCCGCCGAGCCGGCGCCGTAGATGGCGACACGGGGCAACTCGTCCGGCTGCTTGATGAAGGGCACGGTGATAGCGCGATACCAGTCGCCCAGGAAATACTGGCGCAGCGCGAGACGCAGGCCGCCGATTAGGATCAGGCTGACGATCCAGTAGTTGAAGATCATCGAACGCGGGACGATCTCGGGTAGATCGCGATACCAGTAAATGACTACCGATAGCAGCAGCGTCGACAACGTCACCGCCTTGGCGATGGCGATCAGAGCGTCGTTGCCTAGGTAGCGCATGACCGCGCGGTACATGCCGAAGCGGATGAACAGGGGAATGGCGATGGCCGGCGCAGTGATGAACAGCCAGGCATGCCCGCTGAAGGGCTCGATCATCTGCACGGAACCCAGGCGCAGATAGAAGGCCAACCAGAGCGAGAGCCAGATCAGCAACAGGTCGACCGCGACCTGAATGACTCGTTTTGTACGCCGATTCAGCTTGACCAGATGGTCACGCAACATGTCAGTGTCCCTAATCCCTGAATCCGGTGGACTGCGCAGCCATGGCTACCTCATCGGTCCCAGCATGGTATCGAAGGGCCAGGCAAAGCAAAGGCCCATAGGCAAGCAAGAGCCCCAGTATGGCACTTAAAAGCCCCAGCCCCACCAGCAAAGCGATAGGCAGCAACCAGAACAGGTTGATGGCGAGCACCGCCAGGGTCACCGGGCGATGGGCCCCGTGCCGGCGCGACGCCCACTGGTAGGCGTGGGTGCGGTGGGCTTCGTAGGGCTTCTTGCCCCGGCTCAGCCGCCGCAACAGGGTCCAGGTCGCATCCACCACGAAGACGCCGAGCAGGATCAGCCAGGCCCAGAATAGCGCCAGGTCGGCCAGTGCCGCCTGCAACGACAGCATGCCGAGGATCAGACCGAGAAAACCACTGCCGACATCGCCCATGAAGATGCGCGCGGGCGGAAAATTCCAGCATAGGAAGCCACCCACGGCCGCCGCCAGCAGCAGCGGTGCGCCCAGCAAGGCGCCATGGCCGGTCACGGCATAGATCAGCGCCATGCCCAGACAGACGACGAGCGCCTCGACGCCGGCGATACCATCGATGCCGTCCATGAAGTTGTAGAGATTCAGCATCCAGACCAGATAGAGGACGCCAAGGGTCATCACCAGCCAGCCGGGCAGCCCCAGAACAGCAGACAGCTGCGCAGGAAGCGCGCCATAGCCGCCCAGCCACAGCAGGACAGCGACCGCCGCCAGGAAGTGACCCAGCAGACGCCAGCCGGCGCCCACGTGCCGATGATCGTCGACGAAGCCGAGCACCGCCACCAGCAATCCCGCACCGATCAGTACCCCGGAAGAAGCCGCATCGAGCTGTCCCAGCAACTGCAGGACGATACAGCCGAGCACGAACACCACGACGATTGCCAGACCGCCACCGCGCGGGGTCGGAACCTGGTGCGAACTGCGGGCATTGGGTTCATCCAGCAGGCCACCGGACAGGGCATAGCGGCGGAGCGCCGCCGTGCCTAGCCAGCTGCAGCCGCCGGCCAGGAGCAATAGGAGCAATAGGAGCAGCATCATTTCCGGCCCTCCGCACCGACCCGTTGCGCGCCCAGCGCACGCAAGGCGGCGCGTGCCGACAGCGGGGGCTGCCAGCCCAGCAAGGCCTTGGTGGGCTGGATGTCGACCTGCAGCGACCCACAGAGACGCTGCGCCACCGCACTCCGCCCCAGCAATCTGGCGCCCCATTCGAGCCAGGCAGACGGAACGGCGATCAGCCGGGGTTTCCGGCCCAGGCCTTCACCGAGGGCTTCGAGCAACTCGGCGGTGGAAAGATCGTCATCGTCGCTGACCAGCAGGATGGCACCTGCTGCCTTGGGCTCCGCGATGCACAGGATCAACAGGTCGAGCAGATTTTCCAATGCGAGCAGGCTACGCCTGTTGTGCCGAATGCCTCCCAAAGGAAGCGGCACTCCCCGCGCCAGGGTGTCCAGCAGGCGGGCCACATTGGCCTTTACCCCAAGCCCGTAGATCAGCGGTGGACGCACGATGACCACTTCCAGCCCGGTCTCGGCCATCAGCGCCAACAGCTGCTGTTCGGCAGCGGCCTTGGAACGCGCGTAGGCATCGGTGGGTGCGGGAAGATCGTCAGCGCGAAAGGGCTTGCCGGGAAGGGTCCAGTCACCATTGACCTTGATGCTGCTGACGAAGATGAAGCGACGGACGCCGGCAGCCTGGGCATCCCGGGCCAACTTGAGAGTTGCCGCCCGATTCACCTCGTCGTAGCGCGCCTCGCTGGCTGCGCCGGGCTGCTCGCCCAATTGGTGGACGCGGGCGGCGAGGTGGATGACGGTATCCACCCCTGTCAGAGGCGCGGACCAATCGGTAGCGGCGGACAACTCGCGAATCACCGGAGTGACCTTGCCGTCGTCGGAGGCAGCTGCCACCTGACGTTGCGCCGCGACCACCGAATAGCCCTTGGCCTGTAGTTGCCGGACCAGGGCCGCGCCAACGAAGCCCCCCGCCCCTGTCACCAGAATCTTGCGTTCCATCAAGGTGTTGCGCCGTGCAGTCAGCCAGGAAAGGGCGCTTATGGTAAGACATTGCCCCGCAGGGGCCTAGCGACGCAAAACGCAGGCATAAAAAAGCCCGCCGAACCTGAGCGCGGCGGGCCGAAAAAACTTAAGAACCTTAGAAGGTCTTGGCGGAAGTCTGGACTTCAACGGCCTGGAAGCGCGCGGCCGGCTGGGCGACATAGTGACGCGAGAAGCTCTCGACACGCTGAGCGGGCTGCAGGAACAGCGCAACCATCCAGCTACCGGCCAGAGCGGCTACTGCCAGGAAAGGGTGGCCGAAGTGCATGCTGGTGAAGCAGGCGGCGATACCGATCCAGATGAAAAGATAGTGGCGCATGACAACTTCCTCACTCGGCGTAGACTACGAGGTCACCCAAGACCTTATGTGAAGGAAGTCTCATACAAAAATCGGAACCCGTCTACAAAAATATCAAAACGTCTTGACTTTTTTTGTAAACGTCAAAATAACGATAAAGATCTTATCGATAACGCTTTTTTGACAGCTTTGAGGAAAGCAAAAAAGACAGGAAAATCAAAACTTTGGCGAGAGACGAAGAAAAGGCGGGAAACCAGCGACGGCTTTATGGCTCCAGCTCGTTGACCCTGTCCCTCAACTCCTTACCCGGCTTGAAGTGCGGAACGAACTTGCCGTCCAGCAAGACCGACTCGCCAGTCTTGGGATTGCGCCCGGTACGCGGAGCCCGATAGTGCAGAGAGAAGCTGCCGAAACCTCGGATCTCGATACGGTCCCCGGTGGAAAGCGCCTGGGCCATCTGCTCCAGCATGGTCTTGATCGCCAGCTCGACGTCCCTGGACGACAGCTGCCCCTGATAGGAAACGATGCGCTCGATCAACTCCGACTTGGTCATGGATTTTTCCTTCGTTATCAAGCGGCTAGATCACCTTCAAGGACTTTTAGCACGCTGGCCGATTTTTGAAAAGTCAAGCTGGCGGCTTTGGCCTCCACAACTTTTTACGGGTCGTGACCACCCTGCCCGCTTTCTTCCAGACAAAAAAAAGCGACCCCGAAGGGCCGCCTTTTATTCAAGCTCGAACTTAGTTCTGGCTTTCCATCTGCGCCTTGATCAGGTCGCCGATGGTGGTGGGGCCAGCAGCAGGCTCTTGCTTGCTACGCAGGGAGCTCATGGCTTCCTTCTCGTCGTCGACGTCCTTGGACTTGACGGAGAGGCTGATCACGCGGCTCTTGCGATCGATGCTGATGATCTTGGCTTCGACTTCGTCGCCTTCCTTCAGCACGTTACGGGCGTCTTCAACGCGATCACGGCTGATTTCGGACGCCTTCAAGACGCCTTCGATCTCGTTGCCCAGGGTGATGACAGCGCCCTTGGCATCGACTTCCTTGACGGTACCGCGCACGATGGTGCCTTTCTCGTTCAGGGAGGCGTAGTTGGAGAACGGATCGTCTTCCAGCTGCTTGATGCCCAGGGAGATGCGCTCGCGCTCCGGATCAACGGACAGGATCACAGTGTCCAGCTCGTCACCCTTCTTGAAGCGACGCACGGCTTCTTCGCCGGTTTCGTTCCAGGAGATGTCGGACAGGTGTACCAGGCCATCGATGCCGCCTTCCAGACCAATGAAGATACCGAAATCGGTGATCGACTTGATGGTGCCGGAGATGCGGTCGCCCTTGTTGAACTGACCCGAGAACTCTTCCCACGGGTTAGCGCGGCACTGCTTGATGCCCAGGGAGATACGACGACGCTCTTCGTCGATATCCAGAACCATGACTTCCACTTCGTCGCCGACCTGAACGACCTTGGACGGGTGGATGTTCTTGTTGGTCCAATCCATTTCGGACACGTGCACCAGGCCTTCCACGCCCTCTTCCAGCTCGGCGAAGCAGCCGTAGTCGGTGAGGTTGGTGACGCGCGCCTGAACGCGGGTGCCTTCCGGGTAACGGGCCTTGATGGCGACCCACGGATCTTCGCCCAGCTGCTTCAGACCCAGGGAGACGCGGTTGCGCTCGCGGTCGAACTTCAGCACCTTGACGTCGATCTCGTCGCCGACATTGACGATTTCCGACGGATGCTTGATACGCTTCCAGGCCATGTCGGTGATGTGCAGCAGGCCGTCTACGCCGCCCAGGTCGACGAACGCACCGTAGTCGGTGAGGTTCTTGACGATACCCTTGACTTGCTGGCCTTCCTGCAGGGATTCCAGCAGAGCTTCACGCTCGGCGCTGTTCTCGGCTTCCAGGACGCTACGACGGGAAACGACAACGTTGTTGCGCTTCTGGTCCAGCTTGATGACCTTGAACTCGAGTTCCTTGCCTTCCAGGTGAGTGGTGTCACGCACCGGACGGACATCGACCAGGGAGCCCGGCAGGAACGCGCGGATGCCGCTGACGTCGACGGTGAAACCGCCCTTGACCTTGCCGTTGATGACACCCTTGACCACTTCGTCGGCGCTGAACGCGGCTTCCAGGACCAGCCAGGACTCGGCGCGCTTGGCCTTTTCGCGAGACACTTTGGTTTCGCCGAAACCGTCTTCGACGGCATCCAGGGCTACGTGGACTTCGTCACCCACGTTGATGGTCAGCTCGCCTTGTTCGTTGTAGAACTGCTCGAGCGGAACCAGGCCTTCGGATTTCAGGCCGGTATCGACCACAACCCAGTCGCCATCGATCGACACCACGGTGCCGACGATGATGGCGCCCGGCTGCATGTCGAGGGATTTCAGACTTTCTTCAAAGAGTTCTGCGAAGCTTTCGCTCATGTTCATACCTGTTGTATGGATACCCGATGTATCCGGCTACCGCATGACCAGCCCATGCGGGGTGAGTGGTTACCATCCGGCTGCCGGGATGCGACTGGTTCCCGGCAGCTTTCACCGACGACTCGGATGAGTCTCGGCCTTCATCCCGCCAGGTCGCGTTCGGCGGCCAGGGTCAGGATGCGTTCCAATACCTGTTGTATGGAGAGATGCGTGGAATCCAGCTCGACGGCATCGTCGGCCGGCTTGAGCGGAGCAACGCTACGCTGACTATCGCGGGCGTCCCGCTCACGGATCTCTTCCAGGAGGGCAGGCAAGCTAACATTTTCGCCCTTCTGCTTCAACTGAAGATAACGCCTCTGTGCCCGTTCCTCGGCACCGGCGGTCAGAAAGATCTTCAGCTCGGCGTCCGGGAACACCACGGTGCCCATGTCGCGACCGTCGGCGACCAGACCGGGCGCTTCGCGGAACGCCTGCTGGCGCTGCAGCAGGGCATCGCGCACGGCCGGCAGGGTGGCGACCTGGGAGGCACCGGCGCCGACTTCCTCGGTCCGGATGACGTCGGTGACGTCCTCGCCTTCGAGAATGATGCGCTGGCCGTGTTCATGGCCGGCGAGGAACTGGACGTCCAGATGGGCCGCCAGCAGTTTGAGCGACTCCTCGTTGGTGTAGTCCACGCCATGGTTGCGCGCAGCGAAGGCCAGCAGGCGATAGAGCGCGCCGGAATCCAGCAGATTCCAGCCGAGCTGCCGGGCGACCAGCGCCGCGAGGGTGCCTTTCCCCGAACCGCCGGGACCATCGAGGGTGATGACGGGTGCGGTACTGCTCATGAGTGCCCCTCCGTAAGAGAATGATGGGCGGCGACCTGGGCGCCAGCCTGGGTACGACTGGCGAGGATGCGCCCGAAGTATTCGCGCGCGCCGCGCGCATGGGTCAGCACCTCCATGAGGAACTGACCATCGCCGGCCTGGATGGCGCCGCGCAGTTCGTCGAGATCGGTGCGATAGGTGTCCAGCGCCTGCAGCACGGCTTCGCGGTTGGCGATGAAGATGTCGTGCCACATGGTCGGATCGCTGCCGGCGATGCGGGTGAAATCGCGAAAGCCACCAGCAGCGTAGTGGAAGATTTCGCGGTTCTCGCTGCGCTTGGCCAGGGAGTCCACCAGATTGAAGGCAAGTAGATGGGGCAGATGGCTGGTGGCGGCGAGAACCTGGTCGTGGTGCTCGACGGTCATGTGCTCGACATCGGCCCCTATGGCGCGCCAGAGCCGATCGACCTTGTCCAGATCGGTCGGCAGGGTTTCTTCCAGCGGCGTCAGGATGACCTTGTGGCGATTGAACAGTGCCGCATTGGCCGCCGTGACGCCACTGCGCTCGGAGCCGGCGATGGGATGACCCGGCACGAAGCGCAGCGACTGGCCGGCGAAGGCCCGCCGCGCAGCGCGTACCACATTGCCCTTGGCACTGCCGACGTCGGTGAGGATGGCGCCCTGCAGTGGCAGGGCCGCAAGATCGGCCAGCACCCGCTCCATGGCGAGAATCGGTACGGCGAGCTGGATGACGTCGGCACCCGGGCAGGCCTCGGCCAGCTCGGCGACGCAGCGGTCGACGACGCCCAGTTCGACCGCCAGCCGGCGAGTCTCCGGATCCCGGTCGACCCCGACCACCTCACGGCAGAGGCCGCTGGCGCGGGCGCCCTTGGCGAAGGAGCCGCCGATCAGGCCCAGGCCGACAACGACGAGACGTTCGATCAGGGGGGTGGCCACTTCAGCCACGACCCAGGACCTTGCTCAGCGCCGCCAGGAAACGAGCATTTTCCGCTTCGGTGCCGATGGAGACGCGCAGGAAGGTGGGCATGCCATAGCCGGCGACGGGCCGCACGATGACGCCCTCCTGCAGCAGCCCCTGGTTGATCGGCGCGGCCTCGCGCCCCAGGTCCACGGCAATGAAATTGCCACGGGAGGGGATCCACTTGAGGTCGAGATCGCGGAAACCGGCTTCCAGCTGGGCCATGCCGGCATCGTTGAGGGCGCGGCTGCGGGCCAGGTAATCGCTATCGGCCAAAGCCGCACAGGCCGCCGCCTGGGCCAGGCTGTTGACGTTGAACGGCTGGCGCACCCGGTTGAGGACATCGGCCACGGTCGGCGAGGAGAAGGCATAGCCGACGCGCAGGGCAGCCAGGCCATAGGCCTTGGAAAAGGTCCGCGAGACGATGAGGTTGGGATACTGGGCCAGGAACGCCAGGCCGTCCGGCAGTTCATCACCTTCGGCGTATTCGATGTAGGCCTCGTCCAGTACCACCAGGACGTGCTCGGGTACGCGGGCGAGGAAGCGCGCCAGGGCCTCGCTGTCGAACCAGGTGCCGGTGGGATTGTTGGGGTTGGCGACGAAGACCACCCGGGTGTCGGCATCGACGGCGGCGAGCATGGCCTCGAGGTCATGCCCGTAGTCCTTGGCCAGGACGCTACGGCCTTCCGCACCGATGGCCAGGGTCACCAGGGGATAGACGGCGAAGGCATGCTCGCTGAACACGGCGTTGTAGCCGGGTGCCAGGTAGGCCCGGGCGACCAGTTCGAGGATGTCGTTGGAGCCGTTGCCCAGGGTGATGCCAGTGGCGGCCACGCCGAAACGCTCGCTCAGGGCCTGCTTGAGGTCGAAGGCGTTGCCATCGGGATAGCGGGTCAGCTCGGCCAGTTCGGCGCGGATGGCGTCGAGGGCCTTGGCGCTGGGCCCGAGGGGGTTCTCGTTGCTGGCGAGCTTGACGATGCTGGCCGGCGCCATACCCAGCTCGCGGGCCAGTTCATCGACGGGCTTGCCGGGCACGTAGGGCGAAAGTTTCTGTACGCCGGGAAGGGCTTGTGCCAGGAAATCGCAGCTCATGGAGACCTCTTCAACTTGCGATGACGACGGTCGGGCCGCCGAAAATGGGCGCCATCTTAAAGCCAAGGCGGGTCGCGGACCAATCGAAGTTGCGCCTGCGCGACGGAAAGCCCCTCGCTGATGGCGCTGTAACGACCCGGTCACGGGTTGATCGTCAGGGTCAGATCGAGGATCGCGCGCCGGTCGGCAATCCGGCCTGGCGATGGAGATTGACCGCCAGGGCGATCATCCGCGTCGCGTTGAGCAAGGCCAGCACGTGTTCCGGCACAGTGTGCCGCTGGGAGGTCATGGGTCCGTCCTGGCGCAAGCGAGAGGCCGACCCCAGGGCGGGTCGGCCGGAAGCCGGTTAGCCGAGTTCGGCCAGCAGCTTCTCCCACTCCTTGGTTTCCTTCTTGGAAGGCGCACCCAGCAACTCGACCGCCTGGCGCAGGCGGAAGCGGGTGAGGTCCGGCCCGAGGATTTCCATGGCATCCAGCACCGAGACCGAACTGGCCTGGCCGGTGATGGCGGCGAACAGCAGCGGCATGACGTCGCGCAGCTTGAGCTGCTGGTGCTCGGCGACGGCCTGGATCACCGCGGTGATGCGCTCCTTGTCCCACTGGCGCAGGGCTTCGAGCTTCCACAGCAGCAGCTGCATGACCAGGCGGACCTGGTCGGCGGACAGCTTCTTGTGCTGGAACAGCGCCGGATCCAGTTTTAGGGCGCCACTGAAGAAGAAGCCGGCCAGTGGGGCGATCTGGCTGAAGGTCTCGACGCGCTGCTGCACCAGGGGGGCGATCTTGAGCAGGTACTCGGGATTGAGCGCCCATTGCTGCACCTCGGCGGCGAAGCGCTCGGGGCTCAGCTCGCGCAGCCACTGGCCGTTGAGCCAGGAGAGCTTCTCGACGTCAAAGATCGGACCGCCCAGGGACACGCGCTGGAGGTCGAAATGCTCGACCATCTCGTCCAGGGTGAATTTCTCGCGCTCGTCGGGCATGGACCAGCCCATGCGGCCGAGGTAGTTGAGCATGGCCTCGGGCAGGTAGCCCATGCGCTGGTAGAAGGTCACAGAAGTGGGATTCTTGCGCTTGGAAAGCTTGCTCTTGTCCGGATTGCGCAGCAGCGGCATGTAGCAGAGTTGGGGCTGTTCCCAGCCGAAGTACTCGTAGAGCTTGATCAGCTTGGGCGCCGAGGGCAGCCACTCCTCGCCGCGCAGGACGTGGGTGATGCCCATCAGGTGGTCGTCGACCACGTTGGCCAGGAAATAGGTGGGCAGGCCGTCGGCCTTCATCAGCACCTGCATGTCCATGCGATCCCAGGGGATCTCGACATCACCGCGCAGCAGGTCGGGGACGACGCAGACGCCCTCCTCCGGCACCTTCATGCGGATCACATAGGGCTGGCCGGCATCCAGGCGCTGTTGCACCTCGTCCTGGCTCAGGCGCAGGCCGCGACCGTCGTAGCGCGGGGTCTCGCCGCGCGCCTGCTGCTCGGCACGCATCTGGTCGAGTTCTTCGGGCGTGGCGAAGCAGTAGAAGGCATGGCCCTTCTCCACCAGTTCATGGGCGTACTTCCAGTAGATCTCGCCGCGTTCGCTCTGCCGATAGGGGCCATGGGGGCCACCGACGTCCGGGCCCTCGTCCCACTCGATGCCCAGCCAGCGCAAGGCGTCGTAGATCTGCTGTTCGGATTCGCGGGTCGAACGGACCTGGTCGGTATCCTCGATGCGCAGAATGAACTGCCCCCCGTGCTGACGGGCGAAGCAGAGGTTGAACAGGGCGATATAGGCGGTACCGACATGCGGGTCGCCGGTGGGCGACGGCGCGATGCGCGTGCGAACGGTAGTCATCGGCTTTCTCGAAAAACGCGAAGGGACAAAGGCAGAATGGTAGCAGCGCCGGGGTCGGCGCTGCCAGTTGGAGCAGGCTTACACCTGGACCAGGCGCTCGCGCAGCGCCTGGATCTCGTCACGCAGCTGGGCAGCGGACTCGAACTGCAGGTCGCGCGCCAGTTGCAGCATCTTTTCTTCGAGCTGACGGATGCGCTTGCCGATCTCGCTCGGCGAGCGCAGTTCGGCGGCGTACTCACCCTGATCCTCGGCGGCCTTGGCCACGCGCCGCTTGCCCTTGGCACCCGGGGCCGCGGCGCCTTCCATGATGTCGCGAATGTCCTTCTTGATGCCCTGGGGCACGATGCCGTGCTCTTCGTTGAAGGCTAGCTGCTTGTTGCGCCGGCGTTCGGTCTCGTCGATGGCCCGCTGCATGGAGCCGGTCATGTTGTCAGCATAGAGGATGGCCTTGCCGTTGAGGTTACGTGCCGCCCGGCCAATGGTCTGGATCAGCGAGCGCTCGGAACGCAGGAAGCCTTCCTTGTCGGCGTCGAGCACCGCCACCAGGGAGACCTCGGGCATGTCCAGGCCTTCGCGCAAGAGGTTGATGCCCACCAGGACGTCGAAGGTGCCCAGGCGCAGGTCGCGGATGATCTCCACCCGCTCCACGGTGTCGATGTCCGAGTGCAGGTAGCGCACCCGTACGTCGTGGTCGGCCAGGTAGTCGGTGAGGTCCTCGGCCATGCGCTTGGTCAGGGTGGTACAAAGCACCCGCTCCTCCTGGGCCACGCGCAGGCGGATCTCGGAGAGCAGATCGTCCACCTGGGTGGTGGCCGGGCGGATCTCGATGATGGGGTCGACCAGGCCGGTAGGTCGCACCACCTGCTCGACCACGCGGCCGGCGTGTTCTTCCTCATAGGGACCCGGGGTCGCCGAGACGAAGATGGTCTGGGGCGCACCGGCTTCCCACTCCTCGAACTTGAGCGGCCGGTTGTCCAGCGCCGAGGGCAGGCGGAAGCCGTATTCCACCAGGGTTTCCTTGCGCGAGCGGTCGCCCTTGAACATGGCGCCGATCTGCGGAACGGTGACGTGGGATTCGTCGATTACCAGCAGGGCATTGCTCGGCAGATAGTCATAGAGGGTGGGGGGCGGCTCGCCCGGACCACGCCCAGACAGGTAGCGGCTGTAGTTCTCGATGCCGTTGCAATAGCCCAGTTCGAGGATCATCTCCAGGTCGAAGCGAGTGCGCTGCTCCAGCCGCTGGGCTTCGAGCAGACGATTCTGGCTGCGCAGCCATTCGAGGCGGTCGGCGAGCTCCAGCTTGATGTTCTCGATGGCGCCCAGCAGGGTTTCGCGCGGCGTGGCGTAGTGGGTCTTGGGATAGAAGGTGAAGCGCGGCAACTTGCGGATCACTTCGCCGGTCAGCGGATCGAAGGCCGACAGACTCTCCACCTCGTCGTCGAACAGCTCGATGCGCACCGCTTCCAGATCGGATTCCGCGGGGAAGATGTCGATGACGTCGCCGCGTACCCGGAAGGTGGCGCGGGCGAATTCCATGTCGTTGCGGCTGTACTGCAACTCGGCCAGCCGGCGCAGGATGGTGCGCTGGTCGATGCGGTCGCCGCGATCCAGGTGCAAGACCATCTTCAGGTAGGCCTCGGGACTGCCCAGGCCGTAGATGGAGGATACCGAGGCGACGATGATGGCGTCCTTGCGCTCCAGCAAGGCCTTGGTGGCGGACAGGCGCATCTGCTCGATGTGATCGTTGATGGACGAGTCCTTCTCGATGAAGGTGTCCGACGAGGGCACATAGGCTTCCGGCTGGTAGTAGTCGTAGTAGGAGACGAAGTACTCCACCGAGTTGTTCGGGAAGAAGGCCTTGAATTCGCCATAGAGCTGGGCGGCCAGGGTCTTGTTCGGCGCCAGCACCATGGTCGGGCGCTGCACCTGGGCGATGACGTTGGCGATGCTGAAGGTCTTGCCCGAGCCGGTCACGCCGAGCAGGGTCTGATGCGACAGGCCCGCCTCCAGGCCTTCCACCATCTGGCGAATGGCTTCGGGCTGGTCGCCGGCCGGGGTGTAGCGGGTGGAGAGCTGGAATGCGGACATGGCTGCCTCAGTAGCGCGGAAATGCACGGACACCACCGCGCTGACGCAAGGCCAGGGCGGTGTGGGCGAGGAAAAAGCTGGAAGCCCCTAGATGAGGTCGCATGCGCCCCTTTGCAATCCGCCCGCAGCGCCGCACGTCAGGAAATCTCCTACCGAGGTCGGGTCGCGATGGTGCCTGCAGGGGGCTATACTCCTGGTTCCTAAGCGTTCCGCCCTTCCCTTCACCCCTCATTCGAGCCCCTGCCCCATGAGTTTGTTCTCCGCCGTCGAAATGGCACCCCGCGACCCCATCCTTGGCCTGAACGAGGCCTATAACGCCGACGCCCGTCCGCACAAGGTCAATCTGGGCGTGGGGGTCTACTACGACGAGCAGGGCCGCATTCCGCTGCTGCGCGCCGTGGCCGAGGCCGAGCGCCAGCGCGTGGCCGCTCAGGCGCCGCGTGGCTACCTGCCCATCGAGGGCATCGCCGCCTACGACCAGGCCGTGCAGCACCTGCTGTTCGGCGCCGAGTCGAGCCTGGTGCGCGAAGGTCGCGCCATCACCGTCCAGGCCGTCGGCGGCACCGGCGCCTTGAAGATCGGTGCCGACTTCCTCAAGCGGCTGCTGCCGGATGCCGTGGTCGCCATCAGTGACCCGAGCTGGGAAAACCACCGCGCGCTGTTCGAGGGCGCCGGTTTTCCCGTGCAGAACTATCGCTACTACGACGCCGCCAGCAATGGCCTGAACCGCGCCGGTTTCCTGGCCGACCTCCAGGCATTGCCGGAGCGCTCAGTGGTAGTGCTGCACGCCTGCTGCCACAACCCCACCGGCGTGGATCTGCAACCGGCCGATTGGCAAGCGGTGCTGGACGTGGTCAAGGCTCGCAACCTGGTGCCCTTCCTCGACATCGCCTACCAGGGCTTTGGCGACGGCATCGAGGAAGACGCCCAGGCCGTACGCCTGTTCGCCGATTCCGGTCTGACCTTCCTGGTCTCCAGCTCCTTCTCCAAGTCCTTCTCCCTGTACGGCGAGCGGGTCGGCGCCTTGACCCTGGTCAGCGAAAGCCGCGAGGAAAGCGCCCGGGTGCTGTCCCAGATCAAACGGGTCATTCGCACCAACTACTCCAACCCGCCGACCCATGGCGCCACCATCGTCGCCAGCGTGCTGAGCAATCCCGAGCTGCGCGCCCTGTGGGAAGCCGAGCTGGGGGAAATGCGCCAGCGCATTCGCACCATGCGCAACGCCCTGGTGGAAGGCTTGGCCGCGGCTGGCGCTACCCGCGACTTCGCCTTCGTCAACGCCCAGCGCGGCATGTTCTCCTACTCCGGCCTCACCGCCGAGCAGGTCGAGCGGCTGAAGAGCGAATTCGGCATCTATGCGGTCAGTACCGGACGCATCTGTGTGGCCGCGTTGAACGAGCGCAATCTGCCGCCCACCATCCAGGCCATCGCCGCGGTATTGCAGGGCTGACGACGAGCGTTCGGCGGCCCGTTTTTCTGGTGCCACCGAGGCTTGACTTCCCGTTATCTATCAGTAAGATACGCCCCGTTGTTCCGCGATAGCTCAGTCGGTAGAGCAAATGACTGTTAATCATTGGGTCCCTGGTTCGAGTCCAGGTCGCGGAGCCAAAATCTGAAAAAGCCCGTAGCGGGCGACCGCTACGGGCTTTTTCATGGGCGCGATTTGGTCAGCGCCACAGCTGTCGAGTGCTTAGACAGGATTCATTTGAGCACCGGGCGCTGGGCAACTGCGGTGCAACGCCTCCAGATCCCAGGGTTTGGGCAGAAAGGTCGCCCGCGCCGCGCGAGCAGGGTTGTCGTCGCAATAGCCCGAGGTGATGACGATGGGCAGGTGGGCCTGACGGCCACGCGCCTGGAGTGCCAGATCCACACCACTTAGAAGGCCTGGCATCCGCACATCGGTAAAGAGCAGATCCAACTTGGGCTGCGCTTCCTGCAAGAAGGCACAGGCGGCATCCGCGCTGCCAAAGGCATACACCTGATAACCCCAGCCTTCGAAGAGTTCCTGCAACAGCTCGCGCAGAACAGGCTCATCCTCGGCGACTAGCACACGCTGGCGATTCATGAGCGGATCCTGTGATTGAAAGGTTGCAATCGTTTGACCATAGCAATCCACTAGCGTCCTGAGCTGTACGACCAAGGGCACTGTTGTACAAGAAACATACCTGACCGATTAACGAGCGGGGGAAACGGCCGAGGCGGTCCAACTCTTGTACAGGCTGCCGCCGTCGGACCGGGCAAAGCCACCTTTGGTGCGCTCATCCCCCTAAGCGAGACCGCTATGCGTTAAGCTTGCGCCGCCGTTGTCTACCCCACAGGTTAGAGCCTTGGATCCGTCGTCTCGTCGTCATTGGATCAGCGATCTCAGCAGCAGGATCCGCGCTCGCCCGGTACTGGCCTACGGCCTCGCGCTGCTGGCGTTCGCCCTGGCCCTGGCGGCACGCTTCGCCCTGGTGGACGTCCTGCTGCAGGGCTTTCCCTACCTCACCTTCTTTCCCGCCGTCATCCTGACCACCTTCTTCTGCGGCAGCCGCGCCGGCACCCTGTGCGCCGTGCTGTCCGGGTTGGCCGCCTGGTACTTCTTCATTCCTCCGGGCTGGACCTTCGATGTCGGCGCCCAGGGCTTTCTGGCCCTGGCCTTCTACGTGGTCATCGTCGGTGTGGACATCGCCCTGATCCACTACATGCATAGAGCAAGCGCCCGACTGCGCGCCGAGCAGCAGGTGATCCACGACCTCTACGACGTCCAGACGACGATGTTCCAGGAGTTGCAGCACCGGGTCGCCAACAACATCCAGTTCATCGCCTCGTTGCTCATGCTGCAGCAACTCAAGTTGCCCGGCGACAGCCAGGCGTCCCAGGCCCTGGAAGAGGCGCGTTCGCGACTGGAGAGCATTTCGCGTATCCACCGGCGACTGCACGATCCGGCTGACGCCGCGCAGCCAGTGGCCCATCACCTGCAGCTGCTGACCAATGACCTGCTGGCCGCCGCGGGACAGGCCAACGTCTCCTGCGCCATCACTGCCGAGCCGCTGAATTTCGACCTTCCCCGCCTGACCACCCTGTCGATGCTGGTGGCCGAGGTGGTGACCAACTCCCTCAAGCACGCCTTCGACGCCAGCCAGCGCGGACTGATCAGCATCAGCCTGCAACGCGACGACGATCAGCGACTGCTGTTGCGCATCGCCGACAACGGTCGGGGCATGCCACAGCAGTTCAATCCGCGCACCAGCCAACGCCTGGGCTTCAAGATCATCAACAGCCTGGCCGAACAGCTCGGCGGCGAAGCCCGCTATCGCAACGACAATGGCACCGTGGTCGAGGTGCAGCTGGCCGCCTAGTGCAACGGCCTCAGACACCCGGGTGCGGCTAAAACCCTATACAATGCGCGGCTTTTCCAGCCAGGTGTCCTTCGCCATGACCGCTCTGCCGCCCTGCCCCCTCTGTGCTTCCGAATACACCTACGCCGACGGCGCTCAGCTGATCTGTCCGGAGTGCGCCCACGAATGGACGCCCGGTGACACCGGCGCCACGGATGAAGCCAAGGTGATCCGCGATGCGGTCGGCAATACCCTGCAGGACGGCGACACCGTCAGCGTGATCAAGGATCTCAAGGTCAAGGGCTCGTCCCTGGTGGTCAAGGTCGGCACCAAGGTCAAGAACATCCGCCTGGTCGATGGCGATCACGACATCGACTGCAAGATCGAGGGCATAGGTGCGATGAAGCTCAAATCCGAGTTCGTCAAAAAGGTCTGATCGTCGTGCCGGGGTGTTCCCTGGCGGAGCGATGGCCTACCCTTGAAGCTCTTTTCCTTCTGCCAAGGACTCTCCATGTCTTATCGCTTTCTCCGCCCGGCCCTGTTCCTCGCGCCCCTGCTGCTCGCCGGCCAGGCCTTCGCCCAGTCGGCGCCTGCCAACGCCCAGGAACCCCAGCCGTCGGTCACGGAGAAGTATGGCGACTGGCAGGTGATCTGCCGCATCGCCCGTAATGCGGACCGTTCCGTGCAGCTGTGCGCCATCACCCAGCAGAAGGACAGCGCCAAGGGCCAGCGCATGCTGGTCACCGAGCTGCGCCCCAATCGCGAAGGCGTGGACGGCATCCTGGTGCTGCCCTTCGGCGTGGCGGTGACCAAGCCGATCTCGCTGCAGATCGACAAGCGCAGCCTGGAGAATCGGCCCTTCCATACCTGCATCCCCCAGGGCTGCGTGGTGCCGGTGGAATTCGTCGGTGACGTCTTCAAGCAGCTGCAGCGCGGTGGGCGCCTGACCGTGACCACCCCGGTCGCCAACGGCGAGACCGCCAGCGAAAGCCTGTCGCTCAAGGGCTTCTCCAAGGCCTATGACCGCGCCAAGGAACTGACCAAGCCGCTGTAATGACCGCTAGTCTGGCAAGGGCGCTGCCGGGTGCTGTGCCGTGCCGCTGGCGGCGGCACGCTCCACGGCGGCCACCAGCGCCAGAGTACGGGCGGCATCCTCGGCGCTGACCAGGGGAGCCTCCTCTCCCCGCGCGACCCGCACGAAGTGCTCCAGCTGCAGCCGCAAGGCCTCGTCCGGGACCGTTGCCCGCACCTCTGTCGCAAGCGGCTGGTACCAGCCGGCGCCCGGCTCGGCATAGCGCCAGAGGCGCAGCTGCGGCACGCTCAGGGCGCCTTCGGTGCCGGCGAAGAGGTAGCAGGACTGGTCAGGCTGGTGGGGATAGACCGGATTCTCGCCACTGGTGAGCTCCCAGCTCCAGGGCGCGACGGCGCCGTCACTGGCGATGAGACAGCCCAGGGCGCCGCTCTCGAATTGCAGATTGATCACGGCGCTGTCGGCATTGGCGTAGCCGCGCAGGGCGTTGTCGGCGAAGGCCTGGACCTGGCGCACCTCACCGCAGAGATGACGCAGCAGGTCGAGGTCGTGGATCAGATTGGTAAGCAGCATCCCGGCCCCCGCTTCGCGGCGCCAGGCGCTCTCGAAATAGCTCTCAGGCTTCTGCAGTTGCCACAGCGCGGTGACGGTGACCAGGCGGCCAAGCGCGCCCTGGCGCAACAGTTCATGAGCCCTGGCGATCAGCGGATTGTGGCGACGATGATGCCCGACCAGCAGTGGCACGCGCTGGTCGCGCTGGGCGTGCAGCAGCTGAGCCACCTCTGCTGACGTGGTCCCCACGGGCTTCTCCAGCAGCAGCGGGATGCCCAGATTCAGACAATCCAGGGCGGTGGCCACATGCAGGGCATTGGGATTGGCAACGATCACCGCTTCCGGGCGCACGCTTTCCAGCAGCTGCCGATGATCGCGGAAATGCGGCACGGCCCACTGCGCGGCGAGTTCGGCCGCCCTCGGATCGGGATCGGCCAGGGCGCACAGCCGGGCGCTCGGCACGGATTGAAGATGATGCAGGTGCTGGCGGCCCATGTTGCCGGCGCCGATGAGGGCGATGCGCAAGACAGCGACCATAAGAGAACCCCTTGTTATGGTTGTCGAGGTCGCTCGACTCTAAGGGACGCCCGGTCGAAGGCGCTACTGCACCGGCAGGAAATTGATGAACAGCAGACTCTGGGCGTAGTTGACGCCGATGCGCCGATAGCGCTCGTCCAGCAACTGGGCAAGCAGGTCCAGCCGGGCGACGATCTTGCCGAACTCGGTGGCGAAGCTGAGGTTGCTGCCCTCCTCCGAGATCTCGTTGGCGAACAGCAGCGGTTCGCCCTCGGCGTTCTTGCGCTGGCCGAGCAGCCAGGTGGCCTTCTCGATGTTACGGGCGGCATTGTTGACGAAGCGCGCATTCACCACATCGGTGATGTAGAACTCGGTGCGATTGCCGTGGGCAGCGATGATCATGCTGCCGATGGCATAGATGTAAGCACCGACGCGGTCACCCTGGTAATCGTCACCCAGCACGTAGCTCAGGGCCGCCACGTCCTTGCGTCCGCCCAGTGCCGGCAGGCTGCGTCGCTGCTCGATGGCCGTGCGGATCTCCCGCTCGGCGCTGGCGGCATCGGGCAGGCCGGTCTTCTTCCATTCGGCCGGATTGCGCAGGTAGAGCTTGTTCATCAGCCGGTAGAGACTCTGCAGATTGGCCTGCATGGCGAGGGTAGCCATGCGGTCGGAGCTGGTCTGCAGGAATTCGCTGGGGCGGGTCTTGCCGAATTGCCGGGCAATGTCCTGGGCGGACTGGCTGGTGCAGCCGGTCAGGCTGGCGAGCAGGAGGCCAATCACACACCCGAGACGGGCGACGGCTGTGAAGGGGGTGGCAGACATGGGGACTTCGGCGGCTGGGGGCAGCCGAAGGGTAAAGCCTTCCTTGGCCGGCCTGCTGTGCGGCAGGCCAAGGAATGGACCTTTTCGAGCCTATTCAACGGCTCGCGAGCTAGCGACAAACAAGGCCTAGGCGGCCCCGCGAAAATGGCTGAGGAAGCGGATCGGACCCGCGCTCGGGTTTACAAGTAGTAAATGAGCATTACGACGGGGCCGCCCAGGCGGGGCTGGCGACCCAGGCCATTTTCAACGCCGTTTGGCCGACGCGTAGCAGCCTTTGAACAGGCTCAGCCGTTGCTGGGGAAGGCAAATTGCGAAGCCTCCTGGGCCTCGCGCTGCGGCCAGCGCTGGGTGATGGTCTTGCGCCGGGTGTAGAAGCGCACGCCGTCGGGGCCGTAGGCATGGAGGTCGCCGAACAGCGAGCGTTTCCAGCCGCCAAAGCTGTGGTAGGCCACCGGCACCGGCAGGGGCACGTTGATGCCGACCATGCCCACTTCGATCTGATCGGCGAACAGCCGTGCCGCTTCGCCGTCGCGGGTGAAGATGCAGGTGCCGTTGCCGTATTCATGGGCGTTGATCAGGGCGATGCCCTCCTCAAGGCTCTTGACCCGCACCACGCAGAGCACCGGGCCAAAGATCTCTTCCCTGTAGATGCGCATCTCCGGGGTGACCTGATCGAACAGGCAGCCGCCGAGGAAGAAGCCTTCCTCATGGTCGGCGACCTTGAGGCTGCGGCCGTCCACCACCAGCTTGGCGCCTGCGGCGACGCCGTCGACGACGTAGCCGGTGACCTTGTCCAGGTGCGCGCCGGTGACCAGCGGACCCATGTCCAGGCCGCACTGGGTGCCCGGGCCGACCTTGAGCTTTTCGATCTCCGGCACCAGCCGGGCGATCAGGGCATCGGCGACCTGGTCACCGACGCAGACCGCCACCGAGATGGCCATGCAGCGTTCGCCGCAGGAGCCGTAGGCGGCGCCCATCAGCGCATTGACGGTGTTGCCGAGGTCGGCGTCCGGCATCACCACCGCGTGGTTCTTGGCGCCGCCCAGCGCCTGGACGCGCTTGCCCTTGGCGGTGCCGCGGGCATAGATGTATTCGGCGATGGGGGTGGAACCGACAAAGCTCAGCGCCTTGACCTCGGGGGCGTCGATCAGACCGTCCACGGCTTCCTTGTCGCCATGCACCACATTGAGCACGCCCTTGGGCAGACCGGCTTCCTCGAACAGCTGGGCGATGGCCAGGGTGGAGCTGGGATCGCGCTCGCTGGGCTTCAGGATGAAGGTGTTGCCGCAGGCGATGGCCAGCGGATACATCCACAGCGGCACCATGGCCGGGAAGTTGAAGGGGGTGATGCCGGCCACCACGCCTAGCGGCTGGAAGTCGGACCAGGTGTCGATGCTCGGACCGGCATTGCGGTTGTATTCGCCCTTTAGCAATTCGGGTGCGGCGGTGGCGTATTCGACGTTCTCGATGCCACGGCGCAATTCGCCGGCGGCGTCCTCCAGGGTCTTGCCGTGCTCTTCGCTGATCAGCTGCACCAGGCGCTCTTCGTTGCTTTCCAGCAGTTGCTTGAAGCGGAACAGCACTTGGGCACGCTTGGCCGGCGGGGTGTTGCGCCAGGCCGGAAAGGCGGCCTGGGCGGCATCGATGGCCTGTTGCAGGGTAGCGGCATCGGCCAGGGGCACTTCGCGGATCACCGCGCCGGTGGAGGGGTTGTAGACCGGTGCGCGGCGGCTGCCGCCGTCGACCAGTTGGCCGCCGATGAGATGCTTGAGGCTCATGAGGGACTCCTTGTACAAGAGGTGGGCGCCTCCTGTGGGAAGCGCCGGGAAGGGGATCAGTCGATGCGGTTCAGGACATCACCGACGGCGGCGAAGACGCGGTCCAGGTCCTCGATCTTGGCGTTGAAGGTGGGTCCGAATTGCAGGGTGTCGCCACCGAAGCGGACATAGAAGCCGGCCTTCCACAGGGCGATGCCGGCCTCGAACGGGCGGATCACCGCATCGCCGTCGCGCGGGGCGAGTTGCAGGGCACCAGCCAGGCCGCAGCTGCGAATGTCCACCACGTGCTTGGCGCCCTTGAGGCCATGTAGGGAGGCTTCGAACTTGGGCGCCAGCTCGGCCGCCTGTTGCACCAGGTTCTCCCGCTCCATCAGCTCCAGCGCGGCCAGGCCGGCGGCGCAGGCCACCGGATGGGCCGAGTAGGTGTAGCCATGGGGGAATTCCACCATGTGCTCCGGCGTGGCCTGGTTCATGAAGGTATCGTAGATGGCGCTGCTGGCGATCACAGCGCCCAGGGGCACGGCGCCGTTGGTGACCTGCTTGGCCACGTTCATGAGGTCCGGCGTCACGCCGAAGAATTCGGCGCCGGTGTGGCGGCCCATGCGACCAAAGGCGGTGATGACCTCGTCGAAGATCAGCAGGATGTCGTGCTGGGTGCAGATCTCGCGCAGGCGCTGCAGATAGCCCACCGGCGGCACGATCACCCCGGCCGAACCGGACATGGGCTCGACGATGACGGCGGCGATGTTGGAGGCATCGTGCAGCTCGATCAGCTTGAGCAGTTCGTTGGCCAGCTCGACGCCGCCGGTCTCGGCCATGCCCCTGGTGAAGGCCATGCCGGGCTGCAGGGTGTGCGGCAGGTGGTCGACGTCCATGAAGGAGCCATACAGCTTCCGGTTGCCGCCGATGCCACCCAGGCTGGTGCCGGCGATGTTGACGCCGTGATAGCCGCGGGCCCGGCCGATCAGCTTGGTCTTGGCCGGCTGGCCCTTGATGCGCCAGTAGGCCCGCGCCAGCTTGACCGAGGTGTCGGCGCTCTCGGAACCCGAGCCGGTAAAGAAGACATGATCCAGACCGGCCGGGGTCAGCTCGGTCATCTTTTCCGCCAGCTGGAAGGACAGCGGGTGGCCGTACTGGAAGCCCGGCGAATAGTCGAGGGTGCCCAGCTGCCGTGCCACGGCCTCCTGGATCTCCTTGCGCGAGTGACCGGCGCCACAGGTCCAGAGCCCCGAGAGACTGTCATAGATGCGTCGGCCTTGGTCGTCCGTCAGCCAACTGCCCTCGGCGGCCACCACGATGCGCGGATCCTTCTGGAAGGCGCGATTGGCGGTGAAGGGCATCCAGTGGGCGCGCAGATTGAGCTGGGCGGCGACAGGAGGGGAAACGGTCAGCGGCTGGTTCATGACGGGGTCTCGGGCGGTGAAGTCAAGTCTGCAGAGTGCGCCCGGTTTTGCGTGAGTTAAAGGGTTTTTTTCTCACGCTTGGATATCTTGAAACTCACCTTATTGGCGAGAGTGCTCAACCAATCGAGACTTGCTTGCAGGGGAAAACGTCTCTCATTGATCGGATACTGGAATGGATGAAACCCCCTTTCCAGAGGCGATCATCCGTGCCAACTCTACACCGCCGAAACATCTTGAAACCAAGAAAATTGATTAGTAATCAGTGACTTGCCTGAAACAATTTAAGCTGGCCGCCTGCCACCGTAGTCCCGTGGCGCCGAGGCCTCCTCGCCTCACCTCTTTTCCCGGCGCGTAGTCCTGCCGGGCGCGGTAGCCTGTCCGCCGTCTCTGCCGCGTACCCCACTGTCCGCTTTCGCTAACCCGTGCCCCTCCTCTGAGGCAGAGCGCGTGGTTTACCTATTCCTCAAGGAAACCTCTCCATGCTGATTCAGCTCAACTGGATCCGCGGCCTGGCGGCCGTCCTCATCGTTTTCCACCATATGACCGTGGGCAGCTACCAGACCACCGAGCACCAGCAGATCGCATTGAATCTGCTATCGCTGGAAACCACCTGCATCTTCGTCGCCCTCTCCGGTTTCTTCTTTCGCTACAACCTCGGCAAATACAGCTACCAGGTCTATCTGGGCAAGAAGCTGCAGAACGTCATCCTGCCCTACCTGCTGATCTCGATTCCTGCCGTGCTGCTCTATGTTTCCGGGCTCAAGCAGGAGCACGAGTGGATCGACATGAACGCCTTCCATGACTGGCCGCCCTTCGCCCAGACCGCCCTGCTGCTGGCCACTGGCGCCCACCTGGGCCCGCTGTGGTTCATCCCGGCACTGACGCTGATCTTCCTGCTCGCGCCGGTCCTGGAGTGGATCGTCCAGCGTGGCCTGTTGCCGGCGGCGACCATGGTCGGCCTGCTCTATTTCCTGGTGTCCGACCGCCCGGCCAATGATGCCGATCCGCTGCTGGCCGCCCTGCATTTCCTGCCGATCTACCTCTGCGGCATGCTGGCCTGCGAACAGCGCGAACGCCTGCAGCGCCCTCAGGCGCGCTACTGGCTGCTGGCGGCCCTGGTGCTGCTGAGCGGTGCAGCGGTACTCGACAGTGCCTTCTATGGCCTGCAGAAACTGGCGCTGTGCCTGTTGCTCTTCGCCGTTTTCAGCCAGCAGGTCAAGACCACGGGACGTACGGACGGCCGCCTGGCCAAGGGTATGGCCCTGCTCGGTGCCTACAGCTTCGCCATCTATTTTCTGCACGGCTATCTCGCCGGCGCCTATCGGGTGCTCGGCCGCCTGCTGGGTGAGCAGAACTTCGCCCAGTATCTGGGCACTCGCCTGTGCCTGACGCTGATCACCTTGCTCTGCTGCATCGCCGCGGTCTGGCTGGTCAAGCAGGTCAGCCAGCAGCGCAGCCGGGTGTTGATCGGCGCCTGAAGCCAGTCGCTGGCGCCGTACCAAGCGGCGCCTTATGCTGTCCCGCATTTGCGGTGGCAGCCATGAAGACGACGCGCAAGGCCCTGCTCGCCCAAGTCGGCGATTTCGAGATCCGACTGCTGCGGCTGTTCAAGACGGTGGTGGAATGCGGCAGCTTCACCGCCGCCGAAGGTCGCCTGGGCATCACCCGCTCGGCCATCAGCCTGCACATGAACGACCTGGAAAAGCGCCTGGGCATGCGCCTCTGCCAGCGCGGTCGCGCCGGCTTCTCGCTGACCGACGAAGGCCGCGAGGTGCTCAAGGCCAGCCAGTCGCTGTTCGCCGCCCTGGAAGGCTTTCGCAGCGAGGTCAACCAGCTGCACCAGCACCTGCGTGGCGAGCTGAACCTGGGCATCATCAACAACCTGGTGACCCAGCCGCACATGCGCATCACCCATGCCCTGGCGGCGCTCAAGCGTGCTGCGCCGGGGGTGGTGGTCAACATCGGCATGACCCTGCCCGGCGAGATCGAGACCGGCGTGCTCGACGGCCACCTGCACCTGGGCGTGCTGCCGCTGATCAATGCCCTGGCCGGTCTCGACTACCTGCCGCTCTACGAAGAGCGCGCGCTGCTCTATTGCAGCCGCAGTCATCCGCTGTTCGCGGTGGCCGACGCGGCGCTGGACGAGAGCACCCTGGCCACCCAGGATGCGGTAGGCCCCAACCATCTGCTCAACCAGGACGGCCACGAGCGCCATGCCGCGCTGAATTGCACGGCGCGGGCCTCGGATCGCGAAGGCGTGGCCTTTCTCATCCTCACCGGCTGCTACATCGGCTACCTGCCCGACCACGTCGCCCAGCCCTGGGTGGCCCAGGGCCAGTTGCGCGCCCTCGATCCCGAACGCTTCCACTTCGACACCACCCTTGCCGCCGTCACCCGCAAGGGTCGGCGGCCGAATCTGGTGCTGGAGCGCTTTCTCGAAGCCCTGGCCGAAACGGTCTAGTTGGCGCTGCAGGTCGGGCGGACGACGATCTCGTTGACGTCCACGTCGTCCGGCTGCTCGATGGCGTAGCGCACAGCCCGGCCGATGGCGTCGGGTTGCAGAGCGATGGCGCGGTAGCCATCCATCATCGCTCGCGCCGCCGGATCGGTGATGGTCGAGGCCAGCTCGCTTTCCACCACGCCCGGATGGATGCAGGTGACCCGCAGATCGTCACGCTCCTGCCGCAGTCCTTCGGAGATCGCCCGTACCGCATGCTTGGTGGCGCAGTAGACCGCTGCCGTGGGCACCACCGACAGGGCACCGATGGAGCCCAGGTTGATGACGTGGCCAGCGCCGCGCGCGGTGAATTCCGGCAGCACCGCGGCGATGCCGTTGAGCACGCCCTTGATGTTGACGTCGACCATCTGCATCCACTCTTCGGTCTTGAGCGAGGCCAGGGGCGACAGCGGCATGATGCCGGCGTTGTTGACGATGACGTCCACCCGACCCCAGCGCTCGCGAGCCGCCTCGGCGAAGGCGGCCACGTCGGCGCTGTCGGTGACATCCAGCCGGCGGCAGGTGGCTTCGCCACCCGCGGCGTTGATCTCGGCTGCCAGGGCCTCCAACCTGTCGATACGGCGAGCGCCAAGCAGCAGCTTGCAGCCGGCCGCGCCCAGTTCACGCGCGATGCCCGCGCCTATGCCACTGGAGGCGCCGGTGATGAGTACGACCTTGTCGATAGTCATGAGGTGTTCCTTTCGAATTGGGGTGGATTGCCTGGACGACCTGCTGGTCAGCTGCGTGCCCTTCCAGCACTGCGCCCTTCCAGGCTTGCCACCACCTTAGCGAAGGCTCATTGTCGTGATAATTCCCCCGCTCCTGACTGCCATGGTTAGCCAGACTCACCAATGCACACCGATCTGAATCTGCTCAAGGTCTTCGTCGTGGTGGCCACGGCCGAGAATTTCCGGGTGGCAGCTGATCGCCTGGGCGTCAGTCGCTCCGCGGTCAGCCAGGCCATCCGCCGTCTGGAAGACGAACTGGGCAGTTCGCTGGTGCAGCGCACCACCCGCAGCGTGCGCCTGACCGAGGCCGGTGAACGCTTGCAACGGCAGGTCGCAGGCCCCCTGGCCGGTCTGCTGGGCGCCCTGGAAGACGCTAGCCACGCCGGACCACCGCGGGGCCTGTTGCGGGTCGCGGTCACCTCCATCGCCGAGCGCTTTCTCGATGGCCCACTGCTGGCCGGCTTCGTCGAGGCCTATCCGGAGGTGACCCTGGACATCACCGTTACCGACGAGGAATTCGATATCGTCGCCCGTGGTTTCGATGCCGGAGTACGGCTGGGCGAGGTGATCGAGCAGGACATGATCGCCATCCCGGTGACCGGACCGCAGCGCGAAGTGGCGGTGGCGACCCCAGGCTATTTCGCCCGTCATGGCCGACCTCGGCATCCGCGTGACCTGGCGGACCACCGCTGCATCGGCTGGCGCCCGGCACCGGAGGTGGCGCCCTGGCGCTGGGAATTCAGCGAGAACGGTCGCGCCTTCGATGTGGCGGTTGCACCCCGGATCACCACCAACGACATGCTGCTGATGGTACGCACCGCCCTGGCCGGCGGCGGCATCACCTTTGGCATGGAGGACACCTTCAGGCCCTATCTGGACCGTGGCGAACTGGAGCGGGTGCTGGAAGATTACCTGCCGCCCTTTCCCGGCTTCTATCTCTACTATCCGAATCGCCACAACCTGGCGCCCAAGCTGCGGGCGCTGGTGGAGCATGTGCGGGGGTATCGGGCGGAGAACGGGGGGTAGCGCGGGGTTTGGGTGGCGCTCACCCCGGCCCTTTCCCAAGGAGAGAGGAGGCGCACAGGCGGGCCCTGTAGCAAGGAGGTAAATGGCGCAGCCTTTTCCACATGGTCGAGGGTGAGCCTTGTTGGGCTTCGCTGCGCTCAACCCAACCTACAGGACTACCGACACGTAGGTTGGGTTGAGCGCCGCGAAGCCCAACATCACCAACCAGCCATCAGCTCCCCAGGATCCACCGATCGATGGCCTGGGCCAGGCCGTCTTCCTGATTGCTGGCGGTGACCCGGTCGGCCGCTTCCCGCACTCCTGCGCCGGCCTGGCCCATGGCGATGGCCAGGCCCGCCTGGCGGAACATGGGCACGTCGTTGCTGCCATCGCCAATGGCCGCAGTGCGCGCCACGGGCACGCCCGCGGCCTGGGCCAGCTCGATGAGGGCATCGCCCTTGTTGGCCTTGGGGTGGGTGATGTCGAGGTAATAGAGCTGGGAGCGCAATACCGTGGCGCCCTCCCCCAGCCGCTCACCCAGTTCGCCCTCCAGGGCTTCCAGGCCGGCGTGATCGCTACCGGCCGCGACGATCTTGTCGACGCGATCCAAGTAGGGTTCGAAGGAGTCCACGACGGTGGGGCCATAGCCCAGTGCCCGGGTCTCGCGGGGGACGTAGGGCCCCTCCCCGTCGCGGGTCAGCCAGAGGTCGTCGGCGAACAGCCAGACTTCGAAGGCCTCGCGCTCAAGGCGCTCCAGCACCTCGCGGGTGACCTGCTCCGCCAACCGATGGGCGCGGATCAGGGTGCCATCCGCTTCCACCAGATTGCCGCCGTTGAAACCGGCCACTGCCTGGTGAATGCCCAGTTGCCGCACCAGTGGCAGCAGCGCCCGTGGTGGGCGGCTGCTGACCAGGGTAATGGCCTTGCCGGCCGCCTGCAGGCGCTTGACCGCGGCGATCACCGCCTCGCTCAGGCTTTTGTCGTCACGCACCAGGGTGCCATCGATATCCGACACCAGCAGGTCGATGGGGATCAGGTCAGGGGATGCCATGAGCGGCCGTCCTTTTGCAGAAGTTCGTCGGCACCGGCGGGACCGGCGCTGCCCGCGGCATAGCTTTCCACCTCACCGCCCTGCTGCCAGGCGTCGAGGAACGGCTGCACGGCGCGCCAACCGTTCTCGATGTTGTCGGCGCGCTGGAACAGCGTCTGGTCACCGATCAGGGAATCGTAGATCAGGGTTTCGTAGCCGGTGGACGGCTGCATCTCGAAGAAGTCGGTATAGGCGAAGCCCATGCGGATGTTTTCCAGCTCCACCTGGGGCCCCGGGCGCTTGGCATGGAAATCGAACCACATGCCTTCGTCGGGCTGGATCTGGATGATCAGGTAGTTGGGCTTCATCCGATCAATTTTGGTATCGCGGAATTGCGCATAGGGCGCGTGCTTGAAGCAGATGGCGATTTCGGTGTCGCGCGCGGTCAGGCGTTTGCCGGTACGTAGGTAGAAGGGCACCCCGGCCCAACGCCAGTTATCGACGAACAGCTTGAGCGCCACATAGGTCTCGGTCTGGCTTTGCGGATCGACCCGCTCTTCTTCGCGATAGCCTTTCACCGGCTTGTCATTCATGGTCCCGGCGGCGTACTGACCGCGCACCGAATTGACCAGGGCCTCTTCGGTGGTCTGGGGCCGGATGGCACCCACCACCTTGGCCTTCTCATCGCGCACCGAGGTGGCGTTGAAGGACGCCGGCGGCTCCATGGCGACCATGGCCAGCAGCTGGAACAGATGATTGGGCACCATGTCCCTCAGGGTGCCGGTCTTCTCGTAGAAATCGCCACGCGACTCCACGCCCACGGTTTCCGCCGCGGTGATCTGCACATGGTCGATGTAGTGGTTGTTCCAGAACGATTCGAACAGGGCGTTGGAGAAACGGCTGACCAGGATGTTCTGCACCGTCTCCTTGCCCAGGTAGTGGTCGATCCGATAGATCTGCTTTTCTTCCATGTTCGCCAGCAGGCGCTGGTTGAGCGCCTGGGCGCTGGCCAAGTCGGCGCCAAAGGGCTTTTCCACCACCAGTCGGCGGTAGGCGTCTTCGCGCTCTTCCAGCAGCCCGGCCTTGCCCAGGCGCTCGGCCACATCGCCAAAGAAGCGCGCGGCGGTGGCCAGGTAGAAGACGGCGTTAGCGGTATCGGCCTGGGCGATGCGCTCACCCACTGCCTGATAGGTGGCGTCTTCGAGAAAGTCGCCCTGCAGATAGCGGATACGTCCGCGCAGCTGGCCCCAGAGATCGGCATCCAGCGCCTCGTCACGGGACTTGCCCTTGGCTTCGGCCTGGTCACGGATGAAGGCCTCCAGCCGGTCGGCAAAACCTTCGTCGGTGTTGGGATTGTGGTCGACGCCGATGATCTGGGTGCGGTCGTCGAGCAGACCGTCACGCAGGAGGTTGTATAGTGAGGGAATCAGCAGTCGCTTGACCAGGTCGCCATTGGCACCGAACAGGAAGAGCGTGGCTGGCGGCGCGGTGGGCGCTTTGGTGCAGGAGCGCCGCGCCTGGGCGGCGGTGCTGGGGGTCACAGCAGGAGAATCGGTCATGACAGGGCCTTATCCACGAGGGCGGCTGGTGCCGTTCCCCGGGACGCGGCCCGTGGCCGCTCCACAGGGGAACGGCCAGGGTTTTACTGCGGGATTTCGACGTGGCCGCCAAAGCCGAATCTCATGGCCGACAAGAGCTTGTCGGCGTAGGTGGCCTGCTGGCGGGAACGGAAGCGCGCATAGAGGGCAGCGGACAGGACGTTGACCGGTACCGCTTCCTCGATGGCCGCTTCGATGGTCCAGCGACCTTCGCCGCTGTCGGCCACCGAGCCGGAGAACTTCTCCAGTTCGACGTCGCCGGCCAGGGCCTGGGCGGTCAGGTCCAGCAGCCAGGAGGACACCACGCTGCCACGACGCCAGACCTCGGCGATGTCGGCCAGGTCCAGGTCGAAGCGCTCGTCTTCCGGCAGCTTGCTGCTGTTCTTCATCTTGAGGATGTCGAAGCCCTCGGCATAGGCCTGCATCAGGCCGTATTCGATGCCGTTGTGCACCATCTTGACGAAGTGACCGGAACCGGCCGGACCGGTAAAGATGAAGCCGCGCTCGGCCCGCTCGTCCGGGGCGTTGCGGCCACGGGTACGCTCGATGCTGCCATAGCCGGGGGCCAGGGCTTCGAAGATGGGCTCCAGGCGCTCGACGGCTTCGGACTTGCCACCGATCATCATGCAATAGCCACGCTCCAGGCCCCAGACGCCACCGGAGGTGCCGACGTCGACATAGTCGATGCCCTTCTCGGCCAGGGTCTTGGCGCGACGGATATCGTCCTTGTAGTAGGTGTTGCCACCATCGATGATGACGTCACCGGGAGCCAGGCGGTCGGCCAGCTCGGCGATGGTCTGCTCGGTCGGCTCGCCGGCCGGCAGCATGACCCAGATGGCCCGCGGCTGTGCCAGGGCGGCGATGACGCCATCCAGGCTATCGGCGGTGATGGCGCCTTCCTGGCCGAGGCCGGCCACGGTTTCGGCACTGCGGTCATAGACCGCGACTTCATGCCCATGCTTCATCAAACGCCGTGCGATGTTGCCGCCCATGCGGCCCAGTCCGATGATTCCCAATTGCATGCTGATGACTCCTTGAGGTCAGGCGACCGCCGCCTCGACCAGTTCGACGATTTGTTGCAGGCCGGCGTCGATGTCGCCGCCCTTGATATGCACGCGCAGGTAGCGCCGTCCCCGTTCGGCCAGCACCTCGAGGTCGCCCTTGGCCTGGGCGGCCTCGACGACACCAAAGCTCAGACTCCGCCCTGGAATCTCCAGGTCGTTCTGGGCATCGGCGGTAATCTGGATGAACACACCCGAGTTGGGACCGCCCTTGTAGGCCTGTCCCGTGGAGTGCAGAAAGCGGGGGCCGAAGCCGCCGACGGTCGCTACGCGCTTGCTGTCGCGAATGCTATCACGCATGGCGCTCAAGGCCTCCTCGTGCACGGCATTGCGCTCCAGATAGGCCAGTACCGCCAGGTAGTCGCCGGGCTGCAGACGCGCCAGGTGCGCCTTGATCGCTGCGCGGGCGGTGTCCTGCCCCTGCAGGTCGGCATCGCCAAACAGGGTCAGGGTGCCCTCCTCCAGCAGGGGTTCGTCACCGGCCAGGCGACCGTCGCGCTCATAGCCATCAGTGAGCGCACGGGTCTTGATCTTGCTGGCTTCCACGTCGGGCTGATCGAAGGGATTAATGCCGATGACGGCACCGGCCACTTCGGTCGCCACCTCCCAGCGGAAGAATTCCTGACCGATCAGCTCGGCACGGGCGAGACGGATGTCCACCACCGGATGCCCCGCGGCGGCCAGGGCCTGCAGGCGACTGTCGCGCTCGGCGTCTTCCTCGCCGGCCAGCACCAGGCTGACGAACACCCGATCCGCACCATAGACGTCCGGACTGCCCAGCGGCTCCAGATCCACCGGGATGATGCCCTTGCCCTGTTTGCCGGTGCTTTCGGCCAGCAACTGCTCCAGCCAGGCACCCAGACTGGCGACACCCGGCGAGGCGATCAGAGTGACCTTGTCACGACCGGCGCGTACCGCTTCGCCCAACACCACGCCGAGACGGATACCGGGGTTGATGGCAGGCGGCGCACTGGGACCGCAGGCCAGCACCATGGGCTGGGTCACCTGGAAGAAATCGGCCACCGAGTGCCCCAGCAGCGCCAGAGGCACCATGCCGAACACCGACAACACCGAATAGCGCCCACCGATGTGGGGATCGCCCTGGAAAATAGTCCGGTAGCCTTCGGCCGTAGCGCTGGCTTCGAGTTTGGAGCCGGGATCGGTAATGGCGACAAAGCGGCGTTGCACCTCGCCCGAACCCAGGGTCCGCTCGACAGCTTGGTGAAAATAGGCGCGCAGGATTTCCGGCTCCAGGGTCGAGCCGGATTTGCTCGATACCAGGAACAGCGTCTTGCGCAGGTCCAACTGCTCTTCCAGCGCGGTGATCTGCGCCGGGTCGGTGGAATCCAGCACCTTGAGGGTGAGTCCGCCTTTAGCGGTACCTAGGGTGTTGGACAGGACTTCCGGGCCCAGGCTCGAACCACCCATGCCCAGTAGCACCACGGTATCCAGGCCTTCCTTGCGCACGGCATCGACCAAGGCCTCCAGGGCTACGGGATCGGCTTGACGCCCCTGGGCAGCGGCTAGCCAGCCGACCCACTGGTCTTCGTCGCGACCGGTCCAGAGTGAGGCATCGCCCTGCCATAGCCGGCGCGACCAGCCTTCACGTCGTGCCTCGTCGAGGCGGGCCTTGACCGCTTCATTCAGCTCTTGTGGCAGACGATAGTCCGCCGCATTCAGGCGCCCGCCGAGAAAATCGAGGCGCTTCTGGCCGACCGCGCCCAACAGGGCATCGGCGGCGTCCTCGAATTGCCGGGCGCCGTCCTTGACCAACCGCTTGGCCACGCCATCGAGATCCAGCCCGAAACGGGCAGTGGCATCCACCACCCGCTGCGCGGCTTCGATATCGGTGCTCAGCATGGGAGCTGCCGTGCCATGGTCGCGGAAGGCGTCCATAGTCTTGGGCGGCATGGTGTTGACGGTATCCGGACCGATCAGTTGGTCAACATAGAGGGTATCGGGATAGGCCGGATCCTTGGAGCCGGTGGAAGCCCACAGCAATCGCTGCGGATGGGCGCCCTTGGCTGCCAGCACCTTCCAGCGTGGCGACTGGATCAGCCGCTGGTAGTCCTGATAGGCCAGCTTGGCATTGGCGATGGCGACCTTGCCGCGCAGCTCGCCCAGCTCGGCCTCCTCGCCCTTGCGCTCGTCGATCAGCTTGTCCAGCACGCCGTCGACCCGACTGATGAAGAAGCTGGCGACGCTGGCGAGCCGACTGATGTCCTTGCCCTGGTGCAGCCGTGCTTCCAGGCCCGCGATATAGGCCTCCGCCACTGCCATGTAGGCATTGCGATCGAACAGCAGGGTCACGTTGACGTTGATCCCCTCCTCGATCAGTTTGCGGATGGCCACCGCCCCTTCGGGCGTACCGGGCACCTTGACCATGAGGTTGGGCCGAGCTACGGCCTGCCAGAGGCGCCGGGCCTCCTCCAGGGTGGCACGGGTATCCAGCGCCAGGTAGGGGGAGACTTCCAGGCTCACATAGCCATCGCGCCCTTCGAGCCGGTCATAGACCGGCCGCAGGATGTCGGCGGCCTGCTGAATGTCCTCGATGGCCAGATGCTCGTAGACGTAAACCGGCTCGGCATCGGCCTGTTCCAGAAAGGCCTCGAGGCTGGCGTCGTAGTCACTGCCGTGGCCCATGGCCTTCTCGAAGATCGAGGGGTTGGAGGTGACGCCCGTCAGGCCGTCACGCTCGATCAGCTTTTGCAGCTCACCCTTGGCGAGGAACTCGCGGCTGACGAAGTCGAGCCAGACCGCCTGGCCATGCTCCGTCAGCTGTTTGAGTGGATTGCTCATGTGGCGCTCCCTTTACGTTGCGCCTGTTCCTTGGCCAGCTTGACCACGTTTTCCACGGTGTAGCCATATTTCGCCTGCAGCTTGCCGATGGGCGCGGAGGCACCGAAGGTGCTCATGGTGACCGAGGCGCCTTTGCGCCCAACATAGCGCTCCCAACCCAGGGGACCGGCCTGTTCGATGGCGACGCGGCCCAGGACCTCATCGGGCAACACGGACTGCTTGTAGGCCTCGTCCTGCTCTTCGAACAGCTCCCAGCAGGGCATGGAGACGACCCGCGCCTTCACGCCCTCGCCCTTGAGCTGCTCGTAGGCCTGCATGGCCAGACCCAGCTCGCTGCCAGTGGCCATGAGGATCACCTGGGGCGTACCGCCCTCGGCATCGGCTACCACGTAGGCCCCCTGGGCTACGCCTTCGGCGCTGGCGTATTTGCTGCGATCCAAGGTCGGCAGCGGCTGGCGCGACAGCACCATGCAGGACGGTCTATTGGTTTGCTGCAGGGCGATCTTCCAGGCCTGCACCGCTTCGTTGGCATCGCCCGGACGCAAGGTCAGCAGACCGGGCGTGGCACGCAGCTGCGCCAGGTGCTCGATGGGCTGGTGGGTCGGGCCATCTTCGCCGACGCCGATGGAGTCGTGGGTGAAGACGAACACCACCGGCAGCTCCATGATGGAGGCCAGGCGGATCGGCGGCTTCATGTAGTCGCTGAACACCAGGAAGGTGGCGGTGAAGCTGCGCAGGTAGCAGAGCGCCATGCCATTGGCGATGGAGCCCATGGCGTGCTCGCGGATGCCGAAGTGCATATTGCGCCCGGACGGCTCACGAGCGGAGAAGCTGCCCGCGCCGTCGAACTTGAGATTGGTCTTGGTGGACGGCGCCAGATCCGCTGCCCCGCCGACCAGCCAGGGAATGTTCTGGGCAAAGGCATTGAGCGCCTTGCCACCGGACTCGCGGGAGGCCACGCCCTTGGCGTCGGTGTCGAAGCTGGGCAGCTTGGCGTCCCAGCCGTCAGGCATCTCGCCGGCGCGCATGCGCTGGAGTTCATCGGCACGAGTCGGATCGTCCTGACGCAGGCGATCGAAGGCACGGTTCCAGTCTTCGTAAAGGCCGCTGGCACGCTCCAGCAGGGCGTCGCGCAGGTGGTGACGGGCTTCGTCGGGCACCAGGAAGTCGGCGTCCTCCGGCCAGCCATAGGCCTTCTTGGCCAGCTTGATCTCGTCCGCGCCCAGGGGCTCGCCGTGGGCCGCCGCGGTGTTCTGCTTGTTGGGCGCGCCGTAGCCGATGAGGCTGTCGACCACGATCAGGGTCGGCTTGCCGGTATTGCCCTTGAAGCGATGCAGGGCGGCGGCCAGGGCTTCAGCGTCGTTGGCATCCTTGACGTGCAGGGTGTGCCAGCCATAGCCGCGGAAGCGTTCGGCCACGTCTTCGCTGAAGGCCAGTTCGGTGTGGCCTTCGATACTGATGGTGTTGTTGTCGTAGATCCAGCAGAGGTTATCCAGGCCCAGGTGGCCGGCCATAGAGGCCGCCTCGCCGGTGACTCCTTCCATCATGTCGCCGTCGCCGCAGAGGACGTAGACGTCATAGTCGAACAGGGTCACGCCCGGCTGGTTGAACCGCGCGGCCAGCCACTTCTGCGCCAGCGCCATGCCGACGCTGTTGCCACAGCCCTGACCCAGGGGCCCGGTGGTGGTCTCGATCCCGGTAGTCATGCGGTACTCGGGATGGCCTGGCGTCTTGGAATCCAGCTGGCGGAATTGCTTGATGTCGTCGAGGCTGACCGCCTCCTTGCCGGTGGCGGTGCCGTGCTCGTCGATTTCCTTGACCCCGGCCAGGTGCAGCAGCGAATAGAGCAGCATGGAGGCATGGCCGACCGACAGCACGAAGCGGTCTCGGTTGGGCCAGTCCGGATGCTCGGGGTGATAGCGGAGGAAGCGGCTCCACAGCGTGTGGCCGACCGGGGCCAGGGCCATCGGCGTACCGGGGTGGCCGGAGTTGGCCTTCTGTACCGCGTCCATGGACAGGGTACGGATGGTATTGATGGTCAGTTGGTCGGCGTTGGAGCTGGAAGGTGCGGTGGAACCCATGGCAAGCGTCCTCGTGCTGGCAGACACGCCACCCGCGGCGAAAACGGTCTTTACGGTCCCTGAAACCGTTTTCAACAAAGGCAGCGCCTAAGAGAAAAAGCAAAGCGGCCGGACGAGGTCCGGGACGGCGGGGGCAGGCATCCTCTGCGACCCCACGCCGCAGTCGCGATCCTTTCTCTAGAACAGCACGCCGGAGGGTTGGTTCCATGGCGGTAGATAGCCGGCTATCGACTTGCGCGCTCAGTGTCCGGCGGCAAGCGACTGCTCGACGTCCAGGCCGGCGTCACGCATCTGCGCCAGCTTGTACCTCAAGGTGCGGGCACTGATGCCCAGGCGTTCAGCGGTCTCCTTGCGCCGACCGCGCTCGGTCCTGAGGGTATCGAGAATCACCTGGAATTCCCGGTCGCGCAGATCGGCGTCCAGCGGGCGCAAGGCCTCGTCAGGGTGTGCCTCGGGTACGGGCGCCGCCCGAGGCGCCAGGGATACACCCGTGGCCAGCCAATGCAGCCCGAAATCCTCGGCCTGGATCTGCTGGCCCGGTTGCAGGATCAGCGCCCGCTGCACGGCGTTGTCCAGTTCGCGCACATTGCCCGGCCAGGGGTGCTCGGCCAGGGCCTGGCGCGCACCAGCGCTCAGGGTCGGTACCGGCCGATTCATCCGCGCGGCCTGGACCGCCAGCAGCCGTTCGGCCAGGGGTACGATGTCGGCCGGCCGCTCGCGCAGCGGTAGCCAGGCCAGCGGAAAGACCGACAGCCGATAGAAGAGGTCTTCGCGAAAGCGCCCGGCAGCCACCTCCTCCGCCAGCTTGCGGTTGCTGGTGGCCACCACGCGGATGTCCAGGGCCAGCGGCTTGCGCGCCCCGACCCGCTCCACCTCGCGCTCCTGCAGGACGCGCAGCAACTTGGCTTGCAGGCCCAAGGGCATTTCGGAAATCTCGTCCAGCAACAGGGTGCCGCCCTGGGCCAGTTCGAACTTGCCGGGCTGGGTGGCGATCGCCCCGGTGAAGGCGCCCTTCTCGTGACCAAAGAGGATGGCTTCGAGCAGGTGATCGGGAATGGCCGCGCAATTGACCGCCACGAAGGGACCATCCGCCCGTGCCGATTGATCGTGGATGAAGCGCGCCAACACTTCCTTGCCGGTACCGGATTCGCCGGTGATCAGCACCGTGGCCTCGCTCTGGGCCACCCGGCTGGCCAACTCCAGCAGTTGTCGACTCTGGGGATCGGCCGCCACCGGCTGGCGAGCACCGGGCACGCGCCGTCCTTGGGGGCAGCAGCGCGCCAGGGTATCCAGCAGCAGCCGCGGCTCGAAGGGCTTGACCAGGTAGTCCGCCGCCCCGCCACGCATGGCCTCGACGGCGCGTTCGATGCTGCCGAAGGCGGTCATCAGCAGTACCGGCAGCGCCGGATCGCGCAGCCGGATACTGGCCAGCAACTGATGCCCATCGATGCCCGGCATGTTGACGTCGCTGATCACCAGGCCGAAGGGTTCCTCGGCCAGCGCCAGCAAGGCCGCCTCGCCGCTGTCCACGGCGCGATAAGGGTAGCCGCCGAGCTCCAGGGTATCGGCCAGGGCTTCGCGCAGGGCGCGGTCGTCTTCCACCAGCAGGATGGGCAGGGTCATGCCGAGGTCTCCTCGCCCGCCAGCAGCGGCAGGATGAAGGTCACCAGCGTGCCGCGCCCCAAACGCGAGCGCACGGTCAGACGGCCGCCATGGGCCTTGGCCATTGCGAGGGCGACGGGCAGGCCGAGACCGGTGCCGGTGGTCTTGGTGCTGAGAAAGGGTTCGCCCAGCCGTTGCTGGACCGCCTGCGGGATGCCAGGGCCGCTGTCGCTGATCGCCAGGCGCAATTCTCCGCCACGGCGATGAAGATGTATCTTGAGGCGCGCCGGGCGACCGCCGCCGGCCATGGCCTGCAGGGCGTTATGGATGAGGTTCAAGGCAGCACCTACCAGCATGTCGCGATTGCAGGCGAGCAGCCCACCCTGGGTGTCGAGTTGCCAACGCACGGGGCAGTCGCCCAGGTGAGGGATGGCGGCCTCGCGCAGGGCATTGAACAGCGCGTTGGTCGTCAGTCGATCCGCCAGGGGCAATTCGCCGCGGGCGAACACCAGCATGTCGCGGACCTGGTTCTCCAGTTCGTGCAGTCGCTCCTTAAGCCGACCGGCGAAGCGCTGCTGCTGCGCCAGCGCCAGACCGCCCTCCTCCAGGTGGCTGGCATAGAGCAGCGCCGCAGTCAGCGGGGTACGGATCTGGTGGGCCAGCGAAGCCATGGTCCGCCCCAGTGCCGAGAGCCGTTCATGCCGCGCCAGTTCGCCTTGCAGATGGCGGGTTTCGGTGAGGTCGTTGAGCAGCACCAGTTGACCCGGCTCACCGTCCAGGGAGCGAATGGCGATGGACAGGCGGCGCCCATCACGCAGGGAGACTTCATGGCCGTCGTCATGACGCGGAGCGAAGGCCCGTGCGATGACCGAGCGCCACAACTCGCCTGCCAGCGGCTCGCCGAGCAGGGCCTCCGCTACGGGGTTGGCATCACGCACGCGCCCGGCACCGTCCAGCACCACGATGCCGGCAGGCAGGACGTCGAGCAGATTCTGCAGCCGGCTGGCTAGGCGTTCCTTTTCCGCCAACTCCTGCAAGCGCTGGGCGGACACCCACTCCAGTTCACCCTGCAGCGAATTCATCCGGGCTTCGAGCAACTGGAAAGATTCGCTCAGCTGACGCGACATCTGCCCCAGGGCTTCACGGGCCTGCGCCGAAGCGGAGGCCTCCACGGCAGCATCGTTGGGGACAGCGGCAGAAAGGGCTTGCGCAGGCATAGGCTAGGCTCGCGACGAACAATTGACATTGTCCAGGCTGGAGCAAGACCCATGCCGCTTAGTAGTGACGCTTGTTGGGAGAGAAACGAGCCGTAGGTTGGGTGGAGGCGGCTTCATTGTCGAAGCCCAACCGCATGGCCGAGTTGAGCACCGTTGGGCTTCGCTGCGCTCAGCCCAACCTACAAAGAGCCCGCTAGATCTCTTCGTCGAACTCGTCGTCGCGACGGCCCATGCCGTACTTGCGCATCTTCTCGACCAGGGTGGTCCGGCGGATGCGCAGCCGCTCGGCAGCACGGGCCACGACGCCACCGGCATCGTCCAACGCCTGTTGGATAAAGCTCTTTTCCAGATTGGCCAGGTAGTCCTTGAGATCCAGGCCTTCGCTGGGCAGCAACGCGGAGGACGACACCTCGACGGTGCCAATCCCGGCCATGGCCTCGCGCTCCTGCAACTCCTCGCGCAGGGACTCCACCATGGGATCGGCTTCGTCTTCCACGTAGCGGAACTTGAGTGGCAATTCGGCCACGCCGATGACGCCATAGGGATGCATGATCGCCATGCGCTCCACCAGGTTGGCCAGTTCGCGGACGTTGCCCGGCCACTCATGGCGACACAGCGACATGATGGCGGCCGAGTTGAAGCGGATGGAGCCACGCTTCTCGTGCTCCATCCGAGCGATCAATTCGTTGATCAGCAACGGAATGTCTTCACCCCGCTCGCGCAGGGGCGCCATGTCGATGGGGAAGACATTGAGGCGATAGTAGAGGTCTTCGCGGAAGGTGCCCGCAGCGATCATCTGCTCCAGATTCTTGTGGGTCGCGGCGATGATGCGCACGTCCACGCTCTGGGTCTTGTTGCTGCCTACCCGCTCGTAGGTCCGTTCCTGCAACACGCGCAAGAGCTTCACCTGCATGGGCAGCGGCATGTCGCCGATCTCATCGAGAAACAGGGTGCCGGTGTTGGCCAGCTCGAAGCGGCCGGCGCGGCTGGTGATGGCGCCGGTGAAGGCGCCCTTCTCGTGGCCGAACAGCTCGCTTTCCAGCAACTCGGCCGGAATGGCACCGCAGTTGACCGGCACGAAGGGCGCCTCGCGGCGCTTGGAGTGGAAGTGCAGGTTGCGCGCCACCACCTCCTTGCCGGTGCCGGACTCGCCGAGGATAAGCACCGTGGCCTCGGTATCGGCCACCTGCTGCATCATCTTGCGCACACCCTGGATGGCGCGGCTGGTGCCTACCAGGCTGCGGAACAGTTCGGGCTCGCGCTGACGCCCGCGATCCCGGGCCTGGTCATACATCTCGCGATAGACCTGGGCGCGGTGCAGGGAATCCAGCAGCTTATTGTAGGCCAGCGGATATTCAAGGGAGACCAGCACACGACGGCGAACGTCGTCCGGCCACTCCGGTTGCGCCGATTCACCGAGCAGCAGCAATGGGACCATCTCGTCCCAGGCGACGATCTGCTTGAGCAGCTCGACGCTGTTGCCGCTACTGTCGACACGCCCAACCAGCACGCAGCTGACTTGCCGACTGCTGTCGAGCGCTTCGAGGGAGGACTGCCAATCGGAACTGGTGCAGGCGAGATGAGCCTCGCCGAGAAAATCGAGAATGACCGATACAGCCTTGCGCCGCTCGGCTTCATCGTCGATCAGAAGGATCTTGGTTTCACGCCACATGTCCCTGCCCCAATTCGGCTTGTCGGTTCGCTACGCGCAGGTGTCGCCTGCATCCAAGTGCCAACTGGTCGGCATCTTGCGCAAGTTAAGACAAATTGTGATGCGGGGTCAATTTTATGGCGGCGAAATATCCAAACTTTGAATTGCCGTCCAACGGATGACAATCAACCGAACAATTGATAGACCTTGGCGGCCTGGTTCGACTTGTTGAGCTTGGTCAGCTCCTGGGCAGTCGCATCCCGCTCTGCCTTGCAGCTCTGCAGCAGGGAAGCATAGAGCGCCAGCAGGCGCTCGAGGCTGGCACGCAGGGCTACGGCCTCGTCGCCCGTGGCAAACATGGCTTCGTCGACGAACAAACGGCAATCCAGATCCAGCTCGGCGATCCGCGTCCAGTCTCCGGCCTTGAGCGCAGCGGCCATCTGCTCATAGACGAGCTCGACGCGTTCCACCGGGGTCTTTTGCATGGCGACGTTCATCGGTCGACTCCAGATCAGGGGGCAATGGCATCCCAGCCGGATTTGATCTCGCGCAGGAGAGTCGCGACTTCATCCAGCCGAGTCAAATCGTTATGGACATTGGCCTCGGTAAGCTTAGCAATCATATAGTCATAGAGGCGATCCAGGTTCAGAGCAAGCTCACCACCTTTCTCGAAATCAAGACCATTGCGTAATCCACCTACGATCCCTACCGCCTTACCGATCAATTCGCCTTTTTCTGCGGTCCAGCCGCGCTCGATGGCACCACGAGCCTGGGCGATCCGCGTAAGGCCGCCTTCCATCAACATCTGAATCAAGCGGTGCGGTGTAGCACCCAGCGCTTGGGCATCGGTGTCTACGGTTTGATATTGGCGCATGGCCTTTAAGGCGTTCATGAATCAAGCTCGCTGGCAGTTGCTGTCGATGTAAGGTTAACGACACTCCGCAAGAAAACTTGAGCGGTTTCCAGCGCAATCAGGATTTGACCACACCTGGCAGATTGGCGAGCGACGAAGCCAGGCTGCTCGCAGTGGAATTCAGCTGACCGACCAAGGAATCCATCGCATTGAACTGCGCGAGGAGACGGGTACGTAGTTGGTCGGTACGTAGCGTCAAACTCTCGTTTTGCTTATCAATGGACTTGATGGTGTTGTTCAATCCATTTAAACGGCTTTCCAGCACCCCGCCCGTCTGGGTATAGGTGTCCAGTTTTGTATTCAGCCGACTCATCAAGCCGGCATCGCCGGTAAAAAGGTTACCGACGGCGGCATAGTTGGTATCCAACGCCTTGGTCAGCTTAGTGTCATCTATAGCCAGCTTGCCATTCTTGTCTGTCGTAATGCCTATGTCGGCAAGAATACGTACCGGACCATCACCGTCGGCAGCACGTCCCAGTTCGGATCTCATGGTAGACAGGATCTGGCGAACGCCGGCGTCGCCTACCAATGCGGCCGCTATAGGCTGCTTATCATCCCCCACCTTGGTGACTTGGGTCAGATTACTGGTGGTATCCACCAGCGCATTATAGGCATCGACAAATTTCTTGATGGTGCCTTTGACACCCGCCTTATCCTGATCAACCGTAAGGGTGATGGGCTTGTCTACACTGCTGGTAACACCGTTGGCCGTAGCCGATACCGAGGTAGGCGCTGTCAAGGTCAACGTTACGCCATCAATGGCATTTTCGACTGAATTGGTAGCGCTCTCCAGATCCAGACCATTGACGCTGAATTTGGCATTACTCGCCATAGCGATGTATTTGACGTCCGAAGCACTGCCGTTCCCTTTTGTGGGAATCGCTAGCTTTTCGAGATCTGAGTTACCACCAGTGTCCAGTGTGATGTCATTACCTGAGCCCGTCTTGGTCGAGGTCAGCATCAGCCTCGATTGCCCATCCGACGGATTGGTCACTATGGTTGCACTGACGCCTGAGTCCTTCAGTTGACTATTGATCGCGTCCCTTACATCACTCAGCGTTGCTGCTTTATCAGCAGGCAGCTTCACCGTAGGCAGCGCGGTGTTTCCCACGCTCAGCGTCAAAGAATTACCAGTGCCAAAGGTCTGGTCCTTGGCGACGGCAGAGGTCGCCACCGTGCTGGCCGTGGCAAGCTGGCCAACAGAGATCTTGTAGGTACCGGAAGCTGCAGTCGTAGTAGCCGACGCAGCTACCAAGGTGGAATCCGACGAGACAGCCGTACGCTTTTGGAAAAGCGCCGTGCTGTTCAAGTCTTTAAGCACCGTTTGCAGACTGGCGATGCCCGACTTCAACGAGCCCAATCCTGATATCTGCGCAGTCGTCTTGGTCTGTAACTTGGACAGCTGATCAGCCTTGGGCGCCTTTTCCGCCTGAACCATGGTCTCGACAATATTGGTGATGTTGAGACCGGTGTTGACCCCAGAGATAGTTGTGCTCGCCATGGCATGGCCTCGTCGTCTTTTTGGCAGAGATGCCATTTACCGAATGGTTATCCAAGAAACGTGCCGACTATGCCTCTGCTTTGAACAGCAGGCTCCTCGCCTCGTCCAGTCGCTGCGCCAACTTGAGCGCTTCTTCCGACGGCATCTGCCTAATCACCTCTCCGGTACCGGCATCGGTGACCTTCACCACCATCTGCCCGGTCTCGTCATCGACCGAGAACTTCAGATCTCGCCTTATATTCTGGGGCGATTGCTCAAGCGAAGAAGCCGCCTGCTCTACAGCCTGACGAGAGGCCTTCGCAGCCTGATCGTCTTCCTCCGAGGCCTTCATCTGCACTCCAGCCATCGGCATTGCCTGCATGTTGCTGGAAGTTTCACTCAGTTGCACAACATTTGCCGGATTGCTGCCGGTCAAATTTCTAATGTCCATGCTAAATCCCTCCCACGCAAAACGGGGCGAAGCGCGAACGCTTCCCCCCGAGAATCAACGAACCCAGTACTTACCGCAGCAAGCTGAGTACGGCCTGAGGCAGCTGGTTCGCCTGGGCTAGAATAGCGGTACCTGCCTGTTGCAATACTTGATTCTTACTCATATTTGCGGTTTCCGCAGCAAAGTCGGTGTCGGTGATACGACCCTTAGCAGCAGAGGCGTTTTCCGAAATACTTTGCAGGTTCGAAATGGTATTATCAAAACGATTCTGCACAGCACCTAAATCAGCGCGCTGGGAGTCAATAGACTTGATAGCCCCATCAATAATCTGCACGGCCTCCTGAGCACCATCAACAGTACTCACATCAATATCCGAGACCATTTTATTCGTAGTTTTAGCAGCAGTTTCCGTTGCAGTCAACGTTGTACCAAAGACAGCCTTAGCAGTTTCAGCAGCATTATCAGTAATAGTTAGATTAGCAGCACCAGGCGAGCTACCAGTCGGGGCAGAGGTGGTTAGCTTGACTTTGCCCTGATCCACCTGAGCTGTAAGACCTTGAACACCGGCACTATTAATTTTACTAACGATAGTATCTGCGGTATCACCCTCAACAATACTAACAGTTTTCTCGTTATCACCAACCTTAAACTTTACATCTCCCGCAGTAGCAGAAGTTATGGTGCTTGATGTCACTGTAGGCGTACCAGTCAGCGATGCCTTAGCAAGAGATTCAACAGAGCCACCCAAAGAGGTAGTGTCCATTTTCCCAATTGTCAACGAAATGGTTTCATTGGCATTAGATCCAACTTGGAAATCTTTTGAGCCAAAACTGCCGTCTAGCAATTTTTGCCCACCAAATGTTGTTTTCTGGCTAATACGGTCGATCTCATTTTTTAGCTGACCGACTTCTTTTTGGATAGAAGCGCGGTCTTTTGCATCGTTACTACCGTTAGCGGCCTGGAGAGACAAGTCACGCATACGTTGCAAAATGTTGGTCGACTGTTGCAAAGCACCTTCAGCAGTTTGTGCTAAAGAAATACCATCATTGGCGTTTCGCACAGCAACGTTCAATCCGCTGATCTGGCTACTCAGACGGTTAGAGATCTGCAGACCAGCGGCATCGTCTTTGGCGCTGTTAATACGGCTACCAGTGGACAAACGTTGAAGCGAAGTGCTCAAAGAACTAGCGGAGGTATTGAGGTTACGCTGGGTGTTCAGCGACGCGGTGTTGGTATTGACGGTAAGTGCCATGATGGTGTCCTCCAGGGACGGTGGTATCTGCCTGAGCGTGCGACTCCGGGAGGGGCAGTGCCCAGGCACCCATGAAGTTCGCGTTCAAGTTATTTATCGGCCCCTTGACAGAAAGCTTTAGGGGAAAATCTAAAATTTCTTGCGATGCATCTAGAACGATGAAAAGCAAGCTAAAAAAGCACTACCGCTCATCAGCGGTAGTGCTCCAGCGACAAAAGGTTATCGGACGGCTTAGGAATTTCTTGAGGGTGCTTCAGGCGGGAGCCTAGGTCAGCCCAAGTAGTTGAAAAGGCTAAGCCCAGAGATTTTCACAAAGCTTTGTTGCGCCGCCTGCATGACCGTCGATTGCATGGCCATGCGCGACAGGGCTTCGGTATAGTCCAGATCCTGTAGATCCGAGGCGACTGACTTGTTCACCAGGCTCACATCGTCGATAAAGGTCTCAGTGGTATCCACGGTGTTCAGGCGAGCGCCAATCTTGCCCTGTACGCTGAGAACATTGGCGGTGACGCTTTCAAGGTTCGTCAAAGCGATGGCCGTCTGATCCCGAACCTGCAGCGAGCCCTCAGGGCTATCGGGGATTGATTCCAGTGCCTTACGCAGGTCTCCGACTACGTTGAGCAGACCCTTCTTTTCCGTATTGCGTTGCGTCGAGATCTCAAAGGTATCGCCAGCCCTCGCCGTGCCGTCCAGCCGCACCTCGAGGCCGCCATAGGAGAGCAGATCTGTAGTCTTGCTATCAGCATCTACCTTGCCACTAGCCCGCACGCTACCGTCAGGGTTACGGATCTCATAGGCCTGATCGCTGGTGAACACCACTTGCAACTTGGTATCCGCCGCCTCCGGAAAGGCTTTGTCATAGGCAGTCTTGTCGACCACCAGGCCCGTGGATACCCGTAGGGTGCTGCCTGTCATTGAACTCTGGGTAGTCGTCACCCGATTGGCGTTGGTTACATCCTCGAATATCGCCCTACCGCTATCGCTGACAGGCACAAAGGTGCTGCTCGCGATCTGCACGCTGCGTTGTCCATCATCTCCCTGGTAGTTATAGCTGCCATCCGCCGTACGCACGAACGGCTGGGTGTCACCCATGGAACCGGAAAATAGGTATTTGCCGCTGGCATCCTTGCTATTGAGCAGGTTCAGCAACTCGTCTTCACGTTGCTTTAGTTCAGTTGCCAGCGATTTGCGGTCATCGGCGTTGTAGGCACCATTACCGGCTTGAACAGTGATTTCCTTGATGCGTTGCAAGACGCTGCCAGTAATAGAGGACAGAATGACGTCGCTCGAACTCAGGGTGTTCTTGGCCGCCGTCATCCCGGTCTTGTACTGATCGTTGAGCGCCTCTTCCTGGCTGATCTGCAACAGTTTGACAGAGGCCACCGGGTCGTCCGCCGGCGTCAGGATCTTCTTGCCCGTGCTGATCTCTTCCTGGGTACGGGTAACGTTGCCGTAGTTGTTCTGCAGGCCGCTGACGCCGTTGTTGAATGCCTGGACGGTAGAAATGCGCATGGCCGGTTTCCTTATCTGAAGGCGCCGAGCAGGGTATCGAACAGCGACTGGGCGATCTTGATGACCTGCGCCGAGGCACCGTAGTACTGCTGGAACTGAACGAGTTTGGCAGCTTCCTCGTCGAGGTTGACGGCCGACAGGGAGTCACGATTGTCCTGGGTCTGCTTGAGCACCGTTTCGCTGGCAGCTGAATCCACCCGCACCTGGGCGGTGAGCGTACCGACCCTCTCCACCAGACCGCCGTAGGCGTTGTTGTAGGTGGTGCCGGTATTGCCATAGCCGCCCATGGTGGGTTTGGTCTGCAAAGCCACCAAGTTCAGGGCATTGCGGTTGTCCGATATGCCACCCTTGTTGGTCCCCAGCGTGAAGCTGTCACCGGCTTTGGGGACGCCGCTGATGTTGAACTCGTAGGTGTAGCTGTTCTTGGTTGCTGGATCGACGTATTCCAGACTTACGACATTGGTCTGACCTGGCGTGAGAACGTTGCTGGTCGACGGCGATTTGATCGTCAAGGTCGCTCCGGCGGGTAGCTCACTCACATCAAAGCCGGTTCCGGCAGCATTGATGGTCAGCTTCCGGCCCGAATCACCAAACAGGCGGCCGAAATCAGCGGTATTGACCGGCGATACCATGGTGGTCAGGGCCGGTTGAGTGATGGCGCCCGTTCCGCGGTTATTGGTCGTGGTCGTCGCCTTGGCCGTACCGGCGAAGCCCAGCTGATCAGCCTGGCCAAGGTCCACTTTGATCTGGGACGCGCCGCGGCGCGTCGGCTGCAGGCTGAATACATCGCCAGCCTTCGCCTTGGCGAGCTCATCGGCACCGAATTGCACCTTGAAGCCTTGATCAACGCCATTGGCATCCGCAAAGGTCAAGGTGGTCGGGCCCGTTTTACCCGTCACCAGATCGACCACACCAGGAGTTACTGTGACCGTGAGCGCCGCGTTGTCACTCGCGCGACGCGCCGTGAAGCCGGTGCCGTTGTAATCGAGGCGGTAGTCGCTCGGTGAGAGCTTGCTGGTATCGGTGATGCTCAGGGTCGCATTGGCCGAACCAGTGTTGGTGGCCCGCCCCATGACCCGCAGGCCGATGCTCTGAGTATCGTTGATGTCGCCGAACAGTGCCGAGCCGGCATTGCCGGACAGGTCCAGGCCCTGTCCCAGCTGCTTGTTGACGGTATCCGCCAGGGTCAGGGACAACTGGCCTAGGCTGTTGTAGGCATGGTCCAGCGCCGTGTCGCGATAGGACAGCAGGCCGCCCATCTCGCCGCCGCTCAGCTGGCTGGTGACGTTCTGCTCGGTCGAGCCCGAGGTCAGGACGATCTGGAAGCGTGAGGGATCGTCGGTACCCGGCTTGGCCGTCATGCTGGATACGGTATTGCCCACCACCAGCGGCTGGCCGGTGCCGACGAACAGGTTCAGCGCGCCGTCGTCCTGCTCCACCACCTGCAGCCCGACCATGCCGGACAGCTGCTTGATCGCCTGCTCACGGGAGTCGATGAGATCGTTAGGCGCGCCGCCGGCAGCCTTGGAACGGGCGATGGCGTCGTTGAGACTGCCGACGCTCTTGGCCAGGGCATTGACCTGATTGGTCAGGGCCGACAGCTGATCGTTGATCTGGCCGTTCTGCTTGTCGATCTGGTCGTACAGGGTATTGAACGACTTGGCCATGCCCTGAGCCTGGGCCAGCACGGCCTCCCGCGCCGGAATCGACGAGGGATCCTGGGCAGCGGTCTGCAGGGTGGCAAAGAACTTTTGCATGGCCGGGGTGATACCGGTCGTGCTGTCGGACAGCAGGCCATCGAGCTGGGAGATCTGGCTCTTGAAGGTCTGCAACTCGCTGTTCTGGCTGTTGGCCGAGCGTACCTGGCTGGTGAGGAAATCACTGGCGAGGCGACGCACATCCACCGTCTGGGAGCCGGAACCGACATAACCCGAGCCGTTGTACTGGGCGATGTTGGTCTGCTGGATGGTCTCCTGCCGCGAATAGCCAGGCGTGTTGACGTTGGCGATGTTGTGGCCGGTGGTGGTCAGAGCGTTTTGCGTGGATCTCAGGCCCGACAGACCAATGGAAAGTAGATCAGCCATGGCTCACCTCAACCGCGGGACGGACTGGTGCCCAGGGAGGCAACCGTCTGATAGGTGTTCATGTTGCGGGCGATCTGGATCACCTTGCGTGCGTATTGCGGATCGGTGGCGTAGCCCGCCTGCTGCAGCCCCTGCATGAAGCGCTCGGAGTTACCGCTGGTGGACAGCGCCTTGTCGTAGCGATCATTGCTCTGCAGGAAGTTCACGTAGTCGTGGAAGCTGTCGGCGAAGGAATCGTAGGTGCGGAACTTGGCGGTCTCGGTCACGGCCTTGCCGTTGACGAATTCCTGGGTCACCGCCGGTGCGCTGCCGCCATCCCAGCCGTGGGATTTGATGCCGAACAGGTTGTTGCTGTTGCTGCCATCGGCCTGCTTGACCATATGCTTGCCCCAGCCGGTTTCCAGCGCCGCCTGGGCGACCAGGTACTTGGGGTCGACGCCCAGGCGCTTCGCCGCGGCTTCGGCCATGGGCATCATGGTGTCGACGAATTCCTGACGGGTACGAAAACGAGTCTTGCCGGTGGCAGCGGCGCCGTCCACGCTGGCGACGGCCTCGGTCGCGGCGGCCGGCTTGCTGCCGGATTGCGTGGCCTGCTGGCGCCAGGCGCTCTGGGCGGCGGCCACTTCCTGGAAGCTCTGCTTGAGGGCGGCGCCCTGCTCGGCCGCGCCGGAAATGTTGGCCGCGGTACGCTCGGACAGGCGCCCGGGCAGGGCCAGCCGGCGGGAGTTGAGCACGCTGGAATCGTCACGCCCGGAGACCGCGGCACCTGCCGGTTTGAGGCTGTTACTACCTGCCTCGTTGAGTTTGGCATTGCGGCCGGCAGCCAGCTGACCTTCGGTGGGCGCAGCCTGGCCGACCTGGGCAAAGGGATTTGGCCGTGCCGCCGGCTGGGCGGTCTTGCTCAGTTGACGCTCGAGCACGTTGGCCAGGCCGATACCGCCGCCATCCCGGGACAGGGAGACGGCCAACTGCTGGTCGTACATGTCCTGGTACTGCTTGGTGGTCTCGCTGGAAAAGGGGCTGTCCTTGTCCGCCAGCGCCTGGTTGGCGCTGCGCATGGACTTGAGCATCTGGTTCAGGAACAACGACTCGAATTCGCCCGCGACCTTCTTGACGTTTTCCGCGCTGTCGCGATCCTTACCCTTCATCTGGGCCAACCGATTCAGGTCGGTAAAGGCCCCCGAATCCTTGACGTTGCCGTAGTTGCCACCCAGACGAGATTCCATCGCCCGTTCTCCTTAAATTACGATCAGATCGGCCTGCAAGGCGCCGGCCTGTTTCAACGCTTCGAGAATGGCCACCAGGTCGCTGGGCGCCGCGCCCACCTGATTCACCGCTCTCACGATTTCGTCCAACGTGGTGCCCGGACCGAACTTGAACATCGGCTTGGCCTCCTGCTTGGCCTTGACGGTCGACTGCGGAGTCACCACCGTCTGCCCACCCGACAAGGGATTGGGCTGACTCACCTGCGGATCTTCGCTGATGGTCACGGTGAGGCTGCCCTGGGTCACCGCCGCCGGCGAGACCTTGACGTTCTGGCCGATGACGATGGTCCCGGTGCGGGAGTTGACGATGACCTTGGCCACCGCCTGCCCCGGATCCACCTCCATGTTCTCCAGGATCGAGATGTAGTCGACGCGCTGGCTGGGATCCACCGGCGCCGTGACGCGAATCGATCCGGCATCGACAGCTGATGCAACACCCGCGCCAAGTGTCTCGTTGATCTTGTCGACGATGCGTTTGGCGGTGGTGAAGTCGCTGCGATTCAGGTCCAGCGTGATGCTGTTGCCCTGGTCGAAGCCACTCGGCACCGGTCGCTCGACGGTGGCGCCATTGGGAATGCGCCCGGACGACGGAACGTTGACGGTGATCTTCGAACCGTCGCGGCCTTCGGCGTCAAAACCCCCGACCACCAGGTTGCCCTGGGCGATGGCGTAGATCTGGCCGTCGATACCCTTGAGCGGCGAGAGCAGCAGGCTGCCGCCTCTCAGGCTCTTGGAGTTGCCGATGGAAGACACCGTGATATCGATGGTCTGGCCGGGCTTGGCGAAGGCCGGCAGATCGGCATGGATGGATACCGCCGCGACGTTCTTCAGCTGGGCCGTGGTGCCTGGCGGCACCTTGATACCGAACTGCGCCAGCATGTTGTTGAAGGTCTGCACGGTGAAGGGCGTCTGGGTGGTCTGGTCGCCGGTACCGGGCAGACCCACCACCAGGCCGTAGCCGATCAGCTGGTTGGTCCGCACGCCCTGGATGCTGGCGATGTCCTTCAGACGATCCGCCTGGGCCAGGGGCATGACCAGGGCCAGGGCGGCAGCGACGATGAGGCTCTTGAACATGGCGCTCATCCTCAGAAGGGCATCAAGGGGCTGCCGAAGAGCTGGCTCAGCCAGCCCGGCTGACTGGCATCGGCGAAGGCGCCAGTGCCCGAATAGGTGATACGTGCATCGGCTACGCGGGTGGAGGACACGGTGTTGTCGGTGGCGATGTCGTCCGCGCGGACCATGCCCTGGATGCGCATGAGTTCGTTGCCGGTGTTGAGGGTCAACCACTTCTCGCCACGCACTACCAGGATGCCATTGGGCAGCACTTCGGCGATGGTCACGGTCAGCGAGCCGGACAGGCTGTTGCCCTGGGCCGCGGTGGACTTGCCGGTGTTGGAGCGGTTACCGGAGAAACCGGCGTCCAGACTCAAGTCGCCATCGGCCAGCGGATTGGGAATCGAGGGCTTGGCGCCGAACAGCGAGGTCAGCCCCAGAGTCGCCTTGGTGTTCTTGGCGATATCAGAACTGGCGTTCTTGCTGGCCTGGGTCCGCTCCTGCAGGGTGATGGTGATGATGTCGCCGATGCGGAAAGCCTTGCGGTCGGTATAGAGATTCTGCTCGAACCCCGACTGGAAGATGGCGCCGTTGTTCTGTGCGGCTGGCACCGGGGTACGCGGCAGCACCGGGGCGTAGTAGGGATCGTCCGGCTTGGCGGCCGGGGCTACGCATCCTGCGAGTACGAGCGCTCCCAGGAGCGGGGCGACGGCGAATAGAGGTTTCATGGAGCGCGTCCTCACAGGGGATTAGAGCTGCTGGGTAACGAAGCCGAGCATCTGATCGGCGGTGGAAATGACCTTGGAGTTCATCTCGTAGGCGCGCTGGGTGGTGATCATGTTCACCAGTTCCTCGACCGTGCTCACGTTAGAGTTTTCCAGGGTGCTCTGCAGCACGGTGCCGAGGCCGTTCAAGCCCGGGGTACCGACCTGAGGCGCGCCGCTGGACGCGGTCTCGCTGAACAGGTTCTGGCCCACGGCCTGGAGACCGCCCGGGTTGACGAACTGGGCGATCTGCAGATTGCCGACGATCTGCGGCGCGGCCTGACCGGCGGTGGTGACGGAGACAGTGCCGTCTTCGCCGACAGTAAAGGTCTTGGTATCGGCCGGCAGCACAATGGCGGGCTGCAGGGCAAAGCCGTTGGCAGTGACGATCTGGCCATCGGCATTGAGGTGAAAGGTACCGTCACGGGTGTAGTTGACGGTTCCGTCAGGCATGGCCACCTGGAAAAAGCCGTCACCGTTGATGGCCATGTCCAGCGGCTGGTCGGTGGTCTGCAGCGAACCCTCGGTGAAGTTCTTCTGGGTGCCGACGATGCGCACACCGGTACCCAGCTGCAGGCCGGAGGGGAGCTGATTGTCCTGGGTGGACTGGGCACCCGGCTGGCGGCGGATCTGGTACAGCAGGTCCTGGAATTCGGCGCGGTCGCGCTTGAAGCCCGTGGTGGACACGTTGGCCAGGTTGTTGGAGATGGTGGTGAGGTTCATGTCCTGGGCGGACAGACCGGTCTTGGCGACCCACAGTGACGACATCATGCTGGTATTCCTCGAAGTGCCGGTTTTACGTCGGCGCTAGCCTTGATCAGGAGAATTGCAAAACCTTTGCCAGCGCCGCGTCGTTGTCTTCGGCGCTGCGCATCATCTTCACCTGCAGTTCGAACTGGCGGGACAGCGACAGGATCGAGGTCATCTCTTCCGCCGCATTGACGTTGCTCGACTCGACGAAGCCGGACACCAGGGACACGTTGGCGTCCATGGGCGGTGCTGCCTGGCCCTGCTTCATGTGCAGCAGGCCGTCGAGCCCCTTTTCCATCTGCTTGGTGTCGGGATTGACCAGCTTGATGCGGTCGACCTGAGCCAGGGCATTGGTCGCCTGGCCGGAGCCGCGCACGGTGATGCTGCCGTCCTGACCGATTTCCACCTTGGAGGCAGGCGGCACGGCGATGGGCCCGCCATTGCCGAGCACCGGCAAACCGCTGCCGGTCCGCAGCATGCCAAGGGGGTCGATCTGCAGACTGGAGGTGCGCACATAGGCCTCCTTGCCGGAGGGATCCTGGACCGCGACGAAGCCCGGCCCCTGGATGGCCACGTCCAGGTCACGGCCCGTCTCCTGCAGCGCGCCAGGGGTGAAGTCGGTCGCCGGCCGTTCGCTCATGGAGTAGACGCGCGACGGCATGGTCTCGCCGAACACCTGCATCGAGCGGGCCTGTTCGAGATCCTTGCGGAATCCCGAGGTCGAGACGTTGGCCAGGTTGTTGGCATGGGCGCGCTGGGCCATCTCGTTCTGGCTGGCGCCGGTCATGGCGACGTACAGCAGCTTGTCCATCTGATCCTCCGACGGCGGCAGACTGCCGCCAAGCTTGCGTTCGGAGGTTCTTTAGCAAGCGCCGTTCCAGAAAATGAAAACCCTTTAAAATCAGTAGCCTGAAAATAGAAAAGCCTCCCGAGGGAGGCTTTTCCTGACGCCGAAGCGGCAAGCCGTCAGAGAAACGACATCAACGCAGGTTGATGATGGTCTGGGTAATGGCGTTCTCGGTCTCGATGGTCTTGGCGTTGGCCTGGTAGTTGCGCTGCGCCACGATCATGTCGACCAGCTCGGTGGAGATGTCCACGTTGGACGCCTCCAGAGCACCGGACTGCAGGGCACCCAGGGTGCCGGAGCGCGGTGTGCCGACTACTGGCTGACCCGATTCCGACGACTCGGTCCAGGAGGTCTTGCCCATGGGGGTCAGGCCCTGGACGTTGGCGAAGTTGGCCAGCACGACCTGACCCTGCACCTTGGACTGACCATTGGTGTAACGTGCGAAGATCTGGCCGGTATCGTCGATTTCCAGACCGGACAGCTGGCCCGTGGTGTAGCCGTCCTGGTTGACGCTGGTCACGGCGAAGGCACTGCTGTATTGGGTCGAGCCGCGCATGTCCAAGGTTATGCCGGCCGGGTTGGCGACAGCGCCATTGGAGGCCCAGGTCGCCGGGGTACCGCCGTTGGAGATGGCCGGGACCCAGTTGTCCAGCTTGAGCACACCCTCGAAGGTGTTGGTGGTGGCGTTATTGACCTGCTTGAGATCGGTCGAGGCCACCTTGCCGCCATCGAGCGCGCCGCTGCTGGTGAACGGCAAGGTCACGGTGTAGGGCGTAGCAACCTTGGTGGTCGCGTCTTCCTTGGTGGGATCGCCCGGATTGCGGCCGTCGATCAGCACGTTCATGGTCCAGGAGTTGTTCGCGCCCTTGACGAAATACTGCGACAGGACGTGGGCGTTGCCCTGGCTGTCGTAGATGTTCACCGAGGTCGAGGAGTTGTAGCTGGTCGGATCGGACGGATTGAACGGGGTGGTGGTCGGCGTCGTCTGGGTCGAGTTCAGGTTGACCGTCTGCTTGATCGAGCTGGATGCCTTAGGGGCCTGGCTGGCCGTCTCGATGCGCAGGTCGCTGCGCACGCCCGGCTGCAGCAGACCCTGGTCGTTGGTGGTGTAGCCCTGCAGCTTGTAGCCGTTGTTGTCGACGATGAAGCCTTGCTTGTCGGTGCCGAAGTAACCGGCACGGGTGTACTGGATGGCGCCATTGTTGCTGGTGACGAAAAAACCGTTACCGTTAATGCCCATGTCCAGCGCGTTCTGCGTGGAATCGATGGTGCCCTGGTTGAACAGCTGGCCGACGTTGCCCAGCAGCACGCCGCTGCCCTGGGCATTCTTGCCAGTGCCCAGTACCGAGGCGGCATAGAGGTCCTGGAACTCCGCCCGCGACTGCTTGAAGCCGACGGTGCTGGCGTTGGCGATGTTGTTGCCGGTGATGTTGAGGTCACTGGACGCGGCCTTGATGCCGCTCAAACCGATATTGAAAGACATGCTGGATTCCTCTCTTGTGCCGCGCCTTACTGGCCGACCGCCTGGACTTTGGAGATGCCGATGCTGCCGACGCCGGCAAGGTTGAGTGTCATTTCGCCGCCGTTCTGCCCGAGCGTCACACTGTCGACGTTGGCTGGCAGACTGGTCTTCATGGCCGTGGTGGTGTCGTTCACGTTCGCCTGGGCCTCGAAGCGGTAGGTGCCGGCAGCCAGCTTCTTGCCGCTGGCATCGGTGCCGTCCCAAGTGAAGTTCACCAGGCCACTGGACTGCTGCCCCAGGTTCAGACGATTCACCTGACTGCCCGCATCGTTGTAGACGTTGACCCAGACGTTCGGACTGGAAGCGGTCAGGTTGAGCGCCCCCTTGAAGTCCGCGCTGGTGTCCACCTTGACCTTGTCGGTATCGACGATCACCTTGCGCCCGACCAGGGTCGAGGCCTGCAACGCCTGGGAGGACTGGCTGCCGGAGAGGATCGAGCCGACGCTGGTATTGAGGTTGGTGATGCCCTCGACGGTGCTGAACTGCGCCAGCTGGGCGATGAATTCGCCGTTGCCCTGCGGCTCCAGCGGATTCTGGTTGTTCATCTGAGCAACCATCAGCTTGAGGAACTCGTCCTTGCCGAGCTTGCCACCCTTCTTGCCATCGCTGGCGGTGGTTTCGGCGGACGTGCCGGTCTTGTTGACGGAGTACTTGTCGAGTACCGATTGAGCGGTGGAGTTGGTCGTGCTGATGGCCATGGCGCCGGTTCCTTACTGACCGAGGGTCAGTACCTTCTGCATCATCTGTTTGGCGGTATTCATCATTTCCGCATTGGTCTGGAAGGCGCGACTGGCCGAAATCATGTCGGCCATCTCCTCCACCACGTTCACGTTGGGGTAATAGACGTAGCCTTCCTTGTCCGCCATGGGATGATTGGGCTCGTAGCGCTTCTGCACCTCGCTCGGATCCTCGACGATACCCTTGACCTCCACCCCGACCCCGGCCTGGCCCTGGTCGTCGAACAGCGAAGCACCGCCCTGGGCCGCGTTGAACTGGGCAGCGAACACCGGATGCCGCGCCTTGTAGGTCTGATCGACGCTGGAGGAGACGGAGTCGGCGTTGGCCATGTTGCTGGCCACGGTATTGAGGCGCACGTTCTGGGCGCTCATGCCGCTACCGGCGATGTTGAACAGCGAACTCAGGGACATGGCTATTCTCCGCGCAGGGCCGACATCAGCCCCTTGAACTTGCTATTGAGCAGGGTGAAGCTGGCCTGGAAATTCATCGCGTTCTCGGCGTAGTTGGCCTGCTCGACCTGCGCATCCACGGTGTTCTGGTCCACCGAGGGCTGCGTGGGGATGCGATACTTCAAGGCCGAGTCGCCCATGCCCATGTCGAAGCCTTCGGCAGCGATATGGCGGCTGTTGGTGGTTTCCAGCTGATAGTGGCCGGAAGCCCCTGGCGCGCTCTTGGCCGCCTGCTCTGCCATGACGGCGCTGAAATCCAGATCCCGCGCCTTGTAGCCCGGGGTATCGGCATTGGCGATGTTGTTGCCCAATACTTCGGCGCGCTGCGAACGGAAGTTGAGCGCCTGCTCGTGCAACCCGAGTGCTTTGTCGAAACTGATGCTCATGTCGAGAGACCTTTGACGTGGCTTGCAAGCGATTTAGCAAGGCCCGTGCCAGTATCCAACATCCATCTAAATCAAGGGCTTAGCGCGACGCGGCAGTCAGAACGACGGCAAGCGGCAAGGTTTTTCCGCCACCTTTGCCGGCCCCCGAGGCAGGTGCGGCAAAACTTTGGCGCAAAAGAAAGGGCAGACCTGGGTCTGCCCTTTGGGTGTCCATCGACCGGCCTATTTGGCCTTGTAGATGATGCCCGGATTGCACTGCACCATCTGATAGAGATCCGGCAAGCCGTTGAGGGCTTCGGACGCACCCAGGAACAGATAGCCGCCCGGCTTGAGAGTGGCATGGATGCGGGTGAGGATGTCCTTCTTCACGTCAGCGGAGAAGTAGATGAGCACGTTGCGGCAGAACACCATGTCGAACTTGCCGAGGCTGGCATAGCTGTCCAATAGATTCAGGGCGCGGAATTCGATCCGACTGCGAATCGCCGGCTTGACCGCCCAGCGATTTGGCTGGAGCACGTCGAAGTAGCGCTGCAGGCGTTCCTGGGACAGACCGCGACCGATGGCCAGAGAATCGTATTCACCGGATTTCGCCGCCGTGAGAATGGCACCGGACAGATCGGTCGCCACGATCTGCATGCCGCCACGCCCCTGCCCTGCCGCGCTGCGCTCGAATTCGTCCATGGTCATGGACAGCGAATAAGGCTCCTGCCCCGACGAGCAGGCCGCCGACCAGACCCGCAGGCGCTGGCCGAAGGTGTTCTTGGTCAATTCCGGCAGGAGGCGGTTCTTGAGCACCTCGAAGGGATAGGTGTCGCGAAACCAGAGGGTTTCGTTGGTCGTCATCGCATCGATGACCTTTTCCCGCAAACCGCCGCGGGGCTGCATCTGGATGCGCTGCACCAACTCCGACAACGTCTTGATCCCCTCGGTCTCCATCAGCTTGTTGAGCCGACTGGAGACGAGGTACTGCTTGTTGTCACCGAGCAGGATCCCGCTGGATTTCTCGAGGAAATCACGAAAAAGCACAAAATCCGCGTTGACTGCTGACACTGCCGCTCCGCCTTCTGGATACCGGGATAGAGACGCCTTCACCTAGTGACTGTCGACCGCGTTGATGCGCTCGGCTACCCGGGAGGCAAGATCATCGGGACGGAACTTGGCCAGGAAGTCGTCCGCACCGACCTTCTTGACCATCGCCTGGTTGAAGACGCCGGACAAGGAGGTATGCAGCAGTATATGCACTTTCTGCATCCGCGGATCATGACGGATTTCCGCCGTCAGGGTGTAGCCGTCCATTTCCGGCATCTCGATGTCGGAAATGATCATCAGCAATTCCTCTTCCGGGCGCTTGCCTTCAGCCACCATGGCCTGGAGGTAGTTCAGCGCCTGACGACCGTCGTTGAGGGAAATGACCTCTACCCCGACGGTTTCCAGGCAGCGGCTCACCTGCTTGCGCGCCACCGAGGAGTCATCGACGATCAGGACGCGCTTGGTGACGGCCTTGGCCTGTACCATTTCGCTGATGACGCCGGCCGACACCGTTTCGACGGACGGCGCCACTTCGGACAGGATCTTCTCCACGTCGATGATCTCGACGAGTTGGTTGTCGACGCGGGTGACGGCGGTAAGGTAGTGATCACGCCCGGTGCCCTTGGGCGGCGGATTGATGCCTTCCCAGTTCATGTTGACGATGCGCTCCACCGAACGCACCAGAAAGCCCTGCACCTTGGTGTTGTACTCGGTAATGATCACGAAGCAGTTGTTGATGTCCGGCAACCCGCGGCGACCGGTGGCCATGGCCAGGTCGATGATGGGAAAGGTGCCGCCACGAATGCTGGCCACGCCCCGTACCACCGGACTCGATTTCGGCATCACGGTGAGCTTGGGGCACTGCAGCACCTCCTTCACCTTGAAGACGTTGATGCCGTAGAGCTGCGAGCCGTCCAGGCGGAACAGCAGCAGTTCCAGACGGTTCTGGCCCACCAGTTGGGTACGTTGGTTGACTGCGTCCAATACACCAGCCATTTGGCGACTCCTCTCGTTGCCACAGACCGGTTGAAAAACTCGGCACAGGGCTTGCTTAGATGTGACTCATGAAGATCGAAGCGACGTGTTTCCGACCTATGAAAACCTCTTGCCGCTGGGCTGCGAATCTTGTGTTGATCCTGACATGCCTGGGCGGAAAGGCCTATGCAGAAGGCGACTACACCTCATCTGACGAACTTATCGGCGCTGTCGAAAGTTTTCTTGAGGAGCGCGTGCAGGAATATTTGCTGGAGACCAGTTCCAACGCACGCCACGAAAATCAGATCAACTCGTTGGATCCCCGGTTACGCCTGGCGGCCTGCGACAAACCCCTGACGCTTTCACAGCAAGGCAACCCCACGCCGGTGGGCCGGATCAACATCAAGGTCCGCTGCGAAGGCAGCAGTCCCTGGACGGTGTTCGTGCCGGTCCAGGTCAAGCTGTATCGGCCCGTGGTGGTTACCCTGCAGCCCCTGTTGCGCGGTGCGGTGCTGGATGACCAGAACGTGGCCCTGGTGGAGCGGGACGTCGGCACCCTGACCCAGGGTTATCTGACCAGCCTGGAACAGGTGCTGGGGACCCAGCTGAAACGCCAGGTGGTCAGCGGGCAGGTCATGGCGCCTTCCTTTATCGAGCAAGCAGAACTCATTCGCAAGGGTGAACAGGTGGTCATCAATGCCCGTAGCGCCTCCTTCAGCATTCGCATGCAGGGCGAAGCCCTCAGCGCGGGCGCCAAGGACGAGGAAATCCGCGTACGCAACCTGAGTTCGAACCGGGTGATCCGCGGTCGGGTGGTCGATCAGGGGCAGGTGGAGGTAGCGCTTTAGCGAGAGCGGCAAAAGGAGTACCTTGAACGTCCGCATCCTGAACCTCTGCGTGCCATCCTGTCGAAGGATGTGACACGGCGCACAGGTCTACGGCTAAAGTTTCGGCTCAGCACGCCGATAAGCCGGACATGCGAACGAGACGACACGAGGATCTCCACTCATGGCTCTAGATATCAATCGCCTGAATTCGTCCTCCACTGCGGGCATAGGCAACACCAAGGCTGCGTCCACCAAGGACGTATCCACGGCTCAGACCAGCGACGTCAAGGCCACCCAAGGCACCGCCTCCGGCGAGTCGGTGAGCTTGAGCGCCGAAGCCAAGCAACTGAGTTCCCTGACCGCAGGGCTCAAGGATCTGCCGGTGGTCGACAGCGACAAGGTCAGCCGCCTGAAACAGGCCATCGCCGATGGCTCCTACAAGGTCGACAGCCAGAAGGTGGCCGACAAGCTGATGGCGTTCGAGTCCTGACGCCCGGCTCGGCATGGCCTTCCTGACGATCGCAACTAAGGTTCGAACGGAAACCGCGCCATGCCCAATGCTACCTTGCTCGACATCACTCGCCACGACATCGACCTGAGCGAACAACTGCTGGCTCTGATCGAGCAGGAATTCCAGGCCTTGAGCGAGCGCCAGCTCGATCGACTGGAAGCCCTGCTGGGCCCCAAGCAGATCCTGCTCAAGCAGCTCGACCAGCATGCCCAGCAGCGCACCGTCCTGCTCCAGGCTCAGGGTTTGCGGGCGGATCTGCCGGGCTTGCAGGCCTATGCCGCCCGACAGCCCGATGGTGAGGAACTGCTGGCTCTCTCCAGCCAGCTCGCGCAGCTCATGGAGCAATGCAAAGCCCACAACGTCCGCAATGGCCAGATCATTCAGGCCAATCGTTTCGTGGTGGGCAAGTTGCTGAATGTGCTGCAGGGTACCTCGGCGCCCACGCTGTACAACCGTCGCGGTAACCAGACCGGCGGTGGCTATCAGCGCCCGCTGAGCTCGGCGTGAGCAGTGGATTTTTCTCACAGCGCGTTTTTCGCTGTACAGCTGGCCGTTAGCCATTATCCTTGCTGACCGCTGTTTACAGGAGTTTCCAGGTGCAAGGCTCTTCCGCTAGCGACAATGCTCCCCAACCCCCCCAGGTCTATCGCTCCAAGGGCGAGATCCTGGCGTGTCTGCGGCCGGCGCAACAGCAGCACATCCCGCTGCGGATCACCTTCAATCGCCAAGGGCAGCAATTCCAGAGCTTCGTCGTCGAGATCGACGAAGCCAAGGGCCTGATCGCGCTGGATGAATTCATTCCCCGTGAGGCCGAACGCCTGCTCGAGCAGGGTCAGTCCTTTCGGGTGGACAGCTTTCACGAAGGCATCAAGGTCACCTGGCAGATCGACCGTCCGGTCGAGTTCAGCGAACTGGACGGCACGCGCTGCTACTGGATCGGCCTGCCCGCGGAGCTCACCTATCACCAGCGGCGCAATGCCTATCGGGTCAAGTTGCTATTAACCCAGCCCGCCACCGCAGAACTGAGTCAGGGCAGCAGCCAGATCCAGTTGCGTGGCCAGTTGATCGACCTGTCAGCCACGGGCTGCAAGCTGCGCTTTCCCGGCAATGTCACCCATCTGCTGCAGCCGGGTCAGCAGGTGCAGAGCTTTACCGCCGAACTGCCCATTGGGGCCATCAATACCCCGGTGACCATTCGCCACGTGGCCTGCACGGAGCGTATGGAATTCAGCGACGTCGGTGTCTGCTTCAACAGCCTGACGGGCGCTGCGCAGCGTCAGATCGAGCGTTTCATCTATCAGTTGCAGCGAGAAAATCGTCGCTTCGAGTGACCGACCGGACGCCCACGACTACTGGGCGCCCTCCTCCACCTCTCAAGTCGCCTTGGGCTCAGCTGGGTTCTGCGGGAACTCGATCTCCTCCTGCAGAGGTGCCCCCTCCTCGGCAGGTTCTTCCTCCACCACCGGCTCGCTGTGCATCTGCTCCTGCACCACCTGGCTGTCGACGCGGGGATCCAGGGCCGCCGCCAGCGGTGAACTGGTCGATCCTTCGGGCATCTGCACATGGCTCAGCGGCGCTTCGTCGACCAGGTGCTTGCCAGTGACCGCATCCGGACGGATACGCCAGATCAGGATCGCGCCGCAGAGCACGACGAAGGCATAGAGCATGTTGGGCCCGACCAGATTCATCAGAGCCCCCACCACCAGCGGACCGATACAGGCACCGATGCCAAAGGTCACCAGCAGCATGGCACTCAGGGATACCCGCCGCTCCCCCTCGATATGGTCATTGGACAGCGCCACCGCCAGCGGATAGAGCACGAATTGCAGCAGGCTGGCGATAAGGCCGAGGGGGAGCAGCACCACCGGCGGCACATGGGGCAGCACGGCCAGCGGCAGCGCAGCCAGGGTCAGGGCGATGGCCACCACCCGGATCAGCCAGCTGCGATCATGGCGGTCCGAGAGCCAGCCAATCGGCCACTGGGCGATCAGGCCGGCAAAGATGCAACAGGCCATGAACAGACCGATGCGTTCGGTGGGCAGGCCCTGGGCGCTGGCATAGAGCGGCGCCAGACCATAGAAGGAGCCGATCACCAGTCCCGCCACCAGGGTGGTGGTCAGCGACTGCGGAATCCGCTGGATGAAGAACGTGGGTTCCAGTGGCGCAGGCTTGAGCGGCGCCGGGTGGATCTTGCCGGTGACCGCTACTGGCACCAGGCACAGGGCGTAGTAGATGGCGACCAGCATCAGCTTGTCGACGCCCAGATCGGGCGAGACCACCAGCACCACCTGGCCCAGCGCCAGGCCGAGATAGGAGGCGGTCATGTAGCCGGAAAAGACCTTGCCGCGCTCGCCAGGGCCGGCCTGCTCGTTGAGCCAGCTTTCCAGCACCATGTACTGACACATCATGCCCATGCCGATGAGCACCCTGAGCGCCAGCCACATCGGTAGCCAGGGCAGCAAGCCGATGCCTAGCACCGCGGCGCCGACGACGCCGGCGCAGGTCACATAGGCACGGATATGGCCGACCTTGGCGATCAGCCGATGCCCGAGCTTGCCGCCTATCACCAGTCCCGCGTAATAGGCGGCGGTCAGGGCACCGACCCAGAGTCCCTGCACCTGATCGGCGGCCAGTCGCAGCCCCAGATAGGTACTCAGCAGACCGGTCCCGATCAACATCAACAGCGTCGCGAAATAGAGCCCGCGAAACGCCGACAGCACACGCACCATTGCCTACTCCATCGTCTCTTGCGCACCCGGCAAGCGCGACGGGATCAGCTTCGTCGTTGCGCCGCCAGCTGGGCGTCCTCGCCCAGGCGTGGGTTGTAGTGGCCTGCACAGGCCTTCATCAGTACCTGCAGCACCGACAGATTACCTCTGACGCTGCTGATCTTGGTGGGTACCTCGCCCTTCGGATAGCGCCGCACGGTGGGGAGTTCCACGCAGCGATAGCCCAATTTCGGTACCCGATAGGAAAGATAGGCCAACAACTCATAGGTGGTGAACTCGTCGCGGAACGGCGCCACCCGCGGATCCAGCAGCATGGCCCGGCTGTAGGCGCGGAAACCCTGGGTGGTGTCGGTCCAGTGGAAACCCGAGGCCAGGCTCAGCATGGGCGCATGGATGAAGCGAATGGCGAAGTCGCGGGACTTGGGCGTGTTCTCCGCCACACCGCCGGCCAGAAAGCGCGAGGCCTGGACGAAATCGTAGCCCTGCTCGATGGCGTCGATGAAGCGCGGGATGGCGTCCGGATCGTCCTTGTCGTTGCCATCGATGGTCACGATGCCGGTATAACCCTCGTCGAGCACGAAGGCATAGGCGCAGCGCAACTGGGAGCTGAGCTTGCCCGGTGCGGTCTTGACCAGCAGCCCGCGGACGCCCAGTTCCTGCAGCCGCTGCGGCTCCAGCGAGCCATCGGTGCTGCCACCGTCGACGATGATGACATCGGCGATGTCGGCGATCTTGACCGCCGCCATGCGCCGCAGGAGGTTGAGGATCCGCTCGCCTTCGTTGATGACCGGAATCACCACGCAGTGCGGACGGCTACGACCGTTCCAGAAGGTCGTCGAATAGCTGGGCACCTGCCAGAGGGCGCGCTCGGTGGCGGGAATTGCAGTAGTCATAGGTCCTCCAGGTTCAACCGACACGGGCCGTGATGAGGGCGACGCCGGCGATGATCAGGACGATGCCCGCCGCCGTGGTCCAGGGAAAGGCTTCGCGAAAGATCACCACCGACAGCAGGGCGACGCTGGCGATGGCGCCGGCCGTCAGCACCGGATGCGCCACGTTCAGCGGCAGCTTGGCGAGGGCGGCGGCGTACAGCAGAAAGGCCAGGCCATACATGAACAACCCCAGCCAGAACGGCCAGTTGGCCAGGGCGCCCATGGGATCGCTCAGACTGGGAAAGCGGCGCGGCGGCAACATGGCCAGCTTCACCAGCACGCTCGCCGAGGCGTTGGAAGCGATGCCCAGGATCAGGATCAGCCACTTCATGCCGCGGCCTCCGGCAGCTCACGATAGGCCTTGACCGCGACCTGGACGCCACGCTCCAGCGCGGCCAGGTTGGAGCCCTGCTTGGCCGGCAGCATCTCGATGCTGACCACCTGCTCCGGCAGTCGCCGGGTCAGGGCGAAGGCGATTCCGTCGTGGTTGGTACCACCCTCCCCCAGGGTCACCAGATCCGGCTCGCTGGCATGGACATGGCCGATCAGTTCGGCATGCTCTTCGAGCACTCGTGCGGCATCTTCCTCGTTGATGGTCAGGGCGCCGGTGTCGAGTTGCATGCGGATCGCCGGATGCTCCACGGCGCGCACCACAGCGGCGGTGGAATCGCTGTCGATCATGAAGTTGGCGCCATAGCGCGGCGGATTCGGCTCCAGGCAGATCTGCACCTGGTGCGCCGCGGCCACATCCCCCAGGCGGCGGAAGAAGTCGCGTGCCTGCACCAGGGCTTCTTCGTCGCTCAGCCCGGCGCGATCGCGATTGCGCGGCGAGCCGAACACCAGGCGCGTCGCGCCCAGTCCCTCGGCGACCCGGCAGACGCCCTCCAGCTGCGCCAGCAGCGCGCGCTGGATGTCATCGGCGCCAAAGACATTGAGTCCGGTGGTGCCGAACAGCAGCGCCTGCATGCCGGTGATCTCGATACCCCGGGCCTGCCACTGCTGCCGCACTGCCTGGATCTCCTGGGCGGTGGCCGTCTTGGGATCGGCGAAATACTTGCCGGGGGCGATGTCGATGGCATCCACTCGATGCTGTTGCAGGATCTCGGCGACCATGGCGTCGTCGGCCACGTCCCAGGCGATATTGGAAATGGCGATGCGCATCACTGACCCTCCGCCTTGATGACCGGGGGTTCCGACTGGGCGTAAGCCCGTACCGCGAGCAGGGTGTCGCGCGCGCTGTACTGGTAGCCGTCACGGCCGCCAAAGACCTCGGCATGCACGCTGCGGAAATCGTAGCGCGCGGGCGTACCGTCCAGGGTGTTGCCGAATTCGCGTCCAAAGCCCTGACGGGCGATGTCCGCCACGCTGATGGGCGCGGCCGTCAGGTGCACCAGCTCCAGCCCGGCCGCCTGGGCGGTCTGGATGTCATAGCCCAGGTTGACCATCGGATAGAACTGGAAGACGCCGCGGCTTTCCACCGCGTGCAGGTTGTTGTCGTTGAGCAGGTCGTAGATCACGTTCTTGCGCAGCCCCGGCCCGACCAGGCCTGGCAGGCGAACGATCAGCGCCTTGGCGAAATGCTCACGGACGAACTGTTCCAGTCGATAGCGATTGGCGCCATAGGCGTGCAGCCCCTCTTCGTCCACCGCGGTGGTTTCATCCACGCCGAGCGGCTGCTTGAAGACATCCACGGTACTGATCAGCACGAAGGAATCGCACTGGATCCGCGACAGATGACCGATCAGGCCATCGATCTTCTGGCGATCGGCCACAGGATCGCGGTTGGCGATCCATTTCTGCGCGGGGGCACCGGCGCAGATGACCTGGCCATAGGGCTGGTCGCCGATCTGGTCGATATTGGTGGAGCGAAACAGCGCGCCGAAGGCCTTCTGCTTGAGCAGCGTCGACCCTACGAAGCCGCTGTACCCTATCAATGCGTCGGTCTTCATGTTGCTCACCCCTTGGTCTTGAATCTCAGGCAATAGTCCACTTGGCACTCCTCGACGGGATATCGCGCGTCCAGGTAGGCCTTGAGTCGTGGAAACTTGTCGTGCATGGAAATGTTGTTCAGGTTGAACGACCAGAAGGTCGTCGAATACACCACCGCTGGCGGATCGGCGTGCTGCAGATCGCTGAGCAGGTCGGCCTCGTAGGGTGGCGTGGCATAGACCGGATAGATGTACTTGGTGCAGGCCGGCAGATCGGTCACCCCGTTGATGACCCCGTTGTTGGCCAGGTCGAACACGCACTGGGCGCCACTTTCCTGCAGACGGCGCGAAGCCCATTGCACCCCTGGTGTCGCCAGCGCCGCGTCATCCGGCAAGGCGGTCAGCGCTGGCACCCAGGCGAGCCCCTGGGCCCACACCCGCTCCACCGGCGACTTGTACAGATTGAAGGCAGCGAGCAGCACCAGCAGCGCCGCCAATGCCGGCACCAGCAGCCGCCGGCTGAAGGCCAGCAGGGCACCCGCCAGCAACACCGCGAAGAACGGTGAGGGATTAAGCCCGACCAGCCCGAGCAGCACGGCAGCCACAATGGCGACTGCTGCCGCTCGTGGATGGGCCGAGAGATCCCAGCCGCCATTGCGCGCGAGGCGCTGCCGGCGGGCGGCATAGAGCAGGCTCAGCAAGGGCACCCAGAAACCCATCTGGATATGCTGAAAGTCCGCGCGATTGACCCCGATCTTGAAGAAGATCGCGAGCAGCACCGCCAGGGCGCCAATCAGCGGCAGGTCTTCGCTCCAACGCCACGGCCAGGGCAGGCAGCGGATCAGGGCGAAACCTGCCAGGGCCGTGGGCACTACCAGGAGCAAGCTCAGCGCCAGAGGACGGGCGCTCAGGCCATAGCCCCACTGGGAAGAGGTTTCCAGCAGGAAGGTCAGGTTCTTGACGTAGTCGGTCAGGGCGAAGAAATCGGTACCAAAGCCAAGCCAGGCAATGGTCGCCGCGAAACTCAGGATCGATAGCAGATGCCGCCGTTGCAGCAACAAGGCGAGTACTACCGCCGAGCCGATGGCCAGCACCCCGGCGATGCCGCGGTCATAGGACCAGAACAGATTGAAGCCCGCCGCCAGCCCCAGCAACACCTCGCACACCAGGCGTCGCGGCGTGGTCTCCACCTTGCGATGCAGGCAGAACAGGAACAGCGACAACAGCAGGAAGAGATCGCGATAGCCCACCACCTGGGTCGCCAGGGCACCCACGGCGACCAGTAGGATCAGGCGCGCGCGGCCCTTGGGCACGGGGCATAGCAATACCGCCGTGCCCCACAGCAGCAAGGCCGCGCCGGTGTTGCACAGGCCATAGAGGATCTGGGTCACCAGGAAGGTGTGCTGGGCACCGAACCAGGTCTGCGCCAGCCATACCGGGATGAAATCCAGCCCACCATGGATGGTGAAGGCATGGGCGCCCGGCTGACTGTGCAGCAGCGTCGGCAGCGTGGCGAAGTATTCCCCTTGGTGGAAGGGGTCGAGAATGACGCCCTTGCCGAACAGAAAGAAGTTGATGATGGAAAAGGCCAGAACGCTGATGAAACCGGCGACGCCGGACACCCCCCTGGGTGTCGCTTCAGTGGAAGGGTTCGGCATCGAGGCGCTCCAAGGCATCGAAAATGTTGTCGATCTTGCCGCCCAGCATCGAATAGCAGCCGGGCAACTGGGGGTGTTGTTCGAAGAGGATGGGACGGCCGTCGTCCCCTTCGTTCTTCATCAGGATGGTCTTCACCTCGAACAGCGAATCCCGGTATTCCACCCGTGCCGCCGCCGACATGTAGCGGGCCACGTCCCGCACCATCCAGTCCGCCCGCGAGGCACGATCGTAGTCGTCGAGCAGCGCATAGGGATCGGTGCCATTGGCGTCTTCCCAGTTGAGGTGCGGGGTGTAGCGCACATGGGACAGGGTGTGCAGACCGCGCGCCGGGAAGGGCATCATGGAAAAGAACGGACCATCCATGACCGTCACGCCGAGATTGCGCAGCTCCGGAGGCATCTCCACCAGGGCCATCTCGGTGATCTCGTGACGCAGACGCGTGGTGGTACCGGGGAAATCACCGCCGTACTGGTTGAGACCGCTGTAGGTGCAGTTGAAGAGATAGCGGCAGTGCATCTCCTCCTGCCCGCCCGCTTCGTCGACCACCTCGACGCCCAGACCACCGGTTTCACCACGGATCGCCGTTACCCGACTCTTGAAGCGCAACTCCACGCCAACGGCATCGAGTTCACGACCGACTTCCGCGGCGAGCACCGCGGAGTTGAAGGCATATTCCTCGGTGAGATACACCGACTCGATCAATCGGTCGTCGAACAGTCGACTTAATTCCTCGGGTGCGGGCTGTAAGGACGCCTCGATACCCTGGCAGAAACGCTCGAACTGTTTGGCCGTCACCTTGGAGTTGTTGCGGGCGATGGCATACAACTTGGTGAAGTCCCGCACCACCACATCGGGATAGTCGCGCAGGAAGCGCGGCAAGTTGACCCGACTGCGAAAGGCCGTGACGAAACTGCGGGGATAGTGATAGCCGTTATGAACCCGTGCCTGATTATGATAAGAGGCGCGCTTCAACAGCCCCTCTTCCCTTTCGATCAGCGTGACTTTCGCAAAGCCTCTCACCCGCATGAGATATAGGGCCGTCATGGCCCCGTAGAATCCGCCACCTATGACGATCGCATCTCTCATGATCGTCAGGCCATGCCGGATTGAGTAGCCGGCCTTGCGGCATTACCGCCCTGCACCACTTCGACATTGAGCTTGTCGCGCCGCGTCATGACCGCACTGGTGAACTCCTGGGCGACATGATAGAGCGGCCCTTCGTTGACTCTGTGGGTCAACTGCAGGACATATTCGCCAAGCACCAGCAGGGCCAGCGAAATGAGAAAGAACATGCCGGACTGCTGTAATGAAATCGTCACCCAACCGGGTGCCACGTCATCCTTGAACACACCGATGGCGATGACGTAGATGGAATAGAGCAGATTGGACAGGGCCCCCACGATGGACAGGAAACTGACCATGCGCATGGGCTTGCGGGTGGAGGACACCAGCAGTCGAGCACCCCGATCGAAACTGCCGGACAGCCGCTTGGGCTTGGTGCTGCGCGGCGGCATGCTGTATTCGAGGTTGATGCGCGAGAACCCTGCGGTGGCGGGTAAATGCCGGTAGGTCAACGCTGGCGCAGGATGGCGCAGGATGTAGTTGATGACCTTCTTGCTGAGCATTCGGAATTGGGGCGCGTCCTTGGCCAGATCCACCCCATTGAATCTCTTGTAGAGACTGTTGAAGCCATTGGAGCAAAGGCTGTAAGAAAGAGTCTGCCGAACTTTCTGCTGATTGTTGGCAAAGACCACGTCTACCCCACCGGCTGCCTGTTGCAACATGTCGGGCAGGAAGGCGATGTCATCGGTTTCCGGATCTATGACGACTGCGAAGTCGCCCAGGGCATTTTCCAACCCCACCCAGGCGGCGGTATCCGAATCCACTTCCTTGGTCAGGGCATATACCTGCAGATTGGGCAGGCCATTGATACTGGTGAGTTGCTTTAATCGAGCTACGCTGTCATCAGAGGAGGCGTTGTCGACGATGATAAGTTCGTAGTCACTTACCAAGGGACCGATGACAGTTGCGGCGCGCTCAAGCACGTTTTGCAACTCGGTTGCCTGATTACGAACGACGAAGACGACTGAAAGTAGGACGGGATAAAAGGCCATGACGCGAACCTCCAGAGGCGCTCCAGATTCATGCAATGCAGACGGTTAGCCAACGGAGAGTACAGATAAATTCGACAGGTTTTCTTCTGCTGCTCTACGCTGTGATCACAACCACAAATCGCTGCTGGAAGAGCCTGGAAGTCGGACAAGGTCGCTGTTTTTGCCCTATCCTCCGAACTGCTGTAACGGTTCGGCAAGGGCGCTTGACGGCGTCGGGCCGCGAGGAGAGGTACTGGAAAGGAATCTGGTGTCCCAGAGTGGGGTCGAACCACCAACCTTCCCCTTAGGAGGGGGATGCTCTATCCAATTGAGCTACTGGGACAGGAAAGGGCACTCATGTTAACGAGCAGCGAACCGTTTGTCATGTTCCAGCTCGGTTGAACCAGGCGGGCATGCAAGGCTGGCAGAGGAAGGAAGTTCTTCGTTAGCTTTGCAATTTGCCCAGTACGTCGGTAAATTGACGTCAATAAAAACAGACGCCTAGGGACAGGTCGTTACAGAGTCCAAGGTGCCGTGAGTGCTAGCGGAACGAGACGAGGGCTTACGCCTTCACTGATTTTTGACTCCAGATGAAGTACCTCAATGACCCAGGCCATTAGATCCTACTCAAGCCGTACCGCTGACAAATTCGTCGTGCGTCTGCCCGAGGGCATGCGAGAGCGCATCGCGGATGTGGCCCGCAACCATCATCGCAGCATGAACTCCGAGATCATCGCGCGCCTCGAGCAGAGCTTGCAGCAAGAGGGCGCCCTAGGCGACGAACCCGGGCTTCGCCTGGACAGTCCGGAGATCACCGCCAGTGAGCGGGAACTGCTGCAGCGCTTTCGGCAACTCTCGGGTCGACAGCAGAATGCCCTGATCTCGCTGATCGCCCACGACATCGACGCCGCCTCCTGACGGCGTCCGGGCTGCCCCGCACCTGGGCAGCCCGTTGCGGTCCACCCTGCCCTACATCAGGAACAGGGTGGCGAGTCCCAAGAAGATGAAGAAGCCGCCGCTGTCGGTCACGGCGGTGATCAGTACGCTCGAGCCCATGGCCGGGTCGCGACCGAAGCGCTGCAGGGTCATGGGAATCAGGACCCCCATGAAGGCCGCCAGCAGCAGATTGAGGGTCATGGCGCCCATCATCACCAAGCCCAATGACCAGCTGCTGTAGAGATAGAAGGCCACCAGCCCTATCACCCCACCCCAGATGACCCCATTGCACAGGGCGACGCCCATTTCCTTGCGCAGCAGCCGCGTGGTGCTGGTGACGCTGATCTGCCCCAGCGCCATGGCGCGGACGATCATGGTGATGGCCTGGTTGCCCGAGTTGCCGCCGATGCCGGCCACGATGGGCATGAGCGCGGCAAGAGCCACCAGCTTCTCGATCGAACCCTCGAAGAGCCCGATGACGCGCGAAGCGATGAAGGCGGTGATGAGGTTGGTGGCCAGCCAGGTCCAGCGATTGCCCACAGACTTCCACACCGAGGCGAAGACGTCTTCGTCTTCGCGCAGACCGGCCATGTTGAGGACTTCGCTTTCGCTTTCCTCGCGGATCAGATCGACCATCTCGTCGATGGTGAGACGACCGATCAGCTTGCCGTTCTTGTCCACTACCGGGGCCGAGACCAGGTCATAACGTTCGAAGGCCTGGGCCGCGTCATAGGCGTCGCCATCCGGATGGAAGGCCACCGCTTCCTTGGCCATGACCTCGACCACCAGCTTGTCCGGATCGTTGACCAGCAATCGCTTGATCGGCAGCACACCCTTGAGGATGCTGTCGTTATCGACGACGAACAGCTTGTCGGTGTGGTCGGGCAGCTCCTTGAGCCGGCGCAGGTAGCGCAGCACCACTTCCAGAGCGACGTCGTCGCGGATGGTGACCATCTCGAAGTCCATCAGGGCACCGACCTGATCCTCTTCGTAGGACAGCGCGGAGCGCACCCGCTCGCGCTGCTGGGCGTCCAGGGCGTCCATGAGCTCATGGACGACATCGCGCGGCAGGTCCGCGGCCAGATCGGCGAGTTCGTCGGCGTCGAGCTGGCCGGCCACCGCGAGGATTTCCTGATCGTCCATGTCGGCGATCAACGTCTCGCGGACGGCGTCCGAGACTTCCAGCAGGATCTCGCCATCACGCTCGGTCTTGACCAGCCCCCAGACGGTCAGACGATCTTCCTGCGGCAGGGCTTCGAGAATGAAGGCGACGTCGGCCGGGTGCAGCTCGTCCAGGCGGGCACGCAGCTCTTCGAGGCCTTCTTCGGGAATATCGGCGGGGGCTACGGGGGCGCGGTCCTGGTCTTCACGCGCCTCGACAGCGAGGTCGTAGCGCTCCAGCAACTCGACGACCTGAGCGAGCCGCTCCTGCAGCGTCTCGTGGGGCTTTCTGATGTCTGCTTCTTTCACTACGGTCATAGCGCACTCCGGCCCGCCGGCGGAGCGCACCGACGAACCCTATCTCAACAACGGGACGAAAAAGGCGATTGAGTGTTGACTGGGTAAGTCCATAAGGGGGGATGACCACTGCCCCGGCGGGGCTGACGGCGGGGATGATACACCGGACCGGTTGCCGGTGCGAAGGCAAAAGGGTTTCAAAACAGCTATTTGCAAGGGCTTTGCCAGGGTATCGAGACGGCGATTTTGGTTCTCGTGCAGCGACCTTTACTTCGCTAAGCTGGAGGCCTACGTCAAGGAGGACGTCCCATGAAGAAGCTGCTCGTGCTCGGCCTGTTGCTGGGCTGCGACCCGGCCCACTCGGCCACGGTCTATCGCTGCGAAGATGCCAGCGGCCACCTCACCTTTTCCGCCAGCGGCTGCGCTTCGGACAGCGACAGCAGCCTGCAACGCGCGGACAACCCACGTCCGGGTGGCGCCAGGCCCACCCTGATGGCGAAACCCAAAGCCGCACCCCGCAAGGAGGTCTCGCGTGCGCCAACGGTGGTGGCCGCCAAGACGGATGGGTGCGGTGATCGGCTCAGCGCCAGCGAGAGGCGGCAGGCGATCATCCGCGGACAGGTCAGGGTCGGCATGAGCCGAGCGGACGTGGAGAACGCCCTAGGACAACCGCGGCGGATTTCCCAGCTGGATACCCTGACCCGCTATCACTACGACGGGCGCCAGCACAAGGAACGCTCGCGCCTGGTGACCTTTGACGAGCACGGTTGCGTGCGCCGACGCTGACGCACGCAACCGATCGAGGACGCCGTCAGAGCACGGCGCGGGGATAGGAGCCAAGGACCTTGAGCGCCACGGCGCCGGTGGACAGGCGCTCCAGCACGTCGCGGATCAGCGGATCGGCCTGGTGGCCGAGGAAATCTATGAAGAAGACGTAGGTCCACTTGCCGCTGCGCGATGGCCGCGTCTCGATCCGGCTGAGGTCGATATTGTTGGTATGGAACGGCAGCAACAGCTCGTGCAGGGCACCCGGCTTGTTCTGCATGGAGACGATGATGGAGGTCTTGTCGTCGCCACTGGGCGGCACGTCCTGATTGCCGATGATGAGGAAGCGCGTGGAGTTGTCCGGGCGATCCTCGATCTTCTGCTGCACCGGGGTCAGACCATAGAGCGAAGCCGCCATGTCGCCGGCGATGGCCGCACTGTTCCACTCCCCCTTCACCCGCCGCGCCGCCTCGGCGTTGCTGGCCACCGCCACCCGCTCGACGCTCGGGTAGTAGGAGTCCAGCCACTTGCGGCACTGGGCCAGCGACTGGGCATGGGAATAGATGCGGGTGATGCTGTCGGCCTTGGTGTTCTCGCCGATCAACAGGTGGTGGTGGATGCGCAGCTCCACCTCGCCGCAGATCGACAGGTTGTGCTCGAGGAAGCTGTCCAGGGTGTGGTTGACCGCACCCTCGGTGGAGTTCTCCACCGGCACCACGCCGAAGTTTGAGGCGCCGGCGGCGACCTCGCGAAAGACCTCGTCGATGGCCGCCATGGGCCGCGTCACCACGGCCTTGCCGAAGTGCTTGAGCGCCGCGGCCTGGGAGAAGGTGCCTTCCGGGCCGAGGTAGGCCACGTGCAGCGGCTCTTCCAGGGCCAGGCAGCAGGACATGATCTCGCGGAACAGCCGCGCCATGTCTTCGTCGCGGACCGGACCGCCATTGCGCTCCATCACCCGCTTGAGTACCTGGGCTTCGCGCTCGGGTCGGTAGAACACGGGCTTTTCGCCCTCCGCCAGCGTCCCCATCTTGACCCGTGCCACGTCCTGGGCGCAGCGGGCACGTTCGCTGATCAGCTCCTGGATGCGTTCGTCCAGACTGTCGATTCGCAGGCGCAGAGCCTTGAGCTCGTGTTCCGACATGATCAGCCGTGCTCCTTCTCGAATTCGGCCAGATAGGTCACCAGCGCCTGGACGGCTTCCAGGGTGACGGCGTTGTAGATGGAGGCGCGCATACCGCCCACCGAACGGTGGCCCTGCAGATACAGCAGGCCACGTTCCTCGGCGCCTGCCAGGAAGGCCTTGTCCAGGCGCTCGTCGGCCAGGCGGAAGGGCACGTTCATCCAGGAACGGTCATTCTTGGCGATGGGGTTGCTGTAGAAGTCGCTGGCGTCGATGAAGCCGTACAGCAGCTCCTTCTTCTGGCGATTCAGGCGCTCCATGGCGGGCAGGCCGCCCTGCTCCTTGAGCCACTTGAACACCAGCCCCGACAGGTACCAGGAGAAGGTGGCCGGGGTGTTGTACATGGAACCGTTGTCGGCCTCGACCTTGTAGTCCAGCAGCGTCGGGCAGCCGGCGCGGGCGCGACCCAGCAGGTCTTCGCGGACGATCACCACCACCAGACCACTCGGCCCGATGTTCTTCTGGGCGCCGGCGTAGATCAGCCCGAAGCGTGAGACGTCCAGCGGCCGCGAGAGGATGTCGGAAGAGGCATCCGCCACCAAGGGCACGTCGCCCACGTCCGGAATCCAGTCGAATTCCAGGCCGCCGATAGTCTCGTTGGGGGTGTAGTGAACGTAGGCGGCGTCCTTGGACAGCTGCCATTCGCTCTGCGCCGGAATGGCGAAGTAGTCGTAGCCCTTGGCGCTGGCAGCGACATTGACGGTGCCATAGTGCTGCGCCTGCTCGATGGCCTTGCGCGACCAGATGCCGGTGTCGATGTAGTCGGCGGTGCCGCCCTCGGGCAGCAGGTTCATCGCCAGCTGGGCGAACTGCAGGCTGGCGCCACCCTGCAGGAACAGCACCCTGTAGTTGCTGGGGATGGCCAGCAACTCGCGCAAGTCGGCCTCGGCCTGGCTCGAAATGGCGGTGAAGTCTTCACCGCGGTGGCTCATCTCCATTACCGACAGGCCACGGCCCTGCCAATCCAGCAGATCGGCCTGGGCCTGGCGTAGCACAGCTTCAGGCAGGGCCGCCGGGCCGGCGCAGAAGTTGTAAGCACGCTTGCTCATCGCTCGTCATCCTCGTTGGGAAGGTCATCGCTCGGCACGTCGCTGGCACCGGGCAGCACATCGTCCTGGTCCGGCTCGTGGCTGTCGACCGGCAATTCCTTGTCGAGCAGTTCGTCGTCTAGCTCGGCTTCGTGGTCCAGCAGCTCTTCGTCCACCGAAGGCTCCTGCACCCGCTCCAGGCCCACCAGTTTCTCGCCCTTGCCGAGCTTGATCAGGGTCACGCCCTGGGTGTTACGGCCGGTACGGGAGATGCCCTCGACCGGGGTACGCACCAGGGTGCCCTGGTCGGAGATCAGCATGATCTCTTCGCCGTCCAGTACCTGGATGGCACCGATCAGGGGACCGTTGCGTTCGTTGATGACCATGGCGATCACGCCCTGGCCACCGCGACCACGCTGCGGGTATTCGGCCATGGCGGTGCGCTTGCCGAAGCCATTGAGGCTGGCGGTCAGGATCTCGGCGCCCGGCTCGGGGATCAGCATGGAAATCAACCGCTGGTTCTCGGCCAGACGCATGCCGCGCACGCCGCGGGCGGTACGGCCCATGGTGCGCACATGGCGCTCCTTGAAGCGGATGACCTTGCCACCGTCGGAGAACAGCATGACTTCGCGGGCACCGTCGGTGATGGCGGCGGCGATCAGGCTGTCGCCCTCCTCCAGCTTCAGCGCGATCAGGCCGTTGCTGCGCGGACGGCTGAACTGCACCAGCGGGGTCTTCTTCACGGTGCCGTTGCGGGTGGCCATGAAGATGTAGGCACCGGTGGGCTCGTCCTGCTCGGCGTCGAGGAGCTCGCCCTCTTCGCCTTCGACCTCGACCTCGTCTTCCACCAGCACGGCGTCTTCGATGTCCAGGTTGTCGTCCTGCTCGCCCAGGTCCTCTTCACCGATGGGCGCCTGCTGGCGCACGGCTTCCAGATCGACCGGCAGCATGGCAGTGATGCGCTCGCCTTCGGCCAGCGGCAGTAGGTTGACCAGCGGCCGGCCGCGGGCGGCGCGGGAGGCCTCGGGGATCTCGTAGGTACGCTTCCAGTAGACCTTGCCCAGGCTGGAGAACAGCAACAGGGTGGTATGGCTGTTGGCGACCAGCAGGTGCTCGATGTAGTCCTCTTCCTTGACCGCCGAGGCCGAACGGCCGCGACCGCCCCGGCGCTGGGCCTGGTAGGCGTGCAGCGGCTGGGACTTGGCATAGCCGCCGTGGGAGATGGTGACGACGCGGTCTTCCTCGGTGATGAGGTCGGCGATGGTCAGGTCCACCTGGGAGGCGATGATCTCGGTGCGACGCTTGTCGCCGAACTCGGCCTTGACCTTTTCCAGCTCCTCGCGGATGACTTCCATCAGCCGCTCGGGGTTGGTCAGGATGCGGATCAGCTCGCCGATCTGCAGCAGGATCTCCTGGTACTCGGCGATGAGCTTCTCGTGCTCCAGGCCGGTCAGGCGGTGCAAACGCAGATCCAGGATGGCCTGGGCCTGTTCCGGCGAAAGGTGGTACTTGCCCTCGTGCAGACCATACTGCTCGGGCAATTCGTCCGGACGGCAGGAATCGGCGCCGGCGCGCTCGACCATCTCGCGTACCGCGCTGGATTCCCAGGGCGTGGCGATCAGGCGTTCCTTGGCTTCGGCCGGGGTCGGCGAGCTCTTGATCAGCTCGATGACCGGATCGATGTTGGACAGGGCGACCGCCTGGCCTTCGAGGATGTGGCCACGCTCGCGCGCCTTGCGCAGTTCGTAGACGGTCCGCCGGGTGACGACTTCGCGACGGTGGCGAATGAAGGCTTCCAGCAGTTCCTTGAGGTTCAGGGTGCGCGGCTGGCCGTCGAGCAGGGCCACCACGTTGATGCCGAACACCGTCTGCAGCTGAGTCTGGGCGTAGAGGTTGTTGAGCACCACCTCGGGGGTTTCGCCGCGCCGCAGTTCGATGACCACGCGCATGCCGTCCTTGTCGGACTCGTCGCGCAGCTCGGTGATGCCTTCGATCTTCTTCTCTTTCACCAGCTCGGCGATCTTCTCGATCAGCCGTGCCTTGTTGAGCTGGTAGGGCAGCTCGGTGATGACGATCTGCTGGCGATTGGCGCTCTTGTCGATGTCCTCGACCTCGGCGCGGGCCCGCACATAGATGCGCCCACGACCGGTGCGATAGGCCTCGATGATGCCGGCACGACCGTTGATGATACCCGCGGTCGGGAAGTCCGGACCGGGGATGTACTGCATCAGGTCGTCGACGGTCAGCTCGCTGTTCTCGATCAGCGCCAGGCAGCCATCGATCACTTCGCCGAGGTTGTGCGGCGGAATGTTGGTGGCCATGCCGACCGCGATGCCGCTGGAACCGTTGACCAGCAGGTTGGGGATGCGCGTGGGCATCACCGCCGGGATCTGCTCGGTGCCGTCGTAGTTGGGCACCCAGTCGACGGTTTCCTTGTCCAGGTCGGCCAAGAGTTCGTGGGCGAGCTTGGACATCCGCACTTCGGTGTAACGCATGGCCGCGGCGTTGTCGCCGTCCACCGAACCGAAGTTGCCCTGGCCGTCCACCAGCATGTAGCGCAGCGAGAAGGGCTGGGCCATCCGCACGATGGTGTCGTAGACGGCGGTGTCGCCGTGGGGGTGGTACTTACCGATGACGTCACCCACCACACGGGCGGACTTCTTGTACGGCTTGTTCCAGTCGTTGCCCAGCTCGCTCATGGCGTAGAGCACGCGCCGGTGCACCGGCTTAAGGCCGTCACGCACATCCGGCAAGGCCCGGCCAACGATGACGCTCATCGCGTAGTCGAGATACGACTGCCGCAACTCGTCTTCGATATTGACCGGGAGGATTTCTTTGGCCAGTTCACCCATGAGAAGCCTGGTTCCTTCTGATCTGAAAAGCGCTAGGGCTCGTCCGCACGTCGGCCGAGCCTGATATAGGAGAGGCGAAAGCCCGTCTGGCGGCGCCCGTCACCGGCGGCGCAAAGGGCGCCCCGACCGGTTTTCAGCACTGCATCACCGCCTGCCGAGGGCTTTCGAACAAAGCCTGTGCAAAGAGCGAAATTCTAACACATTCAGGGAAGTATCCGCCCCTGGCGATCACCTCAATGCAGGCGTCGGCGATTCATCAACTCGGCCATCTTCTTGGCGGCCGGACGCTCCACCACGCCGCGCTCGGTGACGATGGCGTCGATGAGATCGGCCGGGGTGACGTCGAACACCGGATTGAAGGCGTCCACATCCGCGGCGATGCGCTGGCCACCGGCTTCGAGCAATTCGCGACCGGCGCGTTCCTCGATGGGGATGTCGTCACCGGACGCTAGATTCATGTCGATGGTCGAACTGGGCGCCACCACCATGAAGCGCACCCCGTGGTGCATGGCGATGACCGCCAGGTTGTAGGTGCCGATCTTGTTGGCCACGTCGCCATTGGCGGTGATGCGATCGGCGCCGACGATCACCCAGGCGACGTTGCGCGTCTTCATCAGGTGCGCCGCCGCGGCATCGGCGTTGAGGCTGACCGGAATGCCCTCCCCGGCCAGCTCCCAGGCGGTGAGCCGCGAGCCCTGCAGCCAGGGACGGGTCTCGTCGGCGTGGACGCATTCCACCAGGCCGTCCAGGTGCGCCGCGCGCAGCACGCCCAGGGCGGTGCCGAAGCCGCCGGTGGCCAGGGCGCCGGTATTGCAATGGGTGAGGAAGGTCTGCTTGCTGGCGTCGTGCTTGCGGATCAGTTCGACGCCCAGCTGGGCCATGGTCAGGTTGGCTTCGCGATCGCTCAGGTGGATGGCCACCGCCTCGGCTTCCAGCGCCGCCAGGGCGCCTTCCCCGGTCGCGCGCGTCAGGCGCTCGCGCATCCGGTTGAGCGCCCAGAACAGGTTGACCGCGGTGGGCCGCGACGCCGCCAGCAGCTCGAAGTCGGCGCTGACGGTCTCCTCCCAGTCCTCACCCGCCGCGGCGCGCTGCCGGGCGCCCAGCACCACGCCGTAGGCGGCGCTGATGCCGATGGCGGGCGCACCACGCACCAGCATGTCGCGGATGGCCTGGGCCACCTCGGCGGCGCTGTGACAGGCGACCCAGTGTTCGCGCAGCGGCAACAGGCGCTGGTCGAGCAGGTGCAGGGCACCGTCTCGCCAGTCGATCGCCTTGATCTTTTCCGCCGCCAGCAGACGCTCTCGCATGATCTCTCCTCGACCTGAATCTGTAGCCCGCCAGTATACCGGCATCGGCGCGCGGATTTAGCGGTAGCGCCACAAGGACCGCTATACTGCCGGCTCGCCCCTCTTGGAATCGTCGCCGATGCCCACCCCCGCGCCCCTGGACCTCTTGTTGCTCCCCAGCTGGATCGTGCCGGTGGAGCCTGCCGGGGTGGTCCTGCGCGATTACGCCCTGGGGGTGCGCGATGGCTGCATCGCCCTGCTCGCCCCGCGCGCCGAGGCCCTGCGCCAGCCGGCGAAGGAAACCCTGGAGCTGCCGGGCAAGGTGCTGATCCCCGGGCTGATCAATGCCCATGGTCACGCCGCCATGACGCTGTTTCGCGGCATGGCCGACGACCTGCCGCTGCAGACCTGGCTGCAGGATCACATCTGGCCGGCCGAAGGCCGCTGGGTCGACGAGGATTTCGTCCGCGACGGCACCACCCTCGCCATCGCCGAGCAGATCCGTGGCGGCATCACCTGCTTCTCGGACATGTACTTCTATCCCCAGGTGGCCTGCGAGGCGATCCATCGCACCGGGGTGCGTGCCCAGGTCTGCCTGCCGATCCTCGACTTCCCGATTCCCGGCGCCCGCACGGCGGACGACATGATCCGTCGTGGCCTGGAGCTGTTCGACGACATGAAGCTGCACGAGCGCATCAGCGTGGCCTTCGGTCCCCATGCGCCCTATACCGTGGCCGACGCCAAGCTCGAAGAGATCCTGGTGCTGGCCGAGCAGCTGCAGGCACCGATCCAGATGCACGTGCACGAGACCGCCTTCGAGGTGGAACAGGCGCTGGAGCAGACCGGCGAGCGGCCGCTCAGCCGGCTGCGGCGCCTGGGCCTGCTCGGTCCGCGTTTCCAGGCCGTGCACATGACCCAGGTGGACGACGAGGATCTGGAAAACCTGGTCGAAACCAACAGCCACGTCATCCACAGCCCCGAGTCCAACCTCAAGCTGGCCAGCGGCTTCTGCCCGGTGGAGCGCCTCTGGCAGGCCGGCGTCAACGTGGCCATCGGCACCGATGGTGCGGCCAGCAACAACGATCTCGACCTGCTCGGCGAAACCCGCACCGCCGCTCTGCTGGCCAAGGCCGTCGCCGGCTCGGCCACTGCCCTGGACGCCCATCGCGCGCTGCGCATGGCGACCCTGAACGGTGCCCGCGCCCTGGGCCTGGAGCGCTGCCTGGGTTCGCTGGAAGTCGGCAAGGCCGCCGACCTGACTGCCGTCGACCTCGGCGGTCTCGCCCAGCAGCCGCTCTATGACCCCGTCTCGCAACTCATCTATGCCACCGGCCGGGACCGCGTCAGCGACGTCTGGGTCGGCGGCGTGCCGCTGCTGCGCCAGAGCGAACTCGTGCGCCTGGACGAGGCCGAACTCATAGCCAATGCGCAGCAGTGGGCCACCCGTATCCAGCAGGGCGCCTGACGCGCCCTGCTCCCTTGCCTCTGGAGAACCCCATGTCCAACGTCGATAACGCCGAGATCGCCAAGTTCGAGGCCCTCGCCTACCGCTGGTGGGATCGCGAAAGCGAATTCAAGCCGCTGCACGACATGAACCCGCTGCGCGTCAACTGGATCGATCAACACGCCGGCCTGGCCGGTAAGAAGGTGCTGGACGTGGGTTGCGGTGGCGGCATCCTCAGCGAGGCCATGGCCCAGCGCGGCGCCCAGGTGACCGGCATCGACATGGCCGAGGCGCCCCTGGCGGTGGCGCGTTTGCACCAGCTGGAATCCGGTGTGCCGGTCGATTACATCCAAGAGACCACCGAGGACCACGCGCGCAAGCATGCTGGCACCTATGACATCGTGACCTGCCTGGAAATGCTCGAACACGTGCCGGATCCCTCCTCGGTGATCAAGGCCTGCCACGACCTGGTCAAGCCGGGTGGCCAGGTGTTCTTCTCCACCATCAACCGCAATCCCAAGGCCTATCTCTTCGCCATCGTCGGCGCCGAGTACGTGCTGCGCCTGCTGCCACGCGGTACCCACGATTTCCGCAAGTTCATCCGCCCCTCGGAACTGGGTGCCTGGGCGCGCGCCGCCGGCCTCAACCTGCGCGACGTCATCGGCCTCACCTACAACCCGCTGACCAAGAGATACAAACTGGAAGGCGATGTGACGGTGAACTATATGGTGCGCACCCAGCGCGAGGACTAGGCCATGCGTCTGCAAGCGGTCCTCTTCGACATGGACGGTACCCTGCTGGACACGGCGCCGGACTTCATCGCCATCCTCCAGGCCATGCGCCAGGACAGAGGCCTTGCGCCCGCTGAAGAGCCCCGCCTGCGTGGCGTCATCTCCGGTGGCGCCAAGGCCATGATCCTGGCCGGCTTCGAGGTCGACCCCCTGGGCGCCGAGCTCGAGCCCCTGCGCCTGGAGTTTCTCGAACGCTACCAGGAGCATTGTGCGGACCACACCCGGCTGTTCGAGGGCATGGACGAGATCCTGCGCGATCTCGACGCCGCCCGGCTGCGCTGGGGCGTGGTGACCAACAAGCCGGTGCGCTTCGCCGAGCCGATCATGCAGCGCCTGGGCCTGGCCGAACGCTCGGCCTGCCTGGTCTGCCCGGATCACGTCACGCACAGCAAGCCGGACCCGGAGATGGTGGTGCTGGCCTGTCGGCAACTGGATGTCGATCCCCAGACCGCCCTGTTCATCGGTGACGACCTGCGCGACATCGAGTCGGGCCGCGCCGCCGGCAGCAAGACGGTGGCGGCACGCTACGGCTACATCCATCCGGACGACCACCCCGAGCACTGGGGTGCCGACGCCATCATCGACCACCCGCTGGAATTGCGCGCCCTGCTCGATCGCGCGCTGTGCGGCTGCTAGAGGTTCAGATGTTCGACTACCAGGCTCCCGCCGAGCTATTGAAAGACCGCGTCATCCTCGTCACCGGCGCCAACCGCGGCATCGGCGCCGCCCTGGCCAAGGGCTGTGCGGCCCTGGGTGCCAAGGTCATCCTCCAGGGTCGCGATGCCGCGGCGCTGGATGCGGCGTGCCAGGATATCCAGGCCAGCGGTGGCCAGGTCGAGGCCTTGGTACTGGATCTGGAACAGGCTGACGCGGCGGCCTATGCCGTCGTGGCGGAGCGCCTGCAGCGAAGTCATGGCCGCCTGGACGGCCTGGTGCACAACGCCGGCCTGCTGGGACCGCGGATGCCGTTGGAAGAAACCTCCGCCACGGCCCTGGCGCAGGTGCTGCAGGTGAACGTCCAGGCAGGCTTCGCCCTGACCCAGGCGTTGTTGCCGCTGCTCAGGGCCGCCGATGCGGCCTCGGTGATCTTCACCTCCAGCAGCGTCGGTCGCAAGGGACGGGCCAGCTGGGGCGCCTATTCGGTGTCCAAGTTCGCCACCGAAGGCCTGATGCAGGTGTGGGCCGAGGAGCTTGGAGAAGCCGGCATCCGGGTCAACAGCGTCAACCCGGGCGGCACCCGCACCGCCATGCGCGCGGCGGCCTATCCCGAGGAAGATCCTGCCCGGGTGCCCGCGCCGGAGGCCATCCTGCCGGTCTATCTCTACTTGCTCGGCCCCGACAGTCGAGGCACCACCGGGCAGGCGCTCAACGCCCAGTAGCGGGTTCGGTCAGACGTGGAAGCGCTGCACCAGTCGCGAGAGCTCGTCGCCCAGCTCGGCCAGCTCCCGACTGGCTGACGCCGTCGCCGCCATCGCCTGGCTGGACTGATCGGCGCCGTCGCGAATCCGGGTGACATTGACCGCCACCTCTTCGGCCACGCCCCGCTGCTGCAAGGCCGCCGCGGCGATCTGCTGATTCTTCTGCTGGATGCTGGCCACCGCCGTGGCGATACCGGCGAAGGCCCGCCGGGTATCGCTGGCACTGCCCAGGGTACCGGCCAGCAGGGTCTCGCTCTGCTGCATCCGCGCGACCGCCTCGCCACTGCCCTTCTGCAACACCACGATGAGCTGCTCGATCTCGACACTCGACTGCTGGGTACGGCGCGCCAGGGCGCGGACTTCGTCGGCGACCACAGCAAACCCTCGCCCCTGCTCACCGGCGCGGGCCGCTTCGATGGCCGCGTTGAGCGCCAGCAGGTTGGTCTGCTCGGCCACTGCCTTGATCACGTCCAGCACACTGCTGATCGCCTGGCTGTCGTGGGACACGCCTTCGAGGCGCTCGGCAGCTGCCCGGACGTCCACCCCTAGGGTCTCGATACCGGCCAGACTGCGGCCGATCACCGCCTGGCCGTCGTTGACCTGGCGCTCGGCTTGGTCGCCGGCACCGGCGGCGGCCTCGGCGTCCGCGGCGACGCCCTGGGCGGTGGCGGCCAATTCAGCCATGGCCGCCGCCACCTGATCGGTTTCCTCGCGCTGGCGGGTCACGCCCAGTTGCGCATCCCGGGCCTGCTCGGCCAGGGCCGCGGCAGACTGGCCTAGTCGGCCGATGCCATTCTGCAGTTGCAGAACCATGCCGCGCAGCGCCGCCACCATGCTGGCGCTGGAACGTTGCAGCTGGCCGATCTCGTCACCGCGATCCACGGTCAACTCGACATCCAGCTGGCCCTGGGCGATGCGTTCGGCGGCAGCGATCACCTTGCGCAGCGGGCGGACAATGGCCAGGGTGATGATCAGCGCGGCCAGGGCACCGACGATCAGCGCCAGCAGCGCGACGCCGCCGATGGTCAGCAGGCGCTTGGTCATCATCGCCTGCAACTCGGCTTCCTGTTGCCCATAAAGGGCATCGACCCGCTCCACGGCGGCCTCGGCCAGGCTGGTCATCCGCGCACCGGCGGTCTGCTCCTGGGCCAGGGCGGCGGCATAGTCGCCCAGGCGGCGGATGAATTCCTTGATATTGGTGGAGACGTCCTGGATGACCGAGGAATAGGCCGGATCGCTCAGCTGCGGCTCCACCTTGGCCAGTAGCTCGAGGGCGGCACTGGCCGAGGGCAAGGGCTGGTCGTCCACCGTGTTCTTGCCTGCCCGTGCCTGAGCTTCGTCGAGGCTCTTGAGCATCAGGCGATAGAGTTCGCCGACCTGCTGCGACAGGGTCAGGAGTTCGGCGCCCTGCTTGCCAGCGGAATCCTTGAGCGCATAGGCGCCGTCATCCAGCAGACCGGACTGGAGGATATCCAGGCTGTTGGCCGCGCCCTCCACCAGGAAGGCCGCCCCTTCCATGGCCAGACGGCGCGAGGTATTGAGGCGCTCGAAGTCGGCGAAGGCGGCACCATAGGCCTTGGTGGCCTCGCGGGCGGCATCGATATCGGCAGCGTTGGCATTGCCCACCTCCGCCTGCAACTGCCCCAACCGCTCGAGTACCACCGGCAGGGCCTGCCGCAGGTGCTCGGCCTGGGCGGCCTCGCCACTCAGGCGAAAGCCCTGCTCCAGGGCGCGCACCTGCATCACCTGCCGGTTGATCGCCGCCATGTCGCGCAGGGAACCGAAACGATGCTCGACATCCTTGAGCGCAAGGCCGCCCTGGAGGGCCACCACCAGTGTCAGCAGCAGCACCAGAGCAAAGCCCACCGCCAGCTTGGTCGCGGTTCGCCAATTGGCCAGGCGATAGCGGGCAATCCCTTTCATACGGCACCCCAACGGAATGAGTTCTACCAACGCTGTCGTCCGCAGAAGCCGATTCTTGAGGGGCTGGGGGGCTAACGAGCCGCTATCCGTCGCACTCGGTTATGCCGACGTCGCTTTGGATGGCGGCCGTTTGCCAGTCGCACGAACGATCAACGACCGGCGCGAGACTCGCGAATATAGAAGCGCGCCTTTTCCGCATTCTTCACGCAACCGGTGTAGGCCTCGACCTGCTGCTGGGTCTTGGCGGTGGACAGCAGCGCCAGCGCCTTGGAATAGCTCACGGTGCCGGAAAAGCCTTCGGCCTTGGCCAGGTCGAGTTCCTGCCAGGCGGAGCGGGTCTGGCTGGCGCAGCTGTCGCGATTGACCACCTTGCCCGAGCATCCCGCGAGCACCACGGTAGCCAACGTAGCGACCAGGACGGGAACCAGTTTCGCTTTCATCTCTTTTTCTCCTTGCGACCTGTGACCGGCCGGAACGGCCGGATAACCGCAGCGTAGACCGCTAACCGTGGCCGCTGTTCAGCCTCGATTGCGCAGAAACTCGACCACCGCAGCCTGGTCGCCGCTGAAGATCACCCGCGACGCCTTGCTCTCGCGCTGATAGGCATACATGGGATCGTAGTATTCGGCCAGCAGGCCCTCGATCCAGCCACGATGCGCGGCAACGTCGCCTGAGCGCTCCTGCTCGGCCAGGGCGTCTTCGAGAATGGTCGATAGGCGCTGGAAGCGTTCGCCACCCAGGCGCTTGGCGATGCCGGAGAGACTCTTGCGCAGCTGCTCGGCGAACAACGCGAAGCCCTGCTCCGGCCCGTGCAGGGCAAGGAATTCCGCCGCCAGGTCGATGACGTAGTCGCGCAGGATGCGCTCAATGCGATTTTCCCGGCTGTCTTCCAGCCAAACCAGCGGGTACTGCTGCATGCCCTGGTGCAATTCCAACGGCAAGGAGCAGCGACCGACCAGCCGTGACTCGTCTTCCAGCACGAACTGCCCCTGCCCCGCCTGGCGGCGGCGCAACAGATCGACGGCCAGGCGATTCTCGAAATCGATCTGGCCCGGCTGCGGCGTGGCGCGCTTGCCGAAACTGGAACCGCGGTGGTTGGCATGCCCTTCGAGGTCGACGGCGTTGTCGAGTTGGGCCACCACCTCGGTCTTGCCGGTACCGGTCATGCCGCCCACCACCACGAAGCGGCACTCGGCCAGGGCCTGCTGCAGCGTGTCGATAAGGAAGGTGCGCATGGCCTTGTAGCCACCCACCACCCGCGGATAGGCGATGCCGGCCTCGCTGCGCAGCCATTCCTGGCTGATCTGCGAGCGCAAGCCGCCGCGGAAGCAATAGAGATAGCCCTCCGGATGGGCCCGGGCAAAATCGGCCCAGGCCTGGATGCGCGCCTCCTTGACCGCACCGGACACCAGTTGATGACCCAGTTGCAACGCCGCCTGCTGGCCCTGCTGCTTATAGCGGGTGCCCACGCGCTGGCGCTCCAGGTCGTTCATCAATGGCAGGTTGGTCGCCTGGGGAAAGGCACCCTTGCCGAACTCCACCGGGGCGCGGACATCGATCAGGGGTACATCGCTCAGGAACAGCGCTCGCAGGTCGCGGGCATCCTCACGCTGGTTCATCAAGCCACCTCGACCGCATGGGCGCGCCGAGCCACCAGTTGCCCTATGGGTTGCAGGGCCAGACCCAGCTCCGCGGCCACGCCAAGGAATTCCGCCTCGCCCTCGGGGGCCACGGCCACCAACAGGCCGCCACTGGTCTGGGGATCGCACAGCAGCTGGCGGCGGGCCTCGTCCAGCGGGGCGATGCGGCTGCCGTAGCTGTCGAAGTTGCGCTCGGTGCCGCCGGGCACGCAGCCCTGCTGCAGATAGAAATCCACCCCGTCGAGACGGGGAATGGCGGCGAAGTCGAGTTCGGCGGTCAGGCCACTGCCGTCGGCCATCTCCACCAGGTGGCCGAGCAGCCCGAAGCCAGTGACGTCGGTCATCGCCGTCACCCCGGCCAGGCGGCCGAAACGGCTGCCGGGACGATTGAGCTGGCACATGGTGTCACGCGCCAGATGGCGATCCTCCGGCCGCAACAGGGCGCGCTTCTCGGCGGTGGTGAGGATGCCGATGCCCAGCGGCTTGGTCAGATAGAGACGACTGCCCAAGGTCGCGGTGTCGTTACGCTTGAGGTGGCGCTTCTCCACGATCCCGGTCACGGCCAGGCCGAAGATCGGCTCGGGCGCGTCGATGGAATGGCCGCCGGCCAGGGGAATGCCGGCCTCGTCGCAGACCCGCCGACCGCCGGCGATGACCTCGCGCGCCACTTCCGGCGGCAGCACATTGACCGGCCAACCGAGGATGGCGATGGCCAGCAAGGGGTCACCACCCATGGCATAGATGTCGCTGATGGCATTGGTGGCGGCGATGCGACCGAAATCGAAGGGGTCATCGACGATGGGCATGAAGAAGTCGGTGGTGGAGACCACCCCACGCTCGTCATCCAGACCATAGACCGCCGCATCGTCGCGCGACGCATTGCCCACCCACAGCCGCGGATCCAGATGCTGGGCCCCGCTGCCGGCCAGGATGGTCTCCAGGGTCTTGGGGGCGATCTTGCAACCACAACCGGCACCGTGGCTGTATTGGGTGAGGCGAATGGGATCGGTCATCGTTACTCCGGTTCAGCGGTGGCGCTGGTTCGACAGCCAGCGCGAAGGGGCGTAATAGTAGCAAATGCCTGTCAGCCGGCGGGGAACGACCGCGCCTAACAGATCGCCAGCCAAAGCAAAAGGACTGTTTTCTGGCGGTAATCCACAGTTGCTGTGGATAACCTCGTGGAAAACCTCCGGCCGACCCCGGACAAGCGAGCGGCGGTGCGGCGATGGACGAACTGGCGATTTTTTAGCCGGTCCGCCAACTATTTTTTCCCGCTGAAGGGTAGCGAACGGAAGCGCCGTGCGTTATGGCCAGGGTGCGCTAGCATTGCCGGTTTCCCCGGTCATAGCAGTGCTCATGTCTTCTTCAGCGACGTCCCACCTCACGCCCTGGCAACGCGGTCTGCTGCTCGCCAGCCTCATGCTCATCGCCCTCAACCTGCGCCCGGCCCTCTCCAGCCTGGCACCCCTGCTGCGGCAGATCGAAGCCAGCACGGGCCTTTCCAGCAGCGCCATCGGCCTGCTCACCACCCTGCCGGTACTCTGCCTGGGGCTATTCGCGCCCTTGGCCCCGCGCCTGGCGCGCCGCTGGGGCAGCGAACGTACCCTGGGCGCCATCCTGGCGCTGCTCGCCGGCGGCATCGTCCTGCGCAGTCTGCTGCCACCCCTGGGGCTGTTTCTTGGCAGCCTGATCGCCGGCGCCTGCATCGGCATCCTCGGCGTGCTGCTGCCAGCCCTGGTCAAGCGCGACTTTCCCGCCCAGGCCGGCCAGTTGATGGGGCTCTACACCATGATGCTGTGCATTGGCGCCGCCGTGGCCGCAGGCGCCACCGCGCCCCTCGCCACGGCCTTCGACGGCCGCTGGCAACCTGCTCTCGCCACCTGGGCCCTGGTCGCCGTGGTGGCCCTGCTGGTCTGGCTGCCGCAATTGCGCCAGCCGCCCACCATCGCACCGCGCCGGGGTGCCGGCGGTTCGCTGTGGCGCAACCGACTGGCCTGGCAGATCACCCTGTACATGGGCTTGCAGTCGTCGCTGGCCTATATCGTCTTTGGCTGGCTGCCGACCCTGCTGATGGATCGCGGCCTGGGCATGGTGCAGGCGGGTCTGATGCTGTCGGGTTCGGTGATGACCCAGCTGGTCAGCGCCCTCACCGCCCCCTGGCTGGCGACCCGCGGCCGAGACCAGCGCCTGGCCATCGTGGTGGCCATGAGCCTGACCCTCGCCGGCTTGCTGGGCTGCCTCTATGCGCCGCTGGGTAGTCTCTGGCTGTGGGCCGTCGTGCTCGGCCTGGGCCAGGGCGGCACCTTCAGCCTGGCGCTCGCCCTGCTGGTGCTGCGCTCGCGGGATGCGGAAACCGCCGGGCGGCTGTCGGGCATGGCCCAGGGCGCGGGCTACAGCCTGGCTTCGCTCGGCCCGCTGCTGGTGGGCATCCTCCATGACGCCACCCACGACTGGGCACCCATGGGCGTGCTCTTCACCCTGATCGCCGTGCTGGCCACGCTCTTTGGTCTGGGCGCGGGGCGGACCCGCTACGTCAACGACGTCTAGCGGCGATAGAGCCCGGCAGCGCGGCTGGCCTCGGTCTGCAGTCGCGGCGCGCGGATTCCCGCCTCGCGCAGGACGCTCTGCCAGGCCATGGCCTGGTCGCCGCCCAGGGTCACGGCGACATCGCCATTGAGCGCCAGGGCCGCCGCCAGGCGGGCGATCCAGGGTTGCTCCGGCGTCCGCTCCAGGGCGGGCAGCAGCAGCTGACCGTCGCGCTGCAATTCCTTGAGCAGGGTGGCAGCGCTCGGCAACAACTCGGGCAGGGGTTGGCCGGCCTGCAGCCGCTCGGCATGCAGGTAGCCGCGGCGGTTGCCCCGGGTGATGCCATAGAGCGTCAGCACCGTCTGTGGCTCCGCCAGCTGCAATACCAGCAGACCCTGCTGGTCGTCGGGCCCGAACAGCATGGCCTCGCCCAGCAGGCTGTTGGCGATGACGCTGCTGGCGCCGCAGTCACGCCCCTCGCACCAATAGAGCAGCGTCGCGCCCTGCTGCTGCAGGCGCTGGCGTTCGCTGTCCAGCCGTGCCAGTGGCGGATGCCCAGGGGCCAGCTCGAACGTCTGGGTCTGGAGTTCGCCTTCCACCTGCAAGGAATCCTCCAGGCGCAGGCGACCGCCGATGCGACTGGCCGGCCCCAGCGGATAGAGGCGCTCGGCGGTTGCCGGTCCGGTTTCGCGAACGAGCTGGGCATGATCCATGGGCGCGATTTCGGGCAGCACGGCTGCCTGCACACCACAGGTGGAAAACAGCAGGCCGATCAGTAGGGATCGGCGGACGAGAGTGGTGCTGAGGCAGAACGGACGGCTAGGCATGCCGCATTATTCGTTGCGCCCGGTGCTGGCGGCAAAGAAGGCATTGAAACAATCTGCGACGGCCTGGGCGCCCGCGGCATCGTCCAGGTGCAGATGGTGCCCGCCCGGCAGCTCATGGAGGCTGAAGTGTGGCTGCTGCCGTGCCAGGCGCATGGCCTCGGCATGGGGCGCCACGAGGCCGCCCGCGGCCACCACCAGCGCCGTCGGGCAGCGCACGGCGTCCAGGCAGGCAGCCGCCTGCTCCGGCGTGAAACGCATCCGACTGGGCAGCCGCAGGCGCGGATCGGAGCGCCAGGTATAGCCACCCGGCACCGCCATCAAGCCGCGCTCGGCGAGCAACTCGGCGGCTTCGCGACTGACCGTCAGCGCCCCCTTCAGCCGCGCCGCCACGGCGCCTTCCACCGTGGCATAGACCGGCTTGCGTCGATTGGGCAGTTCCAGCTCGGCGAGCAGCGCCTTGCCGAGCTTCTCCGACGTCTCCTCCGCCGGCGTGGTGTAGGGCAGCAGACCATCGATCAACGCCAGGCACTCGACCTGCTCCGGCAGGGCCGCGGCAGCGATGACGCCGACGATGGCGCCCATGGAGTGCCCGAGCAGGCCGAAGCGGTCCCAGCCCAGTTGCCGCGCGGCAGCGAGCACATCCAGTCCATAGTCCTGGATGGCATATCCGACGCCAGCGGGACGATGCGCCGACAGCCCGTGCCCGGGCAGGTCCAGCGCGACGATGCGCAGACCCTGCAGCCGTGGGGCGAGCTGGGCGAAAGTCATGGCATTGTCCAGCCAGCCATGCAGCGCCAGCACCGGATAGCCGTCTTCCGGGCCGAACACCCGGGCGCTCAGCTCGATATGAGGCAGCTCCAGGCGCAGCTCCTGCACCTGGGCCGTCATGTGCTTGCCTCCCCTGCCAGCCAGACGCTGGCCATGTCTAGGAGGCGTCCCGTTGCAGCGGGACCACCGCCACGGTCAGCCGCGATACGCAGGTCAGGCGTCCTTCCTCATCGCTCAGGCGGATGTCCCAGACATGGCTGCTGCGCCCCAGGTGCAGGGGCCGCGCGACCGCCGTTACCCGCCCGGAACGCACGCCGCGCACGTGGTTGGCGTTGATTTCCTGACCCACGCAATAGAAGCGCGAACGATCCACGCAGAGCATGCTGGCGATCGAGCCCACGGTTTCCGCCAGGGCCACCGAGGCGCCGCCATGCAGCAACCCCATGGGCTGGTGAGTACGCCGGTCGACCACCATGCTGGCGGTCAGGCTGCTGTCGTCCCAGGCTTCGATGCGCATGTCCAGGTGTTCTGCGAGGGTATTTTCGAGCGCACGCCCGAGGTCCTCAGGATCCGGAAGGGTCTGCCAGATGCTCATGTACTTTCCTTGCAAGGGCGTCAGCCATGGAAGTGACTGACCAGCTCGAAACCGCCGGCCAGGGACAGCGGCGCCTCCAGGCACAGCAGGGACGCGGTGCCCATGGCTACCGGTGCCTGCCGATGCCCGTGCAGCAACCAGCCGGCCAGTTCAGCGACGAAGGGATTGTGGGTCACCAGCAGCAGCTCCTCCACGCCCAGGCGCTCCAGCTCGTCCAGGGCGCGTTCCGGCTCGCCGTCGGGCGTGGCCCAGGAGGCACTGCGCACCTTGCCTGGCCAGCCCAGTTGCTGCTGAACCAGAGCCGCCGTCTGCTGCGCCCGTACGTAGGGACTGGCGAGGATGAGCTGCAGTTGGGCACCCTGCAGTTGCAGGGCGCTGCGCAACACCTCGGCGCGCCCGGCCATGGTCAGCTCGCGCAGCTCGTCGCTGGACGCCCGCGCCTCGGCTTCGCCATGCCGCAGCAGCCAGAGCTTCATGGCGCGGTGGCGGAGCGATCGTCGGCGGGCTCGGTGGCCGGCCAGTCGGCGAAGGGCCAGGGCTTCACTTCGCTGGCGAAGGTGCCGAAGCGGACGATCTGCGCCAGATAGGCACCCAGGGCCGCGCCAAAGGCGATCAGCCCGGGGTTGGCCTCGCCCTTGATCAGGCGCACCACCAGTTGAACCAGCACCACCACCGCCAGCACGTACTGCGCACCCAGCCAGACGAACAGGAACAGCAGCATCCAGATCAGGCGCAGGCCTAGCAGCTCGCGGGAATGCTCGGGTTGGGACATGGGAATTCCTCTTTTCAGACAGTGTAGCGGCTCAAACGAGGGCGGCGTCCGCCACATCGACATCGGTCTTGGGCTCACCGCCCATCAGGGCCTCGATCACCTGCCCCAAACTGCGACCCTCGAACAGGATCGCATAGAGGCCGTTGACCAGGGGCATGTAGACGCCCAGCTCATCCGCTTTTTCCTTGAGCACGCGCAGGGTGTTGACGCCTTCGGCGGTCTCGCCGATCTGCGCCACCGCCTCGTCCAGGGTCAGTCCCCGCCCGAGGGCGTGACCCACCCGGTAGTTGCGGCTCTTCTCCGACGAGCAGGTCACGATCAGGTCCCCGACCCCGGCCAGGCCGAGGTAGGTGATGGGATTGGCGCCGCGCTGCACGGCGAAGCGGGTCATCTCGGCCAGGGCCCGGGTGATCAGCATGCTGCGGGTGTTCTCGCCCATCGCCAGGGCCGCGGCCATGCCGGCGATGATGGCGTAAACGTTCTTCAGGGCGCCGGCCAGTTCGACGCCGAGGCGATCGGCGCTAGCATAGACGCGGAAGGTACGGCCGTGCAGTGCCGCCTGGACCTGCCGGCACACGGCTTCGTCCTCGCTGGCCACCACGGTGGCGGTGAGCTGATGCTCGGCGATCTCGCGGGCCAGATTAGGACCGGAGATGATGCCGATGCGCGCGCGCGGCACGATTTCCGCGAGGATCTCGCTCATCAGCATAAAGGAATGCGCCTCGATGCCCTTGGTGGTGCTGACGAGGAAACGTCCCTCCAGTTGCTGGGCGATGGGCGCCAGCGCCTGGCGCAGCGCGCTCGATGGCAACGCGACCAGGATCAGCTCGCAGCCTTGGATGGCGCCCGGCAGATCACTGGTGGCCTCGACCGCGGCGTGCACTTTGATACCCTTCAGGTAGCGGGGGTTCTCGCGCTCGCGGCGGATGGTCTCGGCCTGTTGCGGATCGCGCATCCACAGACGCACCGGCAGCCCGTTCTCGGCGACCAGATTGGCCAGGGCGGTACCGAAACTGCCGCCACCCAGGACGGCGATGGGGGATTGGACTGTCATCGAAACTCTCGTCATCACCGCGATCGCGCGGCCTCCTCGCCAGTATACGGTAGCCGCTCGCGCGGCCCAGGATGGAGAATTGACTGCGGAAAGTGCACAATGGTCCGTTAACGAGCGGGGCGCTGGCCTGTGACTTTCCCGATGCCCCGGCAGTCTACTGCTACACGAAGCCATACCCAGAGCGACCTTCGGAGTCGCCAGAGCCTGGACCTAGGCCAGCTACAGGAGCTTGCATGACCAAACAACACGCCTTTACCTACGAAGACTTGCTGCGCTGCAGCCGTGGCGAGCTCTTCGGTCCGGGCAATGCCCAATTGCCCGCACCGAACATGCTGATGATCGATCGGATCACGCATATCAGTGAGGTAGGCGGGAAATACGGCAAGGGCGAACTGGTGGCGGAACTCGATATCCGTCCCGACCTCTGGTTCTTCGGTTGCCATTTCGAAGGTGATCCGGTGATGCCGGGCTGCCTGGGCCTGGATGCCATGTGGCAGCTGGTCGGTTTCTACCTTGGCTGGCAGGGCAATCCGGGTCGCGGTCGCGCCCTGGGCTCTGGCGAAGTGAAGTTCTTCGGCCAGGTACTGCCGACTGCCAAGAAGGTCACCTACAATATTCATATCAAACGCACCATCAACAGGTCGCTGATTCTGGCCATCGCCGATGGCACCGTTAGCGTGGACGGCCGCGAGATCTACTCCGCCGAAGGTCTGCGCGTCGGCCTGTTCACTTCCACCGATAGCTTCTAAGGGCTTTTCGCATGCGTCGCGTCGTCATTACCGGTCTGGGTATCGTTTCGTGCCTGGGCAATGATAAAGACACCGTTTCCGCCAACCTGCGCGCAGGCCGTGCCGGCATCCGTCACAATCCGGAATATGCCGAAATGGGTCTGCGCAGCCAGGTTTCCGGTTCCATCGACCTGAACCTCGAAGAACTGATCGACCGCAAGGTCAAGCGCTTCGTCGGCGATGCCGCTGCCTACGCCTATCTGGCGATGGAGCAGGCGATCAAGGACTCCGGTCTGGCCGAAGACCAGGTCTCCAACCCTCGCACCGGCCTGATCGCCGGCTCGGGTGGCGCTTCCACCTTCAACCAGATGGAAGCCCTGGACATCCTGCGCGAGAAGGGCGTCAAGCGCGTCGGTCCCTACCGCGTGACCCGGACCATGAGCAGCACGGTCTCCGCCTGCCTGGCCACCCCCTTCAAGATCAAGGGCCTGAACTACTCCGTAGCCTCGGCCTGCGCCACCAGCGCTCACTGCATCGGCCTGGCCATGGAGCAGATCCAGCTCGGCAAGCAGGACGTGGTCTTCGCCGGCGGCGGCGAGGAAGAGCACTGGACCCAGAGCATGCTGTTCGATGCCATGGGCGCGCTCTCCAGCGACTACAACGAGACGCCGGAAAAGGCTTCCCGTGCCTACGACAGCAAGCGTGACGGTTTCGTCATCGCTGGCGGCGGCGGCATGGTGGTGGTCGAAGAACTCGAACACGCCCTGGCCCGTGGCGCCAAGATCTATGCCGAGATCGTCGGCTACGGCGCGACCTCCGACGGCTACGACATGGTCGCCCCGAGCGGCGAAGGCGCCATCCGCTGCATGCAGCAGGCGCTGTCCACCGTCGACGGCGAGATCGACTACCTGAACACCCACGGCACCTCCACCCCGGTGGGCGACGTGGCCGAGATCAAGGGCGTACGCGCCGTGTTCGGTGACAAGGCGCCGGCCATCAGCTCCACCAAGAGCCTGTCCGGCCACTCCCTGGGCGCCGCCGGTGTCCATGAGGCCATCTACTGCATGCTGATGATGGAAGGCAACTTCATCGCCGGCTCGGCCAACATCGACGAACTGGATCCGGAAGTCGCTGACCTGCCGATCCTGCGCGAGACCAAGGAAGACGCTAAGCTGGACCTCGTCATGAGCAACAGCTTCGGCTTCGGCGGCACCAACGCCACCCTGGTACTCAAGCGCTGGCAGGGCTGATAGCCCTCACTTGTGTGACCCAAACGGCGCCTCTGGCGCCGTTTTTCATTTCTGCGCCGTGCCCCGCTGAACCGGTCACTGGCCCCGCGGTCGAAGGCGCCGGCACTTCGCCTGCGAACCTCCAGGAAGAATGGATTCAGCAGCGCGAATAGCTTAATCTCGCGCCGCTTCGCTGTGTCTGCGCAGCCGCCCTAGACAGCGCTGTCCGAGAATCGCGGGCAGAAACAAGAAACTGTTGTACCCATGGAGCCCCAATGCACAATCAAAACCAGAGCTACCGCGGACCCTTGATCGTCCTCACCATGCTGTTCTTCATGTGGGGCCTGATCACCTCGCTGAACGACATCCTCATCCCCCACCTCAAGGCGGTCTTCACCCTCAGCTACCTGCAGGCCTCGCTGATCCAGTTCTGCTTCTTCACCGCCTACTTCATCGTCTCCTTCCCGGCGGGTCGCCTGGTGGAAAGCCTGGGCTACAAGAAGGGCATCATCGTCGGCCTGCTCACTGCCGGCGTTGGTTGCGTGCTCTTCTACCCGGCGGCCGGAGCCCACTCCTACGGCTTCTTCCTGACCGCCCTGTTCGTACTGGCGGCCGGCATCACCGTGTTGCAGGTAGCGGCGAATCCCTATGTCACCATCCTCGGCAAGCCGGAAACCGCGGCCTCGCGCCTCAACCTGACCCAGGCCTTCAACTCCCTGGGCACCACCGTCGGCCCACTGGTGGGCGCGGTGACCATCCTGGCGCTGGTCGGTGAAGACTCCGCCGCCCATTCGGTGCAGCTGCCCTACCTGATCCTGGCCGGCATGCTGGTCGCCCTGGCGGTGATCATCGGCCTCTTCCGCCTGCCGCAGATCAAGGACACCGAACAGGACAACACCACCGACGAGAACGCCCTGGCCGCCAACAGCGTCTGGGCCTATCGTCACCTGCTGCTCGGCGTGGTCGGCATCTTCATGTACGTGGGCGCCGAAGTGTCCATCGGCAGCTACCTGGTGAGTCTGATGGAAAGCCCGGACGTGGCCGGCCTGAACGCCGCTACCGCCGCCAAGTACCTGTCGCTGTACTGGGGTGGCGCCATGGTCGGTCGCTTCATCGGCGGCGTGATCATGACCAAGGTGCGGCCGAACCTGGTGCTGAGCTTCAACGCCATCGCCATCGGCGTGCTGCTGGCCGTGGCCGTGCTGCAAGGCGGCAAGGTCGCCATGTGGGCCCTCCTGGCCATCGGCTTCTTCAACTCCATCATGTTCCCGACCATCTTCTCCCTGGCGCTCAAGGGCCTGGGCAAGTTCACCTCCAAGGGTTCGGGTCTGCTGTGCATGGGTATCGTCGGCGGCGCCTTGGTGCCGGCCATCCAGGGCTACTTCGCTGATACCATCGGCCTGCTGCCCTCCTTCCTTATCCCCCTGGTCTGCTACCTCTACATCCTGTTCTACGGCGTGATGGGCTACCGTCCCAGCCTGCGTCGCTGATCCACCCCGAAGCGCTGGCGGTCTGCCAGCGCTTCACCCCTCCTCCTGCTATTACCCGGCCCCTTCCCCCTCTGCTTCGGCAACCTGCCTGCGACCACGCAGCCTGGTCACCTTCCCTGCGCCTGCTCGTCCTCCGGCAAGACGACGCTCGCAAGGCCCGCATACAGCGCCCCCCTGCTTTCCACTGCATCCTGGCTGCCACCCAAGAGCGTGATGGAGCCGCAGCTCAGGCACCCTGGCCGGCGGTTGAGGCAACCCCAGCCAATTGATCGCTCGGCGTTTCCGCCAGGGCACAGTGTCTGCGTCCCTCCCTCAGCAAATCCAAGGCAAAAGAAAACGCCCGCATCTTTCGATACGGGCGTTTCGCACTTGCCGGAGGGACCGCTCCAGGAGCGGTCCTCGCGCTAGGCTCAGGCAGTCTGGCGAGCTTCCTCGACTTCGACGGCGTTCGGGCCGCGAGCGAGTTCGGTCTTCAGGGTCTGCTCGTCCAGCTGGCCACACCACTTGGCGACCACGATGGAGGCCACGCCGTTGCCGACCAGGTTGGTCAGGGCGCGGGCTTCGGACATGAAGCGGTCGATACCCAGGATCAGCGCCAGGCCAGCGACCGGTACGTGACCGACAGCGGACAGGGTGGCGGCCAGCACGATGAAGCCGCTACCGGTGACGCCTGCGGCGCCCTTGGAGGAGATCAGCAGCACCAGCAGCAGGGTGATCTGGTGGGTGATGTCCATCTGGGTGTTGGTGGCCTGGGCGATGAACACCGCAGCCATGGTCAGGTAGATGGAGGTACCGTCGAGGTTGAAGGAGTAGCCGGTGGGGATCACCAGGCCAACCACCGACTTCTCGGCGCCCAGCTTCTGCATCTTGGTCAGCATGCGCGGCAGGGCGGACTCGGAGGACGAGGTACCCAGCACGATCAGCAGTTCTTCACGGATGTACTTGATGAACTTGAGGATGCTGAAGCCGTGCATGCGCGCCACGGCGCCCAGCACCACCAGCACGAACAGCAGGCAGGTGATATAGAAGCAGGCCATCAGGTAGCCCAGCTGCACCAGGGTGCCGACGCCGTACTTGCCGATGGTGAACGCCATGGCACCGAAGGCGCCGATGGGGGCGAGCTTCATGATGACGTTGATGATGTTGAAGAAGACGTGGGAGATGCGGTCGATGAAGTTGAACACCAGTTGACCGGTCTCGCCCAGGCGATGCAGGGCGTAGCCGAACAGCACGGCGAAGAACAGGACCTGTAGGATCTCACCGGTGGCGAAGGCGTTGACGACCGTCGACGGGATGATGTTCATCAGGAAGTCGATGGTGCTCTGCTTCTCGCCAGCTGCCGCGTAGGCCGCGACGCCCTTGGTGTCCAGGGTGCTGACGTCGACGTTCATGCCGGCGCCCGGCTGGACGACGTTGACCACGATCAGGCCGATCAGCAGTGCGATGGTGGAGAAGATCTCGAAGTACAGCAGCGCCATGCCGCCGGTCTTGCCCACGGCCTTCATGTTCTGCATGCCGGCGATGCCGGTCACCACGGTGCAGAAGATGATGGGCGCGATGACCATCTTGATCAGCTTGATGAAACCGTCGCCCAACGGCTTCATGGCTGCGCCGGTCTGGGGATAGAAGTGGCCGAGCAGGATACCCAGGACGATCGCCACGATTACCTGGAAGTACAGGCTCTTGTAGATCGGCTGCTTGACGGGTCGCTTGGGCGCGGGAGCTGTAGTAGTTGTTGTGTCGACGGTTGCTGTCATGGCTCTTTCCCTTGTGGCCACTGCCTGACGTCCTGTCTGAGTGGGCACCTGACTGATGTTGGCTCTCTCATCCTGAGAGCTTTTTGTTGTGGATCTGGCGGCCGCGCGACGGTGACGCCAATATCTGGCTAAACCTAAGCAATCGTCGTTCCACTTTTGGCTGCGCAATCAAAAGGCCAGCTTTCATGCACCTTTCAGCCAAAAGTCTAGTAGCCCGCGGCGGGCGGAACCTCGCCACCCGACGAAAAGGGGCGGAAATCCCCCACCGTCCGAGGCGGTTTTCCGCCAGCCAGAGCCGGTAGTCGGCTATCCTTTGCGCGCCCTTCCCTCGGAGCCTGTCGTGATCCGTAGCTACCCTCCACGAGTAGTCGGCTGAGATGCCTGCCTTGCCCCCCGCCGACCTGCCCGGCTGCTGCACAGCGCCCGAGCCGCTACCGCCCCTGGCGGCGGAACTTGCCTCCCTGAGCCTGCTGCACTGCCGTTTCGATCCCGCCCAGATGAGCTTCGAGCGCGACGCCCTGCGCCTGGGCGCCCTGCCCCCAGACAACATCCGCCGCGCCGTGGCCAAGCGCCAGGCCGAATACCTGGCCGGGCGCCTCTGCGCTCGCGAGGCGCTGCGCCAGCTGAGCGGTACTGCAGTCGTGCCCGGCCATCGCACCACGGACCGCGGACCCGCTTGGCCAACCGGCTGGGTCGGCGCCATCACCCATAGCCATGGCTGGGCAGCCGCGGTGGTGGGCAGCGCCCGGGACTACCTGGGTCTCGGTCTGGATGTGGAGACTCTGCTCGAACCGGCCAAGGCGCTACGTCTGGCCGACCAGATCCTCACTCCGGCCGAACGGGAAAGCGTGCAGGCTTTGGACGAAGATCGGCAGGCCTTTGCCATCACCCTGGCGTTTTCCGCCAAGGAAAGTCTGTTCAAGGCGCTGCACCCCCAGGTCGAGCAGATGTTCTTCTTCCAGGATGCCGAGATCCTTGGCACCGATCCCGGCGGTACCTTCGACATCCGTCTGCTGCTCGATCTCTCGCCGCGCTGGTCCGCCGGGACATCCCTGCGCGGTCACTTCCGCCTGGACGAGCAACAGCGGTTGCTGACGCTGGTCGCGCCTCGGCACTGAGGGATGCCTATAGAGGAAGGGTTCTCTGGTCGATGAGGTCCGCGGAGGTTGGCCGGGGCAGAACGTCGCAGCGGCCATCGAACGTTTTCTTATGGTGGAGAAAGTGCTCATAGCGAACCGGTATATCCCTCGACGCTTTTGTCATGCCGGTTCCGCCACGTTGTACGTTATTTGACCACCTCGCTCTGATCCCAGCCTTCACGCGCACTGACCGGGTACCACCCCCAGGATACCCCCCAGTCCCGAACAGCTTATCCACGTCTTATCCACAGCTGAAAACGTGACAAACGCGACATCTAGTGGCCTTTGCACCCCCGCACCACCATATATAGCAGTTCGTCGGTATAGCCTGGGACGGCGAAACACCCCTCTGTCAAGACTGTCTTCCCTAGCGAGGAGGGCTTATCCTGTCGCCCGAATCATGAATTTCCAGGGTCCCTGACCCCGAACGCCGGCTCCCTCGGGAATCGGTGCCGATACGGCTTTTCGTTGGAATCTTCATTGCTAATGGCGCGACAGGCAGTCGTCGCGCAGGCCCAGGGCCAACACTCTTCCGGATCGCCGGCTCGCCGACGATCCCCTCTTTCCGATCAAGGGAGTTCCGCATGCACACCGACCTGACCCGCGAGCAAGCCCAGCAGGGCCGCCCGGCGCAAGATGACAGCCAGGACCTGGGCGCCACTGCCCCCGGTCAACTGCGCGTCATCAAGCGCAACGGTACCGTCGTCCCCTATACCGACGACAAGATCACCGTGGCCATCAGCAAGGCTTTCCTCGCCGTGGAAGGCGGTACCGCTGCAGCCTCCTCGCGCATCCACACCACCGTCAAGCAGCTCACCGACCAGGTCAGCAGCACCTTCAAGCGCCGTATGCCCTCCGGTGGCACCATCCACATCGAAGAGATCCAGGACCAGGTCGAACTGGCGCTGATGCGCGCCGGCGAGCAGAAGGTCGCCCGCAGCTATGTGATCTACCGTGAGGCCCGCAGCCAGGAGCGCAAGCAGGGCGCCGCCAGCGACATCGCCGAGCCGCACCCGAGCATCCGCGTGACCAAGGCCGACGGCACCACCCAGCCGCTCGACATGGGTCGCCTGAACACCATCATCAGCGAAGCCTGCGAAGGTCTCGAAGAGGTGAACGGCGAGCTGATCCAGAAGGAAACCCTGAAGAACCTGTACGACGGCGTGGCCGAGAAGGACGTCAACACCGCCCTGGTGATGACCTCCCGTACCCTGGTCGAGCGTGAGCCCAACTACTCCTACGTCACCGCTCGCCTGCTGCTGGACAGCCTGCGCGCCGAAGGCCTGAGCTTCCTCGGCGTCGCCGAGTCCGCCACCCACCACGAGATGGCCGACCTCTACGCCAAGGCCCTGCCCGCCTACGTCGCCAAGGGCGTGGAGCTGGAGCTGCTGGACCCGAAACTGGCCAGCTTCGATCTGGAACGCCTGGGCGCCGCCATCGATCACGAGCGCGACCAGCAGTTCACCTACCTGGGTCTGCAGACCCTGTACGACCGCTACTTCCTGCACAGCCACGGCACCCGCTTCGAGCTGCCGCAGCTGTTCTTCATGCGCGTGGCCATGGGCCTGGCGCACATGGAGAAGGACAAGGAAGCCCGCGCCATCGAGTTCTACAACCTGCTGGCCAGCTTCGACTACATGGCGTCCACCCCGACCCTGTTCAACGCCGGCACCCTGCGTCCGCAGCTGTCCAGCTGCTACCTGACCACCGTACCCGACGACCTGTCCGGCATCTATGGCGCCATCCACGATAACGCCATGCTGTCGAAGTTCGCCGGTGGCCTGGGCAACGACTGGACCCCAGTACGTGCCCTGGGCTCCTACATCAAGGGCACCAACGGCAAGAGCCAGGGCGTCGTGCCCTTCCTCAAGGTGGTCAACGACACCGCCGTGGCGGTCAACCAGGGCGGCAAGCGCAAGGGCGCGGTCTGCGCCTACCTGGAAACCTGGCACCTGGACATCGAGGAATTCCTCGAACTGCGCAAGAACACCGGTGACGACCGTCGTCGTACCCACGACATGAACACCGCCAACTGGATCCCCGACCTGTTCATGAAGCGCGTCTTCGAGGACGGCAACTGGACCCTGTTCTCCCCCGCCGACGTGCCTGATCTGCACGACCTCTACGGCAAGGCCTTCGAAGAGCGCTACGAGTACTACGAAGCCCTGACCGAGTACGGCAAGCTCAAGCTGCACAAGACCATCAAGGCCAAGGACCTCTGGCGCAAGATGCTGTCCATGCTGTTCGAGACCGGCCACCCGTGGCTGACCTTCAAGGACCCGTGCAACCTGCGCAGCCCGCAGCAGCACGTAGGTGTGGTGCACAGCTCCAACCTCTGCACCGAGATCACCCTGAACACCAACAAGGACGAGATCGCCGTGTGCAACCTGGGTTCGGTGAACCTGGTGAACCACATCGTCGACGGTAAGCTGGACGTGGCCAAGGTCGCCCGCACCGTCAAGACCGCCGTGCGCATGCTCGACAACGTCATCGACATCAACTACTACTCGGTGCCCCAGGCGGAGAATTCCAACCTCAAGCACCGTCCGGTCGGCATGGGCATCATGGGCTTCCAGGATGCGCTGTACCTGCAGCACATCGCCTACGGCTCGGATGCCGCCGTGCAGTTCGCCGACACCTCCATGGAAGTGATCAGCTACTACGCCATCCAGGCCTCCTGTGACCTGGCCGAAGAGCGTGGCAGCTACTCCAGCTTCCAGGGTTCGCTGTGGTCCCAGGGCATCCTGCCGATCGATTCCGAGAAGCGCCTGATCGAAGAGCGCGGCGCCAAGTACATCGAGGTCGACCTGTCCGAGACCCTGGACTGGGCCCCGCTGCGCGAGCGTGCCAAGAAAGGCATCCGCAACTCCAACATCATGGCCATCGCCCCGACCGCGACCATCGCCAACATCACCGGCGTGTCCCAGTCGATCGAGCCGACCTACCAGAACCTCTATGTGAAGTCGAACCTCTCGGGCGAATTCACCGTCATCAACCCCTACCTGGTACGCGACCTCAAGGCCCGCGGCCTGTGGGATTCGGTGATGGTCAACGACCTCAAGTACTACGACGGCTCCGTGCAGCAGATCGAGCGCATCCCGCAGGATCTGAAGGACCTGTACGCCACCGCCTTCGAAGTGGAGACCAAGTGGATCGTCGAGGCCGCCAGCCGTCGCCAGAAGTGGATCGACCAGGCGCAGTCGCTGAACCTGTACATCGCCGGCGCCTCGGGCAAGAAGCTCGACGTGACCTACCGCATGGCCTGGTTCCGTGGTCTGAAGACCACCTACTACCTCCGTGCCCTGGCCGCCACCAGCACCGAGAAGTCCACCATCAACACCGGCAAGCTGAACGCCGTGAGCGCCGATCCCATCACCGGGGTCCAGGCCAGCGCGGCCCCCGCCCCGGCCCAGAAAGCCGAAGCTGCTCCTGCCCCCGCACCGGCTCCGGTGCCCAAGGCCTGCAGCCTCGACGATCCCGAGTGCGAAGCCTGCCAGTAACACCCCAAGCCCTCTCCCAGTAGAGGGCTGCTCTTTATCCCCTCTCCCCCTGGGAGAGGGCTAGGGTGAGGGCCACGCCGCCCCGCCCCCACCGCACAGCCACCCAGGAGACACCCCATGCTGAACTGGGAAGAATTCGACAAAGACGACGACACCACCCCCGCCAAGCCCGCCCAGGCCGCTGGCCAGCAGGCGCCCGCTCAGACCGAGCGCCTGGATTCCGAGGGCGACGCCCTGGTCCATGACGCCCGCGCCCTGTCCGCCGACGATTCCGACGCCGTGGCCCGTGCCAAGGCCGCGCTGAACGAGCTGGACATCCAGGAAGGCCTGGACGACCTGGAAGGCTCCTCCGCCCGCGTGCACGTCGGCGACAAGCAGATGATCAACGCTCGCGCCGACCTCAACCAGCTCGTGCCCTTCAAGTACGACTGGGCCTGGCAGAAGTATCTGGATGGTTGCGCCAACCACTGGATGCCCCAGGAAGTGAACATGAACGCCGACATCGCAACCTGGAAGAGCGCGGACGGCCTCACCGAGGACGAGCGCCGCATCGTCAAGCGCAACCTCGGCTTCTTCTCCACCGCCGACTCCCTGGTCGCCAACAACCTGGTGCTGGCCGTCTACCGCCTGATCACCAACCCCGAGTGCCGCCAGTACATCCTGCGCCAGGCCTTTGAAGAGGCGATCCACACCCACGCCTACCAGTACTGCATCGAGTCGCTGGGCATGGATGAAGGCGAGATCTTCAACATGTACCACGAGATCCCGAGCGTCGCGAAGAAGGCGAGCTGGGGCCTGAAGTACACCCGTTCCATCTCCGACCCCGAGTTCAAGACCGGCACCCCGGAGACCGATCGACAGTTCCTCAAGAACCTGATCGCCTACTACTGCGTACTGGAAGGCATCTTCTTCTATTGCGGTTTCACCCAGATCCTCTCCATGGGTCGCCGCAACAAGATGACCGGCACCGCCGAGCAGTTCCAGTACATCCTGCGTGACGAGTCCATGCACCTGAACTTCGGCATCGACATGATCAACCAGATCAAGATCGAGAACCCGAGCCTCTGGGATGCCCAGATGAAGGACGAAGCCACCCAGATGATCCTCCAGGGCACCCAGCTGGAGATCGAATACGCGCGCGACACCATGCCCCGCGGCGTACTGGGCATGAACGCGGCGATGATGGAGGACTACCTCAAGTTCATCGCCAACCGCCGCCTGACCCAGATCGGCCTCAAGGAAGAATACCCGGGCGCCACCAACCCCTTCCCCTGGATGAGCGAAATCATGGACCTCAAGAAGGAGAAGAACTTCTTCGAGACCCGCGTGATCGAGTATCAGACTGGTGGGGCGTTGAGCTGGGATTGATGTGAAGAGCAAAGTGTAGGAAAAGCGCTTCAGTTCTCTGGGGACATACAGTTCAAATAGCAAATAGGTATGCCAGATGCTTACGTGGGAAAAGCTATTAAATCCGGTACGTCGTAAAACTCTTCATGAGAGCCCAGAGGACAGCAATACAGGAGCCGGGAGAACTGAGTCTGAGCGCGATTACGACAGAATTCTGTTTGCGACACCTACGAGACGATTAGCAGATAAAACTCAAGTCTATCCTATGGAGGAGCACGACTCAGTTCGTACCAGACTGACCCACTCCCATGAAGTAAGCAATCTTGCGCGAAGCATTGGCATTAAATTAGCCTTTGAACACGGGGAGGCAGTATTCGGTACTGACCACGAAAAACTTCAAGCCAAAAGAAACATTCCTGCACTTTTGGCTGCAGTAGGACTGGCACACGACCTTGGCAACCCTCCCTTTGGACATCAAGGTGAACTCGCCATACAACAGTGGTTTTTGGAAAAGAAACATGAATCATTTGACAAAGACTTCTTAGAGTTTGACGGAAATGCCCAAACGTTCAGACTCTTGACTAGATTACAGCTATTAAATGATAAATTCGGATTAAATCTAACTGTCAGCACTTTAGCTGCACTATTAAAGTACCCTAGCGTTTATGGTTCAAAAAGCAAAGGGGGCTTTAAAAAGCACGGCGCTTTTCAAAGTGAGAGAGATAATACAAGAAGTCTGGCAAGAGACAGGGCTATCTGAAGGAATAAGACATCCGCTGGCCTACATAATGGAAGCATGCGACGATATTGCCTACTCCATTATCGACGCCGAAGATACAGTAAAAAAAGGCTATGCCTCTTTTTACGACCTAATGGATCATCTCGAAAATAATAGTGGCAATGACAAGGTCGTTGCGGAAGTGGTTGGCTATTCAAAATCTAAAAATCATAACTTCAGAAGCGGAGACCTTAGCTCAAGAGAGCTAAATGACATTTCAATGCAGATGTTCAGAGTCAAAGCGATCTCTTCGATGGTCTCTGCTGCAACAGACGTATTTGTCTCTAATATTGAAAAAATGATGTCGGGTAATCTACAGCCAGGTTTTGAAATAATAGAAAACTCTACCTGCTCGACACTTTGCAGAATTACAAAAGACTTTGACAGAAAGCACGGCTTTCAACATAAAGATGTTCTCAAACTTGAATTGCAAGGTAGCAACCACATTAAAAGCATGATGACAATGCTTTGGAAAGCTGTATCCAATGAAGATGGAAAAGACAGACCTTTCGAAAGATATGTCTACGGAGCCATCTCTGAAAACTATCGAAGAGTTTACAAAACATCTTCACCACCTAAAGGCGCACACTCTAACTATACTAAAGCGCAGCTAATTTGCGATTCTATATCCGGAATGACGGAGTCGTATCTAATAAAGAAACACAATGAATTCAAAGCGCTAGAAAATGCAAGCCAGTAAAGTTGGCCCTGTAAGCTCAAAAGAAAACCTAAAAAAACGCGTTAAGCGTTTTTTTAGGTTTAAAGAAGATCAAAGCACCAATAACCAGTTAAAACTTAATCTAAGTCCAAACACAAAGAAATTCAATCCCAAAATAAATAACTTTCCAAAGGTTGATTTATTCCTGGATTTTTTATCTAAAAAAATCTCCAACGGAGACCTATATCTATTTGGCGGAGCACTTCGAGATTTAGCTTTTTTTGGAAGCCGAGGATTTAATTCTGATTTAGATTTGGTCACAGATGGGGACTGGGAAGAATGCAAAAAAATAGTTGAAAGCCTACAGGCGGAAAAAAATAAATTTGATGGGTACAGGCTTGAAATAGCGGGCTGTCTTATTGATTTCTGGCATGCTGAAAAGACTTGGGCTATAGCAAATGGCCACATAAAATATGAAGGAATAGAATCTCTAACAAAGACAACAATATTAAACTGGGACGCAATCCTTATGAACTGGAGAACCAAAGATATAATTTGCGCCCCGATGTATTTTGAAGAAATAGAAGCAGGGAGAATGGACATAGTCTTAGAAGAAAATCCTAACCCTTTGGGTGCGTGTATTAGAGTGTTCAGGCACCTATGTTTGAAAGATGCAAAAAGCATAAGCAAAAAAACCGCAGAATTTCTAGCAAATAGCACAGCCAAGTACAGCCTAATAGAAATTACAGAGCAAGAGCTATCCAGCTATGGAAGCACAGTCATTGACCCCAATATCTATAAGCTTTTTGAAAAATTGAAAAACTATGAGCTACTGGAAATAAACGAGAGATTCAGGCTTGCCACTTCCATGTTAGAAAAAGAAAACAGAACAGCATTATACAAACAGCTTGAATGGAGCTTCGAGGATTAGGCTGCATATCATCTACCTCCTCTAGAAACCAAAAAATACGGGATTCTTTGTGCCCCGCTGGACTGACCAACCCTCCACCGACACTGATGCCTTCTTCGACTTCATCCTCAAGTTTTCCGGTACCTTCCTACGGCGTCATGCTTCGCTGCTGGCCAAGGGGCTACCGCCGACCCTGGGCTTCGGGATGTTCCTGGCCTATTTCGCCCGTAACCATTTCTATCCCAGCTTCGATCTCTTCCAGTTTTCGTCACTGCTGCTGGCCGCTGCCTGTCTGGGCTTCCTGACCATTGGCGCCTTCGTTGCCGCACTCTTTCTGCCAGGTGCCTGGGTCTATTACCGCTTCATCAATACGGCGGCGATCAAGGAAGACATCAGCTACGCCCTGCCCTATCGCGGCGAGGGGCGCTTTCGCAAGATCATGCTGTTGATGGCGCTGGTGTTCTTCGTGCCCTATCTGCTGGCGGGGTTCAGTAATGCGGCCATTCTCTTCGTCGATCCTGAACTGTTCCTCAGCGGTGCCTTGCTTGCGCCCATCGCCATCACGCTACTGGCGGGCATGGCCATACAGGGATTGTTCGACATGCGCCGCTTCAGTTTCCTGAAGTTCGTCTGGGAGGCTTACCTGTCGACGATGGTTGTCGGCCTGTTCATCGTTTGGATGCTGGCCCAGGCCTATCCGCTGGTGAGCGATTGGCAGCCGCTGCTCAAGTGGGGCGCCCTGGCCATCGCCCCCTTCATCATTGCCTTCGTCACGACCATGACTTCCATGCTGTTCATCGCTGGCTGGAAGGCGGCGATGATGTTTTCGCTGTTCTTCGCCCTCTTTCTGGCCGGCTATAGCGGTGTGCTCACCACCCTGCCCGAGACCATGGTCAGGACGCTGGGCCTGGGGAATTACCAGGCCAAGGCCATCGTGCTCGATACCTCCTACTGCGCCAAGGAGCAGCCCACGACCGAGCACTGCGTGCTGCAGGATGTGCAGGTGGTCTGGTCGCTGGGTGAGGCGTTCGTATTGCGCTTGGCGGATGGCAGCACGGCGCGGTTGCCGGCCACGGCGATTCGGGCGTTGGTGAAGCCCCAATAACGGGCGTGCCGCCTACGCCAGCCAAAGGCCAGGTTTGAATTAGGGTTATCTGCCCGTCATCATGGCGCGCAATCCTCTGCCTCAAGCCCGCGCCTGCCGTGTCGATAAGACTGCGGTGCGGCTCCGCTTTGGCGGGTGCTCGTCCCAGGCAGGGAGCACCCTTCTCGTATCCAGACAGGTCCGATTCGCCCATGGCACTCGATGCCCCCACCATGCTGACCCTCACCATCGCCCTGGCGGCTGCCGCGGCGGGCTATCTGGCCATCGAGTGGCGGTCGGTGCGCGAGTCGGCGCTGCTGTACTGGAGCACGGGTTTCGCCCTGATTTGCGTGGGTAGCACCCTGGCGCTGTTGCGTAGTCAGGGGCTGCTGCTGGTGGGCATCTGGTTCGCCAATGGGCTGCTGATCTTCGTGCATGGCCTCTTTCTACTCGGCGTGGCGCGCTTCACCGGACGCCGTCTGAGTTTGGGCTGGTGGGCCATCGCCGCCCTCTGGCTGGGGTTGCTGCTGCTGCCCAACGAGCCCTGGTGGTCCAAGGTGATGCTGGTGGTGCAGTCTTTCCTGATCGGCGTCCTGGCGATACGGGCGAGCCTGCTGCTGCGGCGCCGCAATGCCGGAGAGCGGCAGCTGCGCGCGGTGCTGCTGATCCATGGCCTCTTCTACCTGATCAAGATGATCCCGCCGCTCACCCCCGGCACCCTGATCGATCTGGCGGTCTATCGCGGCGCCATCATCCAGGTCTCCCTGGTGGAGGGGGTGATGGCGGTGATGCTGATCGCCCTGTCGATGACCGGCACGGTGCGCTATCGCCGCGAGCAGCATATCGAGCGCCTTGCCGGCAGCGATCCCCTGACCGGCCTCTATAACCGCCGAGCGCTGGAAGCCGAGGCGCCGCGACTGTTCGGCCAGGCGACACCGGCTCGACCCGGCGCCCTGCTGCTGATCGATCTGGACAACTTCAAGCTGGTGAACGACCTCCATGGCCATGCGGCCGGTGACGGCCTGCTGATCGCCTTGAGCGACCTGCTGCGCACCTCCCTGCCCCGCCAGGCGCTGGCCGCCCGGCTGGGGGGCGATGAATTCGTGGTGTTGCTGGGTGAAGCAGCTGATGCGGATGTCGTACGCCTGGCAGACACCCTGCGCCAGCGCTTCAACCAGCTGGCAGCGCAGCGCCTGCGGACGCCCGAGCCCGTCACCCTGAGCATCGGCGCCGTGCTGTTCGATCAACCGCCGGAAAGCCTCGCGGCCCTGCTGGAACGCGGGGACGGTGCCCTCTACGCCGCCAAGCGCGGCGGACGGGATGGATTGCGGATGAGCCTGGGATAAGGCCGCGCTAATGACTTAGGCTTGGGGGATAGCCTGACCGGAGCCACCATGCCCATCGCCTTCGAATCTCCCAACCAACCCGAGGTGATCGCCCTGATCGCCGAACTGGATGCCTATCAGGACGGCCTCTATCCGCCCGAGAGTCGTCATGCCCTGGATCTGACGTCGCTCATGCAGCCGAACGTGCTGTTCCTGGTCGCCCGCGATGACAGCGGCAGTGCCCTGGGCTGTGGGGCCATGGTGCTGCATGAGGGCTATGGCGAGATCAAGCGGATGTATGTGAGCCCCAGGGGTCGCGGGCATGGGCTGGGTGGTCGCCTGCTGGCGGAACTGGAGCGTGAAGCGGTAACGCGCGGGTGTGAGTTGGCGCGACTGGAAACGGGGCCCTATCAGCCGGAGGCTTTGGCCCTGTACGCGGCAGCGGGTTACGAACGACGCGGGCCTTTTGGTAGGTATCTGGATGATCCGTTGAGTGTATTCATGGAGAAGGGATTGGTGACGATGAAGCCGTAAGGAAGACATTAATCAGTGAGAGTGGAAAAGGCTAACGCCGTTTTCCACATTATTGGATCTAGAGGCTAGATTTTCATTTTCTTTTTAATCAAAACTAGCCGCTTATAATTTCGAAAATCCTGACTCACACCGTAGGCCAAAAAGATTGAGACAATCAAAATAAAAGCCCCTACAGCGTCAGCCAATAAACTTCCTGACTGATGAAGTACAACCATGACAACACCACCATAAAAGATAATTGCAACACCAAAAAGTAATGTGAACCAAGCCATCAACCTATAGATAAACTTTATCTTGATCAAAAACACCCCATCCTTAAAAAAAAGGTATGGGCTTATCAATTTAAAATCTGAAATCCTAATAAGCCCTGTATTATGCAGCCTAATCAACTCAGACCTAAAAGCAGGTGAAATATCCAGCCCACAAATGACTTTAAAAATGCTCGCCTCTTCCAAAGAATCAAGAAGTCGATTTATTTCCTGGCGAGATTCAATACCACCTGAGAACTTTCTCAAATCCCCAACTAGATGCAACCACTTTAAAGCAAAATTCCTCCTATAAAAACCTATCAACTGTCCACACACTTTTATAGAGACCGAAATCAAAAAGAGAAAAAGAAAAATAGCGGCGTAGATTTCGTGAGATTCCAATAACTTAAACATCACCAATACCTTTTCGCAAAAGAAGTTTTAAAAATATCAAAAAAGAACAAAGCCGATGACTTAAAATTCGGATATTCATATACAGAAAACAAATAAAATACTCTTCACCCCTCAAGAAATCAGCCGTCACGGTTGAGACAATGCGAAGCCTTTCAAGACGGAAGTCCTAAGGGAGTGCTTTGATAGCCTGAATGGAAAGGCCTGTGCCGTTTTCCACGCTACGGGGTGAACTCCGCTAGCAGGAATTCCACGAAGCTTCTCACCGTCACCGAGCGCCATCTTGTCTGGGGATAGAGCGCGGTCAGGGGGCGGGTGAGTTCCTGGCCCTGGAAGAGGCGGACCAGATTGCTGGCGGCGACGTCATCCTGCAGCAGAAAGGCCGGCTGCAGGATGACGCCGAGGCCCTGCAGGGCGGCCAGGCGCAGGGCGGGGCCGTTGGCGAGGTGCAGGCGACCGGGTGGCAGCGGGCCGAAAGTGGTGCCGGTCTGGGTGCGCCATTGGCTCAGGGCGCGAGGGTCCATGCCGAGGCAGTCGTGGGTCTCCAGATCGGCCAGTCGCTCGGGCGTGCCGCGCTGGGCGAGATAGCCGGGCGCGGCGCAGCACCACATCTCATAGGGCGCCAGGGGTCGCGCCACCAGGGAGGAATCGGCCAGTTCGCCGATGCGGATGGCGATGTCGATGCCCTCCTCAACCAGGTCCTGGACGCGGTCGCTCAGCACCAGATCAAGGGTGACCTGGGGATGCCGCGCCAGATAGTCGCCCAGCCGTGGCGTGAGGCCGTAGGTACCGAAGGACACCGGCGCCGAGACGCGCAGGATGCCGGCGGGCGCCAGGCGCTGGGTTTCGGCCTGGCGGTCGGTGTCGGCGACCAGGGCGAGGATTTCACGGCAGCGGGCGTAGTAGCCCTCGCCGAAGGCGGTCAGGCGCTGGCGCCGGGTGGTGCGTACCAGCAATTGCAGACCCAGGCGCTTCTCCAGACCGCGCAAGTGATTGCCGGCCATGGTCGGCAAGATGCCCTGGGCCTGGGCCGCAGCGGCCAGGCTGCCACGCTCCACCACGGCGACGAACACCTGCATGCTGTCGAGCAGATCCATTCAACACTCCTGTTAAGGAATCCCTACACTTAGGTGGCGTTTATCTCATTTGGGTGATGGGTGAGGCTAGTGGTGTGGGTGAGGTTGCGAAGTGTTGGGCTTCGCTGCGCTCAGCCCAACCTACGAAAATCCTCACCCCTGGAGAATCGATCATGGATCTGCAACTGCACGACCGGACTGCCTTGGTTACTGGTGCCAGCATGGGCATAGGCACGGGCATAGCCCGCGTCCTGGCGGCCGAAGGCGTTCGGCTGGCGATCACCGCACGGCGGCGGGACGCCCTGGAGGCCCTGACCGAGGAGATCGTGGCGGCGGGTCATGCCCGGCCGCTGGCGATCGCGGCGGATATCACCGATGCCGAGGACGTCCAGCGTCTGGCGCGGGAAGCGGGGGAAGGGCTGGGCCGGGTGGACATCCTGGTCAACAACGCCGGCGGCACAAGACCGCTTTCGGTGACGGCGGACGATGCGGCTTGGGACGAAGCCTGGAATCTCAACTTCACCGCGACCCGCCGCCTGACCCAGGCGCTGCTGGGCGGAATGCGCGAAAGGCGCTGGGGACGCATCGTCAATTTCAGCGGCAGCATGGAGCCGCGGGACCTGAACGGCGCCGGGGCGGCCAAGGCGGCGATCCAGTTCTGGTCCAAGGGGCTGGCGAGCCAACTGGCGGCCGAGGGCATCACCGTCAACACCATCGCGCCGGGGCGGATCAATTCCGAGCAGATCCTGCAACGGCTGCACCCGACACCCGAGGCGCGCCAGGCCTTCATCGCTCGCCACATTCCCATCGGTTACTTCGGCGAGCCGGAAGACGTGGGTCATGCAGTGGCCTTTCTCGCCTCACCGCTGGCGCGCTACCTCACCGGTGATGTCATCGCGGTGGATGGCGGGATGCACGCCCATGCCCACTAAGACTCTGTACAAAGTCTGCTGCGCGTCGGCCAAACTTCGTTGAAAAGGCCTTCGGAATGCTCATTTACCACTCGTAAACTCCGCTTCCTCAGGCATTTTCGCCTTGTTTGGCTCTAGCTCGCGAGACTTTGAACAGACTCTAGCGCCTGACGCAGACGAACAGCGCATTGCCCGCCTCGCCGGCCCAGGGCTCGATGCGCTGATAGTCGTGCTCCAGCACCTGGACGTCGAACTGCGGCATCAGCAGGGCCAGCAGTTCGGGGAAGTCCACCGCCACCATGGGGTGTTCGTCCTGCCAGGTCTGCTGCTGGCCGGCGTGGCGGCGTTCGATGCGCAGGCGGAGTTGCTGGTGTTCGCCCTCACCCGGGTAGTGCCAGGCGGAGGCGAAGCTGAAGTGGCCATCGGCCCGTTCGACGCTGTGGCCGACGCTGGAGGCATTGTCGATACGGCGCTTGTCGACGGCGTTGAAGCAGAACAGGCCGCCCGGGGTCAGGGCCGCCCGGACCTGCATCAGGCAAGCCTGGAGCCGTGCAAGGCTGCCGCTGTAGTGCAGGGAGTAGAGAAAGCAGGTGATCAGATCGACCGGCTGCTCCAGCTCGAAGGCGCACATGTCCTGGCAGGAGAAGTCCGCCTCCGGGCAACGCAGCGCAGCCTGGGCCAGCATCGGCGGATTGAGGTCCAGCCCGCTGCTCTGGAAGCCGGCATCGAGAAAATGCCGCACATGGGGGCCGGTGCCGCAGGCGAGATCCAGGTGACGGCTGCCGCCGTTGCCGAACAGCCGCTGCAGGCGCAGCACCGCCTGGCTCTGGGCCCGGTAGTCGATGTCGGCGCAAAGCAGGTCGTAGTAGGCCGACAGGTCGGTGTAGAGGGCGGTGGCGGACATCGCAGGGGCTCGGGGCTGGAGACGCGGGCGCGCATCTTAGTCGGTTTCTGCAACCTTCGACGCCTTATACTGGCGGTTTTCCCGAGAGTCCTCCTGACGTGAGCAACAAGAGATACGCCTGCATCGGCCTGAGCAACCCCAAGTCGCCGTCCAACGTCGGGTCCATCATGAGGGCGGCGGGTTGCTATGGGGTGGCCTCGGTGTTCTATACCGGCACCCGCTACGACCGCGCCAAGGACTTCGTCACCGATACCAAGAAGGTCCACCAGGACATCCCGCTGATCAACATCGATGACCTGCGCCGCATCCTGCCGCTGGGATGCGTGCCGGTGGCGGTGGAGCTAGTCGACGGCGCCCGGCCGCTGCCCGAATACACCCATCCCGATCGCGCGCTCTATCTGTTCGGCTCGGAGGACGGTTCGTTGAGCCAGGAGCTGCGCGACTGGTGCGAGGACGTGGTGTACATCCCCACCCAGGGCTGCATGAATCTGGCGGCCACGGTCAATGTGGTGCTCTATGACCGGCTGGCGAAGGGGAATAACACCCGCTCCGGTCCGCTCTTCTAAGAGCCTATTCAAAGCCTGCTGCGCGTCGGCCAAACGGCGTTGAAAATGGCTTCGGAATGCTCATTTACCATTCGTAAACTCCGCTTCCTCAGCCATTTCCGCCTTGTTTGTCTCTAGCTCGCGAGACTTTGAACAGGCTCTAACCCCTTTCAGCCAAACCCCTGGGTCGGCCGGCGCAATACCGGATCGAAGGGGTTGATGCGCGCGGCAATCACCCCAGCTTCGCGCCTGAGCAGCTCGATCACCGTGGGCAGGCGCTGGGCGTTGAGGCGTTCGCTCAGGGTGCCCACGCTCAGGGCCGCCACCGCCCGGCCGTTGCGGTCGAGGATGGGGACGGCGAGGCCCGCCATGCCGGCCAGCACCCCGGTGTTGCGCGCGGCGTAGCCCTGCTGGCGGACGTTGTCGATCTCGGCGCGCAGCAGCACCTCGTCGTAATGATGGGCGTCGCGCAGCCGCGGCAGGTTGTAGCGGATCACCTCTTCGCGTTCTTCCTCGGGCAGGAAGGCCAGGATCGCCAGGGCGCCCTGGCCGCCGCCCAGAGGCACGCGACCGCCGATGTCGCCGGTGAAGGTGCGGATCGGATAGGGTCCTTCGCTGCGGTCCAGGCACATGGCGTCGAAGCCGCTACGCGCCAGCAGGAACAGTGAGTCGCCCAGGGACGCCGACAGCCGCAGCAGACTCGGCCGCGCCAGGTCGCGCAGGTTGCCGACCTGGCCAGCGCGAGCCGCCAGGGCGAAGAAGTCCAGGCTCAGCCGGTATCTCTTGCTGCGGGCGCACTGCTCGACCATGCCCTCCTCCACCAGGCCACGCAGCAGCCGGTGGGTGGTGGGTTGCGACAGGCCCACGCGCTCGGCCAGACGGGTAACCTTTTCCCCCTCGGGATCACCCTCACCCAGGGCGCGCACCACGGCGAACACCCGGCTGATGGCGCCAACGCCTACTTCACCTGCCGCCGCCTTTCTTTCACTGGAATCTTCCATCTGCAGCGCTCCAAAATATTTCACTGAGTGAATAAATTTGAAAAAAGGGTTCATCCAGTGAAAAACCTGCTTGTCCGGCATCCTAGGTCGCCCTTACCTTCAGGTCCATAGGGCGATACTCACAATCACCGGACGCCGCCAGTCGAGCGAGCGCCAACGTCCCAGATCCAGGCTGTCTTTCGCCCTGCCCACACCTTGCCCACCTTCCCCGTGGGCGCGACCGGAGGAGCATTGCGGCCATGGCTTTCCTGACTCTCGACAACCTCAGCAAGCGCTACGGCGACAGCTACGCGGTGGCCGGTTCGACCCTGGCCATCGAGCGCGGCGAATTCGTCTCCCTGCTCGGCCCTTCCGGCTGCGGCAAGACCACCACCCTGCAGATGATCGCCGGCTTCGTCGACGTCAGCAGCGGGCGCATCCTGCTCGACGGCCAGGACATCACCCACGCCAAGCCGGCCAGTCGCGGCCTCGGGGTGGTCTTTCAGAGCTATGCGCTGTTTCCCCACATGACGGTGCGCGACAACGTTGCCTTCGGCCTGCGCATGCGCAAGGTGGCGGGCGCCGAACTGGCGCGGCGCGTCGAGGAGGCCCTGGGCCTGGTGCATCTGGGTCAGCATGCCGAGCGCTATCCCCGCGAACTTTCCGGTGGCCAGCGCCAGCGGGTGGCCCTGGCCCGAGCGCTGGTGATAGCACCGCCGGTGCTGCTGCTGGACGAACCGCTGTCCAACCTGGACGCCCATCTGCGCGAGGAGATGCAGTTCGAGATCCGCCGCATCCAGCGCGAGGTGGGCATCACCACCCTGATGGTGACCCACGACCAGTCCGAGGCGCTGTCCATCAGCGACCGGGTGGTGGTGATGGAGGCCGGGTGCATCACCCAGGTGGATGCGCCCTATCGCCTCTACGAACATCCGCGCAACAGATTCATCTCCGATTTCGTCGGCAAGGCCAACTTGCTGCCCGGCAGCCTGGATGCCCAGGGTCGGCCGCAGATCGCCGCCGGCGGCGCCCTGGCGATCTCGCTGCGGCCGGAAAAGATCGAGTTGCGCCCCGCCGGTGAGGGACGTCTGCAAGGGCGGGTGCTGACCCGTTTCTTCCTCGGCAGCCAGTGGCTGTATCGGCTGGAGACGGCGCTGGGCGAGATGTCGGTGCTGCGCAGCAACGATGGGCTGCCGCCGCTGGACGAGGGCCAGCGCGTCGGGCTGCACTGGGACGACGGTCTGCTGCGCCGACTGGAAGCCGCGGAGGCCGCCGCATGAGCACCCTGCTGCGCGGCACCGGTCGCGCCTATATGCTCAGCGCCCCGGCCCTGGTGCTGTTCGCCGGACTGCTGCTGGCGCCCCTGGCGCTGACCCTGGCGCTGTCCTTCAACGTCTTCGACTACGAGACCGGGATCAAGGAAGGCAGCTACACCCTGGCCCACTACTTGAGCCTGCTGGGCGATCCCTACTTCTACGAGATCTTCCTGCGCACCTTCTGGATCAGCGCCCTGGTCACCCTGCTCTGCGTGCTGATTGGGGTACCGGAGGCCATCGTCCTCAGTCGCATGGGCGCGCCCTGGCGCTCGATCTTCCTGATCCTGGTGCTGACGCCGCTGTTGATCTCGGTGGTCGTGCGCGCCTTTGGCTGGAGTCTGCTGCTGGGCGCCGATGGACTGGTCAACCAGGCCATCGTGGCCCTGGGCGGGCGGCCGCTGAAGCTGCTCTACACCCCCTTCGCGGTGATCGTCGGCCTGGTCCACGTGATGCTGCCGTTCATGATCATCCCGGTGTGGACCTCGCTGCAGAAACTCGATCCCGCCGCCGAACAGGCCGCGCTGTCCCTGGGCGCCAGTCACCTGACGGTGCTGCGGCGCATCGTGCTGCCTCAGGTGATGCCCGGGGTGCTGTCGGGAACGCTGATCGTCTTCGGCCTGGCCGCCAGCTCCTTCGCCATCCCCGGCCTGCTGGGCGGACGCCGGCTGAAGATGGTCGCCACCCTGATCTACGACCAGTACCTGGCAGAACTCAACTGGCCGATGGGCGCCACCCTGGCGGTGGCCCTGCTGCTGCTCAACCTGCTGGTGATGCTGGGCTGGAATCGCCTGGTGGAACGCCGCTACAAACGTGCCCTGGGAGTCTGACCGCATGACCCGCAACGGCCCGCTCGGGCTCGCCTTCCATACCCTGGTGATGGTCTTCATGCTGGCGCCGCTGGTGGTGGTCTGCCTGGTAGCCTTCACCCCGGAGAACACCCTCAGCCTGCCCACCTCCGGCTTCTCGCTGCGCTGGTTCGCCGCCGTGTTCGAGCGGGCGGATTTCCTTACCGCCTTCTACAACAGCCTGCAGCTGGCGGCGCTGTCAGCCACCCTGGCGACGCTGGTGGCGGTGCCGGCCGGGCTGGCCATCACCCGCTACCGCTTTCCCGGCCAGGGCTTTCTCAACGGCCTGTTCCTCTCGCCGATCATCATCCCGCACCTGGTGCTGGGCGTGGCCATGCTGCGGCTGTTCGCACTGCTGGGGGTGAATGGCAGTTTCAGCTGGCTGGTGCTGGCCCACGTGGTGGTGATCACCCCCTATGTGCTGCGCCTGGTGATCGCCGCCGCCATCGGCATCGACCGCAGCGCCGAGCAGGCCGCCGAGAGCCTGGGCGCCAGTCGCACCACGCTGTTCTGCCGCATCACCCTGCCGATGATCCTGCCCGGGGTGGCCGGCGGTTGGCTGCTGGCCTTCATCAACAGCTTCGACGAGGTGACCCTGTCGATCTTCGTCACCTCGCCGGCGACCCAGACCCTGCCGGTGCGGATGTACGTCTACGCCACCGAATCCATCGACCCCATGATGGCGGCGGTGTCGGCGCTGGTGATTGCCCTGACCGCGGCCACCATGATCCTGCTCGACCGTATCTACGGCCTGGATCGCGTGCTGGTGGGCAAACAATGAACAGCCGAGACCCCTCCATGGCACTGCTCAAGCGGGTGGCCGAAGGCGACCGCCCGACCCTGGCCTTCACCCTCGACGGCCAACCGGCCGAGGGCCTGGAGGGCGATACCCTGCTCACCGCCATCCTCACCCAGAGCGATCACCTGCGCGGCAGCGACTTCGGCGGCGAACCCCGCGCCGGTTTCTGCCTGATGGGCGCCTGCCAGGACTGCTGGGTGCGCCTGGCCGATGGCCACCGGGTGCGCGCCTGCGCCACCTTTCTCGAAGCGGGCCAGGCGATCAGTCGCGATCCGGGGCGGCCGCTGTGAGCGCCGTGGTGGTGGTGGTGGGCGCCGGGCCGGCGGGCATCCGTGCGGCCCAGACCCTGGTCGCCCATGGTCTTGAGCCGGTGCTGCTGGACGAAAGCGCCCGTGGCGGTGGCCAGATCTATCGCCAGCAACCGGGCAATTTCCGGCGCCCGCTCAAGGCGCTCTATGGCTTCGAAGCCGGCAAGGCCCAGGCGCTGCACGGTGCTTTGACCGAGATGCAGAAGGCGCTGGACTATCGGCCCGACACCCTTGTGTGGAATGCCGAGCACAGCGCTCTGGATACCCTGAGCCAGGGCCGCTACGTCGATCGCCTGGCCTTCGACCAGGTGATCGTCGCCACCGGTGCCACCGACCGCATCCTGCCGGTGCCGGGTTGGACCCTGCCGGGTGTCTACAGCCTGGGCGCCTCCCAGGTGGCGCTCAAGTTCCAGGGCTGCGCCATCGGCAGCCGACCGGTGCTGGCCGGTACCGGCCCGTTGCTCTATCTGGTCGCCTATCAATACGCCAAGGCCGGGGCCAAGCCGCTGGCGGTGCTGGACAGCGCGCCCTTCCGCGACCAGGCCGCGGCTACCCCGGCGCTGCTCGGTCAACCGGCCACCTTCGCCAAGGGGCTCTATTACCGCAGCTGGTTGGCGCTGCACAGCGTGCCCGTGCACCAGGGCGCTGAACTCCTTGCCGTCGAAGGCGAACGCCGTGTGGAGGCCGTTCGCTGGCGCGCTGCCGATGGTGAAGCGCACCGACTGGCGTGCGACGCCCTGGGTTTCGGCCAGACGCTGCGCAGCGAGACCCAGCTGGCCGATCTACTGGGCTGCGAGTTCGCCTGGAATCCGCTCAATCGCGCCTGGCTACCGGTGCGGGACAACGGCGGCCGCAGTAGCCAGGCCGGGGTCTACCTCGCCGGCGACGGCGCCGCTATCCAGGGTGCCGATGCCGCCGAACTGGCCGGCGAACTGGCCGCCCTGAGCCTGCTGGCTGATCGCGGCCTGGCGGTGGACGCGACGCGGGTCGACGCCTTGCAAGCACGCCTGACCCGCTTCGAGGTCTTTCGCCAGGGCCTGGAGCGCGCCTTCCCCTTCCCCGCGGACTGGGCCGCCAAGGCGCCGGATGACTTGATGGTGTGCCGCTGCGAACAGGTCAGCGCCGGCGAGATCCGCGCTGCGGTAGATCAGGGGCATTGGGAGATCAACAGGGTCAAGGCCACCTGCCGGGTCGGCATGGGCCGCTGCCAGGGCCGCCTCTGCGGCGCGGCGGCGGCCGAGCTGATCGCCTGCGCCAGTGGTCGGCCGCTGGACCAGATCGGCCGGTTGCGCGCCCAGGCGCCAATCAAGCCGCTGCCCTTTGGCGTGGAGCTGGCGCCATGAGCCGGCTGGACGTGGATGTGCTGATCATCGGCGGCGGCATCGTCGGCAGCAGCGCGGCGCTGTTCCTGGCCCAGGGCGGCCAGCGCGTCGCCCTGCTGGAGCGCAACTTCTGCGGCGCCCAGGCCAGTGGCGTCAACTACGGCGGGGTGCGCCGCCAGGGCCGGCCGCTGGTGCAATTGCCGCTGTCCAGCCGTGCCCATGAGATCTGGGGCGGTCTGCAGGACCTGCTGGGTACCGATGGCGAATACCTCAGATCCGGCCATCTCAAGCTGGCCCGCAGCGAGACCGACTTCGCCTCCCTGCAGGCCTATGCCCAGGCCAGCCAAGGCTTCGACCTCGATCTGCAACTGCTCGACCGCGGCGAATTGCGCCGCCGCTTTCCCTGGGTCGGCAACATCGCCGTGGGTGCCTCCTTCTGCCCGGAGGACGGCCACGCCAATCCACGCCTGGTCTCGCCGGCCTTCGCCCAGGCGGCTGCCCGCGCGGGCGCCCGAATCCTCGAACGGACCGCCGTGACCGCGGTCGAGCACGACGGCCAGCGCTTCCAGCTCCGCACCGACAGCGGCCTGACCTTGAGCGCGCCCTGGCTGCTGAATTGCGCGGGCGCCTGGGCAGCGGAGCTGGCCGCCCGCTTCGGCGAGCCGGTGCCCCTCACCGCGGCCCATCCGGCCATGCTGGTGACCGAACCGCTGCCGCCCTTCATGACCGCCAGTACCGGCGTGGAAGGCGGCGGCATCTATGCCCGCCAGGTGGCACGGGGCAATTGCGTGCTGGGCGGGGGGCGCGGCTTCGCCCTCGACGCCGACCGCGCCCGCCCCGGCCAGTTGGCCATCCTCGATATCCTGAGAAACGCCGCCGAACTCTATCCGGCCCTCACCGGCGCCCAGGCCATCCGCACCTGGAGCGGCGTCGAGGGCTATCTGCCGGATCACCAGCCGGTGCTCGGCCCCAGTCTTACCACCCCCGGCCTGCTGCACGGCTTCGGCTTTGCCGGCGCAGGCTTCCAGATCGGGCCGGCGGCGGGTGAAGCCCTGGCCGAGTGCATCCTGCAGGGCGCGCCCCGGCACAGCCTGCAGGCCTTTTCTATCGCCCGTTTCCCTTCCCAGCCCAGGAGTTCGCAATCATGCGCCTGACCCCCGCCCTGCTCGTGGCCCTCGCCGGCCTGCCCCTGGCCGCCGTGGCCGAACCGACGCTCTATCTCGGCATGAACGGCGGCACCATGGAGCGCCTCTATGCCGACAGCGTGCTGCCTGCTTTCGAGAAGGCACACAACGTCAAGGTGGTGATCGTGCCCGGCACCTCGGCGGACATCCTCGCCAAGGTCCAGGCCAGTCCGCAGAAGCCGCCGATCCACGTGATGTTTCTCGACGACGGCATCATGTACCGCGCCATCGGCATGAATCTGTGCAGCCCGCTCAAGCCCAGCGCGAGCCTGGCGCAGATTCCCGACAAGGCCAAGATCAAGGACCAGGCGGCCGCCGTCAGCCTGGGCGTGACCGGTCTGGCCTACAACAGCCGGCTGTTCAAGGAAAAAGGCTGGGCGGCGCCGACCTCCTGGGCGGATCTGGCCGATCCCAAATACAAGGGCAAGGTGGTGTTCCAGTCGCTGTCCTCGTCCACCTTCGGGCTGCACGGCTTCCTGATGTTCAACCGCCTCCAGGGCGGCACCGAGCAGGACGTCGCCCCCGGCTTCAAGGCCTGGCCCACCACCGTCGGCCCCAATGTGCTGGAGTACATCCCCAGTTCGGCCAAGCTCTCGGAGATGGTGCAGACCGACGAGGCGGCGCTGTTCCCGCTCACGCCCACCCAGGTCACCGCGCTCAAGCTCAAGGGCATCCCGGTGGAATACGCGCCGCCCAAGGAAGGCGCCGTGGTGCTCAACGTCGCCGAATGCGTGACCGCCAACAACGACCAGCCGGAGCTGGCCCAGCAACTGGCTGAGTACCTGCTGACCCCCGAGGCCCAGGCCCCGGCGCTGGAACTGGGCGACCAGATTCCGTCCAACCCCAATACCCCCACCACCGACAAGACCCGCGGCCAGGTGGAGGCCATGCAGAACTACCTGAAGACCGCCGTGACCATCGACTGGGACGAGGTCAACAAGGTAAGGCCGCAGTGGAACGCCCGCTGGAATCGGCAGGTGGAGCGCTAGCCGGCCGAATAGCGCAAATACGCTGGTCGGTGTCGACCCTGGACAACTCCGGTTCGGGGCGACCCCTCACCCTTGGCGGCTTCCATCACCAGGAGAGCCGCCATGGCCAACCCGCCCATCACCGTTCTGCGCGACACCCAACCCCTGCCCGTGGTCGATGCCTGCAAGTGGGAGCGCATCGAGGGTGAGCCCCATACCGTCAACCTCAATGCCTACACCTCCGATGACGGCAGCAAGATCATGGGCACCTGGATCTGCACCCCCGGCAAGTGGCGCGTCGACTACGTGAAGTGGGAGTACTGCCACTTCCAGGAGGGCTACTGCATCATCACCCCCGATGGCCAGGAACCCATCCACCTCAAGGCCGGCGACATCTTCGTCGTCGAACCCGGCATGAAGGGCACCTGGGAAGTGGTCGAGACGGTGCGCAAGTATTTCGTCTTCGCCTGACGTGCGAGCGGCGCCTGCCGGCGCTGCCCGGCGGGCTGCTCAGGGCGTGGCATCACTGGCATAGCAGGCCCAGGCCGGTCGCGTGGCCAGGCGCGCAAGATAGGCCTCGATGGCTGGTGCCGCGATCCGCTTCATGGGGGTGCTGCGCCAGCGGTGCAGCGACAGCCCCAGGGCGATGTCGGCCAGGCTGAAGCGCTCGCCGACCACATAGGGGCCGTGCTGCGCCAGGTGCGCCTCCAGAATGGCGATACGCCCGTTCCAGGTGGCGATGCCCTGCGCCAGGCGCTGCGGATCGGGCTGCGGTGGCTGTTGCTTCACCAGGGCCAGATAGGCGTAGCTCCAGGCCGGATTGAGTTCGCTGGCCTGCCAGTCCAGCCACTGATCGACCCGTGCCCGTGCCCGCGGTGTGGCGGGATACAACGCCTCGCCGCCCCGGGCGTTGGCCAGGTAGCGCAGGATGCTGTTGGATTCCCAGAGCACGAAGTCGCCGTCCAGCAAGACCGGGATCTGGCCATTGGGATTCCACTGCAGGTAGTCGGCGGACTGCGCCGAGCGAAAACCGGCGCCCCAGTCTTCACGCTCATAGCCCAGGCCCAGTTCATCGAGGCACCAAAGCACCTTGCGCACGTTGATCGAAGAGACGCGGCCAAGGACCTTCAGCATGCGCAGGCGACCTCCAGGGGTTCATGGTCGAGATAGGGCTCGATGTTGCCGAGCGCACGCGCCACATAGTCCTCCTTCTCACCCACCGGAGCTACATAGTGCAGCGCCTCGGCAGCTGCCTCGCGGCCCAGCAGCCGGGCGATGACCCAGGCCGCCAGGTAGCTGGAGGCCAGGCAGCCACCGGCGGTGGCCAGATTGCCGCGGGCGAAGAAGGGCTGTGCCAGTACCTCGATGCCGGCCTCCTGTACCCAGGGCTTGGTGGTGAGATCGGTGCAGCCGGGTACGCCGTCGAGCAGGCCGAGACGCGCCAGCAACAGGGTGCCGGAGCACTGGGCGCCGATCAGCTGGCGCACGGGATCGAGCACGGCAAGCTGCTCCAGCAGGACAGCATCCCGGGCGAGTTCACGCGTCCGGTTGCCGCTGCCCACCAGTACGGCGGTGCAGTCGGCCAGTTCGTCGAGGCCGGCCTGCCGCTCCAGACGGACGCCATTCATGGAGGTCACCCAGGGCGTGGGCGCCAGCAGCGACACCCGCCAGTCCGAACGCTTGATGCGATTGAGGATGCCCAGGGCGATCAGGGAGTCCAGTTCGTTGAAGCCGTCGAAGGTCAGGATGGCGAGGTGCATGGGGCTACCAGGTGCGCGGGGTGAGCCGAGAGTCTCGGTCTCATCCAGGCGAGTTGGCCAGATACAGTGCTGCGCCAGGCCAGCCATACAGTCAGGCCATTCGCCGGAAACCCTTCTAAACCGCGCCATAGCACCGCCGAGCCACTGGAAGAGATAGCACTTAGCCATTACAGTGGCGCACCTCTTGGCCGAAACGCCTGCCGATTTGCCATCGCCCATCGGCCTTACCCCGTTCCGAGATGTCGATGGACGACGATATTCGTTATGAACAGCATGTCCGGCGGGTGCTGCGCACCCCCCTGCAGGTATTGCAGCCTCTGATGCTGGCGCTGTGGCCGCTGAGTCTGTGGAGCAATCCGCTGATCGGCAGCCCCTACAAGCCGCGCTACTTCGCCGTGATGCTGCTGTTGCTGGCGATCAGCGCCCTGCTCAGCGTTGCACGCAGCGCGCGCATGATGAGTCTTACCTTTACCGGCAACATCTGGGCGCTCGCCCTCGCCTTTCGCATCCAGATCCAGGATGGCGGCGCCGTGGGCCACTACTGGAATCTGCCCATCGCCGTGATCATCGTCCTGGGCACCTGCGGCATGACCTATCGCCTCTCCCACTACCTGATCACCCTCGCCGGCGCCGCCTTCATCCTGTTCATCGGTCAGACCCAGCTGGTTCCCACCGCCATGCCAATACACCTGGTCTGGTTGCTGGCTAGTGCCACCCTGGCCATCGGCATCGCCTACAACCACGCCAACAGCCAATGGATGCGACGGACCTTCATTCTCAAGGAGCGCTATCGGATCCTGGCGGAAACCGACGAACTGACCGGGATCGCCAATCGCCGCAAGCTCCTGCAGCAGCTGGACGAGGCTCGCGGCGAGAGCGGGCAGACGCCTGCGCATTTCGTCATGCTCGATATCGACAACTTCAAGGAGATCAACGACCGGCACGGTCATCAGGTCGGCGATCAGGTACTGGTCGCCACGGCGCGGGAAATCGATCAGCTCGATCCGAGGCTGCAGGTCGGTCGCCTGGGTGGCGAGGAATTCGGCCTGCTGATCCGCGGCCTGGACGATGCGCGGGTGAGCCACCTGCTGGAAGTCCTGCGTAACCGCCTGGCCGCCGCCGCCCCTCTGGGCATCAGCTTCAGTGCCGGGGCGCTTCGGCTCGACCCGGAAGTTTCTCTCAACGAGCTGCTGCGGCGGGCGGACGAAGGTCTCTATCAGGCCAAACGCCAGGGCAAAGACCAGATGGTCTGGCCACACTGAGTGGCGTTAATCCAGCTTTTCCACCTTTACCGCGGTGGTGCCGTCGTCGACCATGTCCACCCGCCGCGCAGCGGCCCGTGAGAGGTCGATGATGCGACCCCGGATATAGGGTCCGCGGTCATTGATGCGTACCACCACGGCGCGATCGTTTTCCAGGTTGGTCACCTTGACCCGGGTGCCGAGCGGCAGGGTCTTGTGGGCGGCGACCAGTTCGTTGTTGTTGAAGGTCTCGCCACTGGCGGTTTCCCTGCCGTGGAACTTGCGCGCATAGAAGGACGCCTTGCCGCGCTGTTCGAAGCTGGCGTCCTTCTTGATCGGCGCCGCGACGGTCTTGGCGTCCTTTTCCTGGCAGGCGCTGCAGGCGAGCAACAAGAGCAATACAAGAAATCTGGGACGGCTGAACACGTTTCACCTTCCTCTTCTTCTTCGTTTTGGGGAAAGCAACGCACTGGGAATGGGTTCAGCTATCTGAGAACCAAACAGCCACCCAAGGGTTCGCCACCGATGGCCATAGGCCGCCATATCTGTGACGAACCCCTCAAGACCGCCCTAGGGCGCCGGCAGCACATACCTGAGGATGGCGACGAAGTGCAGGGCGCTGCCGGCCATGACGAAGCCGTGCCAGATGCCATGCCAATGACGGAAGCGATCGTCGAAGACGAAGAACAGAATGCCGACGGTGTAGAGCACCCCACCGGCCACCAGCCAGGCGAAGCCTTCACCGCCCAGGCGATCCAGCAGCGGCCCCACCGCCACCAGCACGATCCAGCCCATGACGGCGTAGATCACCAGCGACAGGATGCGTGCTTCCGAACGCGGCTTGAGTTCCTGCGCCATGCCGATCAGCGCCAGGCCCCAGACGATGCCGAACAGCGTCCAGCCCCAGGGCCCGCGCAGGGTCACCAGGCAGAACGGCGTGTAGCTGCCGGCGATGAGCAGATAGATCGACAGGTGATCGAGCTTTTGCAGCAGGCGTTTCGCCCGCCCCTTCACGCTGTGGTAGAGGGTCGAGACGCTGTAGAGGATCACCAGCGCCACCCCATAGATGGCCACGCTGACGATGCGCCAGGGATCCCCCTGCAGGCTGGCCAGCACCACCAGGGTGACGGCACCGGCCAGGGCCAGCAGGGCACCGATCAGATGGGTCCAGGCATTGAGACGTTCACCGTGATACATGCGTCCTCCGGTATGGGTCGCAAACGGGCTCAGGGTCTCGCCGAGCCCTCGCGACGGGCAGTGAGGCGCTCGTAGCGGTCGAGCAGCGGCTGGATGGAAATCCCGTGGACCGCGATGCTCAAGGCCACCACCGACAGGGTCAGGTCGACGATGGTCCCGGCCCAGTCGGCCGTGACGTGATGCGTGAGCGCGTAGCACAGATAATACAGGCTACCGATGCCGCGGATGCCGAACCAGCCGATCAGTGCCCCCTGCTGGCGATCGATGCGGGTGAAGGGCAGCATGGTCGCCACTCCCAGCGGGCGAATGACCACGAACAGCAAGGCGCCTAGGAGCAGCGCGCGGCTGTCCCAGTGGGTGATGAGCACCACGCCCAGCAGGGTCACCAGGAGCACCTCGAAGGAGCGTTCCACCAGGCTGCCGAAGGCCAGCATGTCGCCCATCATCACCCCGGCGGCCATGCGCGGCTCCTCGATGTCCTCCGCCTTGGCGACCGTGGCGTGCTCCGGTGCGCCGGTGAGATGCCCGATCACCGGCTGCGCCAGGTGCTCGGAAGGCGTTTCCGCATGCCCCGACGTCTGGACTTCCGCCTGGCGCAAACCCAGGCCGGCGGCGAACACCGCGAGAAAGCCGAAGGCGCCGATCTCGTCGGCCAGCACATAGGACAGGGCGATCAGTGCCAGGGCGAGGAAGTCGTTGGGCGAGATGGTGCTGTCGCCATGCCGGGTGCGTAGATAGATCATCAGCCGACCCACGCCCTTGCCCATGAAGTAGCCCAGCAGCAGCCCAGCCGGTACACCCCAGACCACGCTCTTGAGAAACCACTCCAGGGTCCAGTCCCATTGCAACTGACCATGTTGCAGTAACAACAGGCCGAGCAGGACGAAGGGAAAGGCGGTGCCGTCGTTGAGGCCTGCCTCGCCGGAGAGACCGAAGCGCACCCGGTCGAAATCCTGGGCGTGGTTGACCTGCACCAGCCCGGCCAGCACCGGATCGGTGGGCGCGAGGATGGCGCCGATCAGCAAGGCCACGCCCCAGGGCAGGCCGAGCAGGTAGTGAGCGACCAGGCAGACGCCGGCGATGCTGAGAATCATCACCGGCCCGGCCAGCAGATAGGCGCCGTGCCAGGAGGAACGATGGAAGGACAGCCGCAGCTTGAGGCCGCTGACGAACAGCGAAAAGAGCACCGCCACCTCGGTCAGGTGGCCGATCCAGGTCGCCGATTGCTGGAAGTTGACCTCGGCCAGCCCCAGGCCGATGGGACTGATGAGCATGCCAAAGGCCAGACAGACCACCGAGGTGGTGACCGGTAGCCAGCGCAAATAGGCGGAGGTCAGGGCGAGGATCATCAACAACGATCCCAATACCCCGACCCAGACGAGAAAAGTCATGTGGGTGGCGTGATCCAGAACAGGAGAGGAAGAGTGGGTGACGGACGCCACCCTCTTGATGGAGACTGCGCCAAGGCCTTGGCGGTGCCCCCTATCTGCCGAACGGCGCACCACGCGGTGACCCCGTGGCTCCGGCCAGGGTCCCATGTCCTAATAGTCCCCCTGGAAAGCCTCTTCTCGCATGAGCGATCACCGCCTCCGCAAGCAACGCCGCCTCGAACGCCTGCAACGCTTCCTCGACTGGGCCGGCCGCACCCATCCCGACTTCGTCGCCAGGCAACAGCATCAGGAACTCTGGTTCAAACCCTACTCGGGTTATCCCCTGCCGCACCTGGGCCGTATCGCCAAGGCCTTCTGGCTGGGTCTCGACGAGGCCGCGGCGGTGGGCGCCGGCAGTGCACCCGATCCCGACCGTCTGCTGGGCCAGGCACTGCTCAGTGCCAGCAAGACCTTCGGCTATCCGGTGGACGTCTTCGGCAGCGAAAAGCTCTTCACCGGCGGCGCGGCGGGCGAATTGCTCGAACCCCATTGGGCATTGAATCTGGCCGACAGCGACTCGGCCGAGACCTTTGCCGCGACGGTCGGCCAGCGCCTGGGCGATGCCGTGCGCGAGCGCCTCGGCGTCCTGGCGGCGCCCTTCGCCGAGATGGCCGAGGAGGATCGCCAGCGCGTGCTGGAGCGGGTACCCCAGGCGCTGATCCGCCTGGACGACTTCCTGCCGCGCGCGGTGGAGGTGCTCAACGAGACACGCCACGAATTGAGATTCAACGTGGTGCTGACCCACGAGGACATCCGCCTGGAGATCCCTCGGCGGCTGGCGGCCAACCAGGGGCGTCTGCTTGGCGACGCCGATGTGGCCGCGCTCAAGGCCGCCGCGGAGGGGGAATTGCGCGAGCGTTTCGCCGTGTTGGTGGGCGAAGCCGACATCCTGGACTTCGATCTGCACCAGCTCGGCACACCGCGCCTGCAGGAGCTGATGCGCCTGGAGAGCGACAAGCTGCGTCGCGCCCTGCGCCACGCCGTGCGCCAGCAGCGCGAGAAGATGGCCTTCGCCGTGCTGCTGGAAAACAATCCGCGCTTCGGCCAGTACCACCAGAACTATCCGGCCCGGCGCCTGACCCGCACCTGGACCGCGCTGCTTGGCCCCACCAACAGCGGCAAGACCCACAGGTCCATCGAGGCCATGGCGGCGGTGACCCACGCCATCTACCTGTCACCGCTGCGGCTGATGGCGCTGGAGAACCAGGAGCGCCTGGAATCCCTCGGTGTGCCTTGCTCCCTGGTCACCGGCGAGGAAGAGATCATCCGCCCGGGTGCCACCCATTTCTGCTGCACCGTCGAGGAATTTGCCCGCTTCCGACGCCAGCAATGGGAAGTGGTGGTGGTCGACGAGGTGCAGATGCTCGCCGATCCGCAACGCGGCTGGGCCTGGGTTGATGCCCTGGTCAGCGCCCACACCAAGCGCCTGCTGATGACCGGTCCGGCGCTGATCGAACCCTCGCTGCGCACCCTCTGCGAGCTGTGCGAGGACCGCCTTGAGATCAAGCCCACCAAGCGCCTGTCGCCGGTCACGGTGGCGCGCCACGCCACCACCCTGGAACGCCTGGAACCCGGGTCGCTGCTGGTGGCCTTCAGCCGGCGGCTGGTGCTGGAACTCAAGGGCCTGCTGGAGATGGCCGGCCGCCGGGTCTCGGTGGTCTATGGCGCCCTCTCGCCGGAGGTACGGCGGGAGCAGGCGCGGCGCTTCCGTGACGGCGAGACCGAGATCATGGTGGCTACCGATGCGGTGGGCATGGGCCTCAACCTGCCGGCCCATACCCTGTGCTTCTACACCGACGAGAAGTTCGACGGGGTGCAGAATCGCCCGCTACGGGTGCAGGAGGTCAAGCAGATCGGCGGCCGCGCCGGGCGCTTCGGCCATCATGCCGAAGGCGAGATCACCGCGCTGGAACCCCATGTGCTGCGCAACATCAAGCGGCTGTTCCACAGCCCGGACGATCCGGTAGACCTGCACCAATTCCAGGTGCGGCCGAGCCTGGAGCACCTGCGCGCCCTGTCCGACTTCATGGAAGAGCCCAGCCTGCTGCGCACCTGGCTGACCTTCAACCGCAACATCAACTATGGCGATGCCTTCGTCTCGGTGCTGCCCGAGGAACTGGCCGAGTGGATCAAGCTGATCGACCTGCCCGGCATCGATTTCCAGCTGCGCTGGATCTTCGCCTGCACGCCGATCCGCGGCGGCCTGGAAGGCCCGGCCAGCGGCCAGGCCCAGCGCTGGCTGCGCATGGTGGCCCGGGGCGAGCCGGTGGACCTGCCGCGCATCCCCCTGGGAACCGATCTCGCCGGCCTGGAAAGCGCTCTGCACGTGGTGGAAACCTATCTGCACCTGGCGCGCAGCCTGCCCGAACTGTTTCCCGCCCTGGAACGCGGCCAGGAGCATCGCGACCTGCTCAACGACGCCATCACCCGCGAGTTGTCGCGCCGCCGTCGGCCGCGGGGCCAGGAGAAGGGTCAGGGCAAGGGCGGCCGGCGCCAGGGGCGTGGGGAGCGCCGGGGTGGGCGCTTCGGGCGTTAGTTTCGTAGGTTGGCGCTGAGCGCAGCGAAGCCCAACGTGGACACCCCTACCCGCGATCACCTCTCCCCCTTTCCCGCCGGGAGAGGGGGCGGTTGGCCGCGGAGGGTGGATAACGGCGCGGCCTTCCACCGTCTTGCGTTGGGCTTGTCAGTAGAAAACGCTACGCGATTTTCACGCTACCGGCCGGCCGCTCTTACCGAGACGTCGCCACCGGCAGCCGCGCCTTGAAGCTCCAGGTGAAGAAGAATTCCGCCACCTGCTCGCCACTCTCGTCGGTGCCGACGCTGCGCAGTTGCAGCACCTGGGGCTCGCCCGTCTCCCGGGCCAGCCGCAGCGCCGCAGCGATGGCCTCGCCCTGGTCGCAGCGAAAGACGAGGGTGCCCACGGCCTTCTTGGTGAAGCGGGCGCTCATGGCCACCACCAGCATGGCGTAGCGACTACCGGAACGGCGGATGTGCCGGTCGGCGAGGATGCCGGTGGAAAATTCCGCCGCCATGCCCTCCACCGCCCAGAACATGCTCTTGAAGGGATTCTGGTTCAGCCAGCCATGGATGACCTGAATCTGGCAGCCGGCATCGTCCAGCTGGCGCAGGCGCAGGCCGGCGATCTTGGCGATGGGCACCTTGGTCCAGACGAAGAGATTGAACAGCAGTCGATTCATGGCGAGCGCATCCGGCAGCCTGGCCAAGGCGCCAGGAGCCCGCAGCTTAGCGCTTCGTCTCGGGCCGCTCCACGACTGACGGGCGCGGCCCGGTAGACAGTTCGCGACCCCTGGGTCGCGTACCCGGGGCGCCTCGTCGAGGAGGCGCCCGCAAGCCTTACAGCGGATTGGCGTTGAGTTGCTCGGCGTAGCGGCGGGTCATGAAGACCGCGAACAGCAGGCCGGCCACCGCCAGGCTGCCGCCGACCAGGCCGACGTAGGGCATGCCGACATGGGTCCCCACCACGCTGCCCAGCAGGGCGCCGCCGCCGATGCCGACGTTGTAGATGCCGGAGAACAGCGCCATGGCGACGTCCGTGGCGTCCTTGGCCAGGGCCAGCACCTTGGCTTGCAGCGCCAGGCCGAAACTCATGATGGCGATGCCCCAGACCACGCTCAGGCCCTCCAGCATGAAGCTCTTCCAGGCGAAGGGCAGCAGCAACAGCAGCGACAGGGCGATGCCGGCGATGGCCGCGACCAGAAAGCCATTGGGGAATCTCAGACTGTAGCGGCTGAACAGCAGCGAACCTATGACCCCGGAACCGCCGAACAGCAGCAGCAAGGCGGTGATCTGCATGCCGCCCATGTCCGCCACTTCCACGGCGAAGGGCTCGATATAGCTGTAGCCGGTGAAATGGGCGGTCACCACCAGGGTGGTGAGCAGGTAGATGCACAGCAGCGCGGGGCGCTTGAACAATACCGGCAGGCTGGCCAGGGAACCGGAATTCTCGCTGGGCAGCAGCGGCAGGTTGCGCGCCAGCCAGAGCACCGTGCCCACCGCCAGCGCCGCGATGGCGACGAAGGTGTAGCGCCAGCCCAACAATTCGCCCAGCACCCGGCCCAACGGGATGCCCAGCACCATGGCCAGGCAGGTACCGGTAGCCAGCAGGCCGAGCGCCTGGGTCTGCTTGCCGACCGGGGCGATGCGCACCGCCAGCGAGGCGGTGATCGACCAGAACACCGCATGGGAGAAGGCTATGCCGATGCGACTGGCCACCAGCACCTCGAAGCTCCAGGCCACCCCGGACAGGCCGTGGCAGGCGACGAACACCGCGAAGACGAACATCAGTAGCCGCCGTCGCTCGATGGAGCGCGTGGCGAGCATCATCGGCAGCGACATCAGGGCGACCACCCAGGCATAGATGGTCAGCATCAGCCCGACCTGCGAGGGACGCATGTCGAAGCTGCGACCGATGTCGCTGAGCAGCGCCACCGGGACAAATTCCGTGGTGTTGAAGATGAAGGCGGCCAGGGCCAGGGCGATGACACCGGACCAGCTGGGCTTCCGGGCTTCGGCGGTAGCATCCATGGGGGGTCTTCTACTCCAGAGCGAAGGGGTGGATAGCGACTTCCGGTCAGAAAGCCGACGACGAAAACCCACGAGCAAAGGCTTGGCCCGCCTGCGACGCCGGGTCGCGAGCGAGAAGTCTGCTGTAGGTAGAGATTGGAATTGGATGTAGTAAAAATTCTACGCTGCTGCGTCGGACCATCACAACCTCTCGCAGTTGCGCCCAGTGATGGCGATCGCCTGGTCGAAGCGGCCAACTGCCTGATCGGCGTCGCTTTTTCGCCCAGGGTTCAGCGCGCCGACCGCCTGGCGCTGCGACAAAACATCGCGAAACCTTTTACCCGGCGCCGGCTACCAGCGAAACGCGCCGGATGATTTGACCTTACCCCAGGGGCAAGCTCTAGCCTCGGCGTCATCAGCCCAGTCAGGAGTCCGAACATGCGTATTGTCCTTTCCTCCACCCTGCTCGCCCTCACCCTGCTGGCGGGCGGCGTCGCCCAGGCCGCCGAAACCCAGCACCAGAACCACCAGGACATGCAGAAGAGCATGGAGGCCATGCACCAGGGCATGGAAGAAGGCCTCAAGGCCAAGGACCCGGATCTGGCCTTCGCCAAGGGCATGCTGGCCCACCATGAGGGCGCCGTCGACATGGCCCGCTACCAGCTCCAGCACGGCAAGGACCCGGAGATGCGCACGCTGGCCGAGGACATCATCCAGGCCCAGCAGAAGGAGATCGATCAGCTCAATCGCTGGATCAAGGCCCACGCCAAGTGATGGTGCGCCGCGCCCGGGACTGGCACAGTGAAAGACCAGTCCGGTCGCGGAGACCGCCATGCTGATCGATCATCTGGATCATCTGGTCCTGACCACCACGGACCTCGCCGCCTGCGAGGATTTCTACACCCGGGTGCTGGGCATGCGCCTGGAGGTATTCGGTGCGGGGCGCAAGGCGCTGCGCTATGGCAACCAGAAGATCAATCTGCATGAGCGGGGGCACGAATTCGAACCCAAGGCGCACCTGCCGGTGCCGGGCGCCCTCGACCTCTGCTTTATCGCCCACCAGTCGCTGGACGCCGTGATCGCCCATCTCCAACGCGAAGGCTGGCCGATCCTGGAAGGCCCAGTGGCACGCACCGGCGCCACCGGACCGATCCGCTCGGTCTATGTCCGCGATCCCGATCTCAACCTCATCGAGATCGCCGAGTACCCGACCTAGCGCGGCCGGCCGAACACCTGGGTCCAGTAGAGACTGTGGGTGCTGCGCGGATTCAAGGCGTAGGCCGCCCCCATCTCGGTGAACTCCGGATTCATCAGGTTGGCGCAATGCCCCGGGCTGGCCAACCAGCCCTGCATGGCCTGAGCGACCGAACCGGCACCGGCAGCGATGTTCTCGCCGATCCGAGTCCAGCCGTAGCCCTGCTTGGCCACCCGCTCGGCAACGGTGCCGCCGCCGGGCGCCGTGTGGGAGAAGTAGTCGCGGCCGGCCATGTCCTGACTGTGGGCCAGGGCGGCATTGGCCAGGGCCGGATTCCAGCGCAGCGGCGCGGTGGCGGCGAAGCGCCGGGTACCGCAGGTGCGGGCCTGGGCCCGGGCGCGATTGACCTCGGCCAGGACGGCCTTGCCGGCCGTCTGCCAGTCGCCCAGTCCGGCGCTCACCACCGGGCGCGCCAGCACCAGCTGCCAGCGCGGTCCCTGCTGACTCACCCCGATCTGGGCATAGTCGTTGCTGGCCAGCGGCCGGCAGTACTGCTGGCGCAGCCCGGCCATGGCCGCCTGGGCGGTGGGCGCGCCCGCCAGCATGATCACCTGCACCGCCGACGCCTGGTAGCCCGCGGCGCGCAGATCGCTCTGCAGGCGATCCCGGCCGCTCAGCCGGACGGCGGCCAGGCGACTGTCGGCGGCAAGGGGCGCGGCGGCGCGCACGCCGGGGCAGCCCTGGGGCGCGGCGCGATAGGCGTTGATCAGACTGACCAGCCGTGCCTCCTCGGGCGTCGCCGCCAGGGCGACATCGGCCAGCAGGCCTGTGGTCAGCAGCAGGGAAAAGGCAAGAAGGCGAGGCATGGGCGGGCCGATCCGGAAAACAGGGAAGCGCTATTTACCCGCCCGGCACCCGGGGCGCAACCCAAACGGCTCGCCAGCCGAGGAACGGATGGCAGTTTGCTTGCAGGGGTGATTGGAGTAGGCTCGCCCGCTCATTCAACAGGAGTCTCTCCCATGGCCAAAGCCTCTGCCCGCCACATCCTGGTTTCCAGCGAAGACAAGTGCAACGAACTCAAAGCCGCCATCGAAGGAGGCGCCGACTTCGCCCAGGTGGCCAAGGACAACTCCAGCTGCCCCTCCAGCCGTCAGGGCGGCGACCTGGGCACCTTCCGCCCGGGCCAGATGGTCAAGGAATTCGACACCGTGGTGTTCAGCGCCCCGCTGCACCAGGTCCAGGGTCCGGTAAAGACCCAGTTCGGCTATCACCTGGTGGAAGTCACCAGCCGCGAGGATTGATCGCGCCGGTGCTCCCGCTCGCGGCGGGGGCACCTCCCTTCCCTGCGCCCAACCGGCTATCCTGCAGACTTCCTGCCTCCCGAGGATAGCGCCATGTCCCTTCCCCTCGAACGTCACGGCCAGTGCCTGTGCGGCGCCGTCCAGCTGGATTGCCGTCTCGACAACGCCCACGTATCCGCCTGCCATTGCCGGACCTGTCGTCGCTGGAGCGGTGGCCCGCTGCTGGCGGTGGAATGCACCCAGCCTCCCGTGATCGGCGGTAGCGACGCCCTGATGGTGCATGCCTCGTCCGACTGGGCGGAGCGTGGCTTTTGTAGCCACTGTGGCACCCATCTGTTCTATCGCCTCAAGGCCGAGCCGCACTACGCCATTCCGGTAGGCCTGCTCGAGGGCGAGGACTGGGTGCTGGACAGCGAGATCTTCATCGAGGAACAGCCAGCCTGGTACTGCTTCGGGCACTCGCGTCGTCGGCTGACCGGCGCCGAGGCCTTCGCCGAGCACGGCGAACAGGACTAGTCCAGCCGCGCTCCGTTCTCCGCGTCCGTCATGACCGCCGGTCGCCTGGGTCAGACTGTCCTCAAGGCGTCCGCCGCGATCCTTATCGCGCCAAGGCTCGTGCCAGAGCCTCGGCCTCCTTTCGCCCTCTGATGCCGTTGCCCGCTTGCCTGCGGCCTGGGCGCACACCCCTATCAAGCCGCCGCCAACGGCGCCGATGCCTGGGTGAGCTCCCTTTCCCAGCCTGCCCACAAGAGGAACAATCATGGGGTTTCTGCAACGCTTCGGCGCGCGCGCCCGCCTGGGCGGTAGTGGCGTGTTCAGCCTGACCTGCTCCGCCCGCGAACTAGGCGACCGCCTTGGCGGCGTCGCCCTCCAGCCCACCTTCATCACCGGCTTCGTCTCGCCGCACCTGGACCTGGACGTCATCGCCCGGCAACTGGTGGCCCGCTTTCCCGAAGCCTCCATCAGCCTGTGTACCACCTCCGGCGAACTCTGCGGCAGCGAACAGCGCCTGTACTGCGCCGCCGATGGCGCCTGGGACCGGCTGGTGCTGCAATTCTTCGACGCCTCGGTGATCGCCTCGGCCGAGGTGGTGCACGTGCCGCTCGACAGCGAGGACATCCGCCGTGGCGGACCGCGGCGCAGCATGAAGGAACGCCTCGCCCGCCTGACCGAGTCGCTCAAGCGCCTGCAGGTGCGCACGCCCATCGATCACCGCGATACCCTGGCCTTCGTGCTGTTCGATGGCCTGTCCGCCTCGGAATCCTTTTTCATGGAGGCGCTGTACGAGTCCGGCCGCTTCCCCTGCCTGTTCGTCGGCGGCTCCGCCGGCGGCAAGGGCGATTTCCGCCAGACGCTGCTGCACGATGGCCGCAAAGCCTATGAAAATCATGCCCAGCTGGTCTTTCTGAAGATGGCCAGGAACACCCGCTTCGGGGTGTTCAAGAGCCAGAATTTCAGCGCCACGCCGCTCAGCCTCAGTGTCCTCACCGCCTCCCTGGAAGAACGCTACATCAGCCAGGTGGTCGACAGCCGCGGCCAGATCAAGAGCATGGTGGCCGCCCTCTGCGAGGCCCTGAGTTGCCGCGCGGACCAGCTGGAACAGCGCCTGGCGGACTACTCCTTCGCCATCCGCGTCGGCGAGGAGCTGTTCGTCCGCTCCATCGCCCGCATCGACTACGAGCGCGAACGCATCCACCTGTTCTGCGACGTGGCCCCTGGCGAAGAACTGGTGATGGTCAAGCGCACCTCCCTGGTGGACACCACCCGCCAGGATTTCGCCCGCTTCCTGCAGGGCAAGAGCGGTACCCCGCTGGTGGGGGTGCTCAACGACTGCATCCTGCGCCGCGCCAACAACGACGCCGAGCTGCCCCGCATGGGCGAGGTGTTCGGCCAGACGCCGGTGGTGGGCTTTTCCACCTTTGGCGAGATCCTTGGCCTCAATCTCAACCAGACCCTCACCGCGGTGTTCTTTTTCCGCACCCCGGAGGGCGCGCCCTTCCGCGACGACTATGTCGACAACTTCGCCGCCCACTACGGCGAATTCAAGGCCTTCTTCCTACGGCGACAGATCAAGAAGCTGGCGGGCCTGAGCCAGGTGGTGGTCAACCAGATCGACGAATTCAAGCGGCAGAACTTCACCGGCATCGTGGATGCCCAGGGCCTCGACGACTCCATCCAGGCAGTGTTCGGCGGCCTCGCCGATCTGGGCCAGGTCCTGCGCCAGGCGCACCAGAGTCGCCAGGAGATCGGTGAGCAGCTGCGGCACTACTCCGGCGAACTGCACAGCAGCATGGACGATCTGGCCGGCAACATCCTGCAGCAGGGCGAAGTCACCCGCCAGGCCGACGGCACCGTGCAGAACCTCACCGACCAGGCCGAGGAGGTGGTGCGCAGCGCCAACGAGCTGAGCCAGTCGAGCCTGCGCATCCAGTCCATCGTCCAGGTGATCCAGCAGATCGCCGGCCAGACCAACCTGCTGGCGCTCAACGCGGCCATCGAGGCGGCGCGCGCCGGCGAAAGCGGTCGGGGCTTCGCGGTGGTGGCCGACGAGGTACGCAACCTCGCGGCCATCACCCACAAGAACGCCGCCGAGATCGGGGCCGACATCGACCAGCTGTCCCGCGCCATCAGCGAGGTCGGCGCCCATATCGCCGGCCAGGCCAAGGACGTGGGCTCGCTGCAGGATCTGCTCGCCGCCCTGCGCGAGTCCGGCCGCCTCACCGCCCAAACCTCCCACCGCACCAAGGATATCGCCGACACCCTGACCGGCCTCACCGCCGCCACGGCACCTTGAGCCCAAGGGACTTACCGTTCGTCGGTACTGACCGGTAAGTCCCGCCGCCTTTGCCTGCCTCTGCCTCTCGCCAGAGGCAGATACCGGAACCCCTCGAATCACCTTCCGAGTGACCGCAAGGTCACGGCCAGTGCCGTGGCTTGCGGTCCTGTTTTGCTCAATCCGGCGACCAATGGGTCAGCAATAGACGCCCCAAACCCGCTCCTGGCCGCCTCTACGACTCTTGTAGTGCTTATACGAAAGCACTACAAAACACGGTTGACGACGTGCCTATCTCCTGCAAATCTCTAGCTGCACCGGACGCGAACCCCCTATCCATGCGGGTCGCGCCTGGGCTCCGGGTGACCCTCGGGCCGTCTTGCGTAGTGATGCTCAAGAGGCACTACAAGAGAAGACGACTGAAATGCCGCGCTGCTCGAGGCAGCGTCGCCAGAGGTGACGTCCGGATCCATGCAGGTACGTACGGCGACATGACTCGACAGCTGGGCTGACCTTTCGCCTTCGCGACTGGCATCCGGGTGGCAACCGCCACCCCGCTGCCAGACGTTGAGAAAAGACTGGTACCCAAGCCAACCTCATCGAGAAGGATCGACTCATGTCCGCTTACGAGAACGACGTTCAGGCCATCGCCGCCCTCAAGACCACTGCCGGCAAACACTGGAGCGCCATCAATCCGGAATATGCCGCGCGGATGCGTCTGCAGAATCGCTTCAAGACCGGTCTCGACATCGCCCGCCACTGCGCGGCCATCATGCGCCGGGACATGGCCGCCTACGACGCCGACAGCAGCGCCTACACCCAGTCGCTGGGGTGCTGGCACGGCTTCATCGGGCAGCAGAAGCTGATCGCCATCAAGAAGCACCTGGGCAGCACCCAGGGTCGTTACCTCTACCTGTCCGGCTGGATGATCGCCGCGCTGCGCTCGGAATTCGGCCCGCTGCCCGATCAGTCCATGCACGAGAAGACCAGCGTCCCGGCGCTGATCGAAGAGCTCTACACCTTCCTGCGCCAGGCCGATGCCCGCGAGCTGGCCATGCTGTTCCGCGAGCTGGATGCCGCCCGCGGTGCCGACGAGAACGCCAAGGCCGCCGCCATCCAGGCCAAGATCGACAACTACGAGACCCACGTGGTACCGATCATCGCCGACATCGACGCCGGCTTTGGCAACGCCGAGGCCACCTACCTGCTGGCCAAGAAGATGATCGAAGCCGGTGCCTGCTGCATCCAGCTGGAAAACCAGGTCTCCGACGAGAAGCAGTGCGGCCACCAGGACGGCAAGGTCACGGTGCCCCACGAGGACTTCCTAGCCAAGATCAACGCGGTGCGCTACGCCTTCCTCGAACTGGGCGTGGACGAGGGCGTCATCGTCGCCCGCACCGACTCCCTGGGCGCCGGCCTGACCAAGCAGATCGCCGTGAGCAAGCAGCCGGGCGACCTGGGCGACCAGTACAACGGCTTCCTCGACTGCGACGAGGTGGACGCCAGCCAACTGGGCAACGGCGACGTCCTCATCAGCCGTGGCGGCAAGCTGCTGCGGCCCAAGCGCCTGGCCAGTGGCCTGTTCCAGTTCCGCGCCGGCAGCGGCGTGGACCGGGTGGTGCTGGATTGCATCACCTCGCTGCAGAACGGTGCCGACCTGCTGTGGATCGAGACCGAGAAGCCCCACGTCGGCCAGATCAAGGCCATGGTCGATCGCATCCGCGAGGTCGTGCCCAACGCCAAGCTGGTCTACAACAACAGCCCGTCGTTCAACTGGACGCTGAGCTTCCGCCAGCAGGTGTTCGACGCCCTGCAGGCCGAGGGCAAGGACGTGTCCGCCTACGACCGCGCCAAGCTGATGAGCGTGGACTACGACGACACCGAGCTGGGTCGCCTGGCCGATGCCCGCATCCAGAGCTTCCAGCGCGACGCTGCGCGGGAAGCGGGCATCTTCCACCACCTGATCACCCTGCCCACCTACCACACCGCGGCCCTGTCCACCGACAACCTGGCCAAGGGCTACTTCGCCGAGGAGGGCATGCTGGCGTACGTCAAGGGCGTGCAGCGCCAGGAGATCCGCCAGGGCATCGCCTGCGTCAAGCACCAGAACATGGCCGGCTCGGACATGGGCGACGATCACAAGGAATACTTTGCCGGCGAGGCCGCGCTCAAGGCGGCGGGCAAGGACAACACCATGAACCAGTTCCATTGATCACGGCCACTGTGGAGGACACGCTCATGAACCTGAACGACAACCCCAGCCTGGACGATCTCAAGCAACTCTTCGCCGGGCTCAAGGACAAGAACCACAACCATATCCTCTGGGTCTGCGAGAGCGGCGCGGTGCATGTCGACCGCCTGCCTGGCGGTGAGACGCCCGAGCAGTTCGAGCAGCGCCATCCCAGCCTGCGCATCCGCTTCAAGACCTACAACAGAGGCGGCGGCTACGTCGGCAAGTCGGCGGCGGCCGACGACAACTTCATCAGGAGCGTCCACGCTGCCCTTCAGGAACACTGGCGCCTGGCCGGTCGGTAGCAACGCCCGGCCTATGTAGACCGTTACTACTAAAAGAAAAGGGCGCGACGGGTAGTTGACCACCCGCCACGCCCTGCCCCACCCATGAGGCGACTCGCCTGATCCTGCATGGCCCTGCATGGCCCTGCAGGCTCGGTCGAGTCGCCTCCTCTATTCAAAGAACGAACAGATCCACGAAGCGGTGCACGGGGGTGGCTTCCAGCCCTGCCTGGTCCTTGCACAGGTCGAAGATCTGGGCGCAGCGACCGGCCGGGAAGCGCGTCGCCAGGTTGTTCTGGAATTTGCGCTCCAGCAGCGGAATGCCCTCTTCACGGCGACGGCGATGACCTACCGGGTACTCGATGGCGATCTTCTCGGTGCTGCTGCCATCGGTGAAGAACACCTGCAGGGCGTTGGCGATGGAACGCTTGTCGGCTTCCAGGTATTCGCGGCTGTAGCGCTCGTCCTCGACGATCTCCATCTTCTCGCGCAACTGGTCGATGCGCGGATGGGCCTGGTGGAAGGCATCCTCGTAGTGTTCGGCGACCAGATCGCCAAACAGCAGCGGCACGGCGATCATGTACTGCAGGCAGTGGTCACGGTCGGCGGCGTTGGCCATGGGGCCCTGCTTGGAGATGATGCGGATGGCCGATTCGTGGGTGGTCACCACGATCTTCTCGATCTGGTCCACCCGGTCGCAGACCTGGGGATGCAGGATCACCGCGGCCTCGGCGGCGGTCTGGGCGTGGAACTCCGCCGGGAAGCTGATCTTGAACAGCACGTGCTCCATCACGTAGCTGCCGAAGCCCTGGGGGAAGCGGAACTGGCGCTGGTCGACGGGCTTGGTGGCCAGGTCCTTGTTGGTGTGGCTGAACAGCACGTCGTAGAAGCCCCACTGGGGCGCGCTGAGTACGCCAGGGATGCCCATCTCGCCACGCAGGGCGATGTCGGCCAGGCGCACACCGCGACTGGAGGCGTCGCCGGCGGCCCAGGACTTGCGGCTGCCGGCATTGGGCGCATGGCGATAGGTGCGCAGCGCCTGGCCATCGACGAACGCATGGGACAGGGCTGACAGCAGTTGCTCGCGATTGGCGCCCATCAGCTTGGCGCTGACCGCGGTGGACGCCAGCTTGACCAGGAAGACATGGTCCAGGCCGACGCGGTTGAAGGAGTTCTCCAGGGCGAACACCCCCTGGATCTCGTGGGCCATGATCATGGCCTCCAGCACCTGGCGCATGGTCAGGGGTGCTTCGCCCTGGGCGACGCGGCGCTGGGAGAGGTGGTCGGCCACCGCCAAGATGGCGCCGAGGTTGTCGGAAGGATGGCCCCATTCGGCCGCCAGCCAGGTGTCGTTGTAGTCCAGCCAGCGAATGATACAGCCGATGTCCCAGGCCGCCTTGACCGGATCCAGGCGATAGCTGGTGCCGGGCACCCGCGCGCCCTGGGGTACCACGGTGCCTTCCACCTGGGGGCCGAGCAGCTTGGTGCACTCGGGGAAGCGCAGGGACAGCAGGCCGCAGCCCAGAGTGTCCATCAGGCAGTTGCGGGCAGTGTCCAGGGCTTCCCGGGATTCCACCTGGTAGTTCAGCACGTAGTCGGCCAGGTCCTGGATGACCTGGTCGTAGTCGGGCCGGTTGTTGAGATCGACGTTGGCGCTCATGGGGTTTTGGTTCCTTACATCGTGGTCATGGCGGTCCGCCGATGCGGCCGCTCCTACAAGTTTGGTCATGGCTCGCTCCCGCAGGAGCGGCCCATGGCCGCGATCAGAGATGTTCAGCGATTGGCGATGGGCGTGAAGGCCCGCTGCTCGACACCGATGTAGTCCGCGCTGGGGCGGATGATGCGGTTGTCGGCGCGCTGCTCGAAGACATGGGCACACCAGCCGGCCGTGCGCGAACAGACGAAGATCGGGGTGAACAGCGGCGTCGGGATGCCGAGGAAGTGGTAGGCCGAGGCGTGATAGAAGTCGGCGTTGGGAAACAGCCCCTTCTCTTCCTTCATGGTGCGGTCGACGGCCTCCGAGACCGGGAACAGCACCCTGTCGCCCACCTCTGCCGCCAGCTGCCGGGCATAGTCCTTGATCACTTCGTTGCGCGGATCGCTGTCGCGGTAGATGGCGTGGCCGAAGCCCATCACCTTCTCCTTGCGTTCGAGCATCTGCTTGAGGCCAGTGACCGCTTCCTCGGGCGAGGCGAAGCGCTCGATCAGCGCCATGGCTGCCTCGTTGGCCCCACCGTGCAGCGGCCCGCGCAGGGAGCCGATGGCACCGGTGACGCAGGAATAGAGGTCGGACAGCGTCGAGGCGCAGACCCGGGCGGTAAAGGTGGAAGCGTTGAATTCGTGCTCGGCATAGAGGATCAGCGAGACGTTCATCACCCGGGCATGCAGGTCGCTGGGTGCCTTGCCGTGCAACAGGGTGAGGAAGTGGCTGGCGATGTCCGGGGCGTCACTGATGCAGTCGATACGGGTGCCGCTCTGGCTGAAGTGATGCCAGTAGAGCAGGATCGCCGGGAAGGCGCCGAGCAGGCGGTCGGCGACCTGCTGCTGGTCGGAGAAGCTGTGCTCCGGCTCCAGGGTACCCAGCAGCGAGGCACCGGTGCGCATCACATCCATGGGGTGGGCACTGGCGGGAATGCGCTCCAGGCCTTCCTTGAGCGGCTGCGGCAGGTCGCGCAGAGCAGCCAGGCGCTGGCGATAGGCGTCCAGTTGCGCCTGGGTGGGCAGCTCGCCATAGAGCAACAGGTGAGCCACCTCCTCGAAGTCGGCCCCAGCAGCCAACTCACGGATGTCATAGCCCCGGTAGGTGAGTCCGGCGCCGGTCTTGCCGACGGTGCATAGCGCGGTGCGGCCGGCGACCTGGCCACGCAGGCCGGCGCCGCCGAGGGTTTTGCTGTCTGCCATCGTCTCGCTCCTCTTGGAGTTGTTGTGCGAAAAAGCGGGCGTTCAGGGTGGAGCGTCAGGATTTGCCTTGCTGGAACAGGCGATCCAGCTGGTCCTCATATCGGTGATAGTCGATGCGGTCGTAGAGTTCGGCGCGGGTCTGCATGGTGTCGACCACCGCCTGCTGGCTGCCGTCGCGGCGGATCGCGGTGTAGACGTTTTCGGCAGCGCGATTGGCGGCCCGGAACGCCGACAGTGGATAGAGCACCAGACTGACGTCGGCGCTGGCCAGCTCCTCGGTGGTGAACAGCGGCGTGGCGCCAAATTCGGTGATGTTGGCGAGGATCGGCACCTTCACCGCCTGGGCGAACTGGCGGTACATGGGCAGCTCGGTGATGGCCTCGGGAAAGATCATGTCGGCGCCGGCCTCGACGCAGGCGCAAGCGCGGTCGATGGTGGCCTGCAGGCCTTCCACGGCCAGGGCATCGGTGCGTGCCATGATGACGAAGTCCGGGTCGGTGCGGGCATCCACCGCCGCCTTGATGCGATCGACCATCTCCTGCTGGCTGACGATTTCCTTGCCGGGTCGATGACCGCAGCGCTTGGCGCCCACCTGATCCTCGATATGCATGGCCGCCGCGCCCGCCTTGATCAAGGCGCGGGTGGTGCGGGCGACGTTGAAGGCCGAGGCACCAAAGCCGGTATCGACGTCCACCAGCAGCGGCAGGTCGCAGACATCGGTGATGCGACGCACGTCGATCAGCACATCTTCCAGGCCGCTGATGCCCAGGTCCGGCAACCCCAGGGAGCCGGCCGCGACCCCGCCGCCGGAGAGGTAGACGGCCTGGAAGCCGGCGCGCTTGGCCAGCAGCGCATGATTGGCGTTGAGGGTGCCGACCACCTGCAGCGGGCGTTCGGCGGCGACGGCGGCGCGGAATTTCTGGCCGGGACTGACGGCAGGCATGGCGTTACCTCGACTGATCGGTGACTAGGGGATGGTGCTGCAGGTTGCGCTTGGAGGCGGCGATGTGGCGGCGCATCAGCAGTTCGGCCAGTTCGCCATCGCCTTCGGCCAGGGCATCGAGGATGCGATGGTGCTCGGCGAAGGCCTGGCGCGGCCGATTGGGGGTGGCGGAGACCTTGAGCCGGTACATGCGCACCAGGTGATAGAGCTCGCCGCAGAGCAGCCGCACCAGCATGCCGTTGCCGCTGGCCTGGATGATGCGGTAGTGGAAGTCGTGGTCGCCTTCCTGCAGGTAGTAACCGGTGCCGGCCTGGAACGCCGGATCGCGCTCGTGGGTATCCAGCAGCTGGCGCAATTCGTCGATGCCCTGGGGCGTGAGGCGTTCGGCCGCCAGGCGGCAGGCCATGCCTTCGAGGGATTCGCGGATCTCGTAGAGCTCGACCAGCTCAGCCAGACTCAGGGCGGCGACCCGCGCGCCGGCATGGGGCACCCGCACCACCAGGCGCTGGCCTTCCAGCCGGTGGATGGCCTCGCGCAGCGGCCCGCGGCTGATGCCGTAGGTGCGCGCCAACTCGGGCTCGGAAATCTTGCTGCCCGGCGCCACGTCGCCACGGACGATGGCCTCGCGGATCCGGCGGAAGACCTGCTCGGAGAGGGTCCCACTGTCGGTCTCGGGCGCTTCGACCTGGAGGGGGCTATCGATCATTGTCGACACCTTTTGTGTTTATGGGTCAGATAACTACGCCTGAACGCCATTACAGTCAATCTTTGTCGACAATCCAGCTGTGACACCCTGTATCTCGCTCTCGCCCCAGGCGGTTCGCTACACTAGCGCGCCGCCCACCCCAGCCGACCTCGCCATGCCCCTCTGCCAGTTGCATCCCCTGCCCTACCACGCCGATCCCACGGTGCGGTTCGCCCTGTTGCAGGGCGAGCCCGGCGCGGTGCTGCTGGACTCCGGGCGGCCGGTAGCCGAGCGCGGTCGCTACGACCTGATGGCGGCCTGGCCGCGCGAAGTGCTGCAACCCGACTTCGGCGAGTCGGGGCGAGCCTTTTTCGCCCGGACACGCACCGCCCTGGCCAGCCTGGGCCAAGCGGACCTGCCGGAGGGCGTGGACCTGCCCTTCGCCGGTGGCCTGCTGGGTTATCTCGGCTATGACTTCGGTCGCCGCCTGGAGCGCCTACCGGACGGCGCCCGCGCTGACCTGCAGCTGCCCGATGCCCGCCTGGGCCTCTATGCCTGGGCGCTGATCAGCGATCATCAGGCGCGGACCAGCCAACTGGCCTTTCATCCCAGGCTGGACGAGACGGAAAGGCAACGCCTGATCGCGCTGTTCGCTGCCGATGCACGCCACGAGGCCGACGGCTTCCGCCTGACCGCGCCCTTCGCCGCCGACATCGACCGCGCCACCTATCGCCAGCGCATCGAGGCCATCCAGGCCTATATCGCCGCGGGCGACTGCTACCAGGTCAACTTCGCCCAGCGCTTCCGCGCGCCCTTCCAGGGTTCGCCCTGGCGCGCCTACCGGGCCCTGCGTGCGGCCTGCCCGACGCCCTTCTCCGGCTACCTGGCACTGGACAGGGGCGCCCTGCTCAGCCATTCGCCCGAGCGCTTCCTCCGAGTGAGTCGCGGCCAGGTGGAGACCCGGCCGATCAAGGGCACCCGGCCGCGCCAGGCAGATGCTGAGGCTGACGCCGCCGAAGCCCGCGCCCTGCTGGCCAGCCCCAAGGATCGCGCCGAGAACCTGATGATCGTCGACCTGCTGCGCAACGACCTCGGCCGCAGCTGTCGGACCGGCTCGGTACGGGTGCCCGAGCTGTTCGCCCTGGAGAGCTATCCCAACGTCCATCACCTGGTCAGCGCCGTCACCGGCGAACTGGCCACGGGCCTCGACGCCCTGGACCTCTTGGCTGGCAGTTTCCCTGGCGGCTCCATCACCGGCGCACCGAAGATCCGCGCCATGCAGATCATCGACGAGCTGGAAGAGACCCGCCGCGGCCCCTACTGCGGTTCGCTGCTCTATCTGGACGTGCGCGGCGAAAGCGACAGCTCCATCCTGATTCGCAGCCTGCTGGCCGAAGACGGGGTGCTCAGCTGCTGGGGCGGCGGCGGCATCGTCATGGACTCCCACTGGGAAGACGAATACGCCGAATCCCTAGCCAAGGTGCGGGTGCTGCTGGAGACGCTGGAAGCCCACAGCTGATCCGGCTTTGCTACCATGGGGGCATCCTCTTGCCGGCTGGAGCCCGCCATGTCTCTCGATCTCGCCCGCCTCAACGCCGACCTTGGCCGCGATCCCGAAAAGCTCGTCGCCTGGGCCCTGGGCCTGGGTAAGAGCGCCATCGTCACCACCAACTTCCGCCCCTTCGAGGCGGTGATCCTGCATATGGTCAGCCAGGTCAAGCCGGACATCCCGGTGGTCTGGATGGACAGCGGCTACAACACCCCCGCCACCTACCGTTGCGCCGACGAGATCGTGCGCAAGCTGAACCTCAACCTGGTGACCTACCTGCCCAAGCGCTCCCGCGCCCACCGCGAGGCCATCGACGGCCCGGTGCCGGGGCTGGACGATCCGCGCCACGCCGCCTTCACCGAAGAGGTCAAGCTGGAGCCCTTCGCCCGCGCCCTGCGCGAGACGGCGCCCGAGGTCTGGTTCACCGCCCTGCGCGCCACCGACACCGCGGTGCGTGCCCAGATGGATCCGGTCAGCGTCAACCCGGACGGCCTGATCAAGGTGGCGCCGCTGCTGCACTGGACCTCCAAGGACCTCTACCAGTACCTCACCGCCCACGACCTGCCCAACGAATTCGACTACTTCGACCCCACCAAGGGTGACGAAAACCGCGAGTGCGGCCTGCACCTCGCCCACTGAGTCGATGCCTCCCGCGCGCCCCCTCCCGGGCGCGCCCTGCTCCTGCTGAAACCTCGCCCATGACCGCTTCCCGCCCTATCCACTCCCGCAAGGGCGTCTTTGCCGTGGTGCTCGGCAACGCCGTGGAGTTCTTCGACTTCGGCGTCTACGCCACCTTCGCCGTGCTGATCGGCCAGGTGTTCTTTCCTTCTGACAATCCCTTCGCCAGCCTGATGGCCAGCGTCATCACCTTTGGCGTAGGCTTCGTCGTCCGCCCGCTGGGCGCCATTCTCATCGGCGCCTGGGCCGACCGCGTCGGGCGCAAGCCGGCGATGCTGCTGACCATGGTGCTGATGGCCCTGGGCACCGGTGGCATCGCCGTGCTGCCAGGCTACGAGCAGATCGGTATCGCCGCGCCCATCCTGCTGGTGCTGACGCGCCTGTTGCAGGGCCTGGCCTGGGGTGGCGAAGCCGGCCCGGCCACCACCTACATCCTGGAAGCGGCGCCGCTGCACAAGAGAGGCACCTACGCCTGCTGGCAGGTAGTGGCCCAGGGGCTGGCCGCGGTGGCGGCCGGGCTGATCGGCTATGGCCTGACGCTCTGGCTGACGCCGGAGCAACTGCTGGCCTGGGGCTGGCGCCTGCCCTTCCTGCTGGGCCTGGCGATCCTGCCCATCGGTCTCTATATCCGGCGCGGCCTGGTGGATACCCATGTAGGGGAAACACGAGGTACCGGGGCGGTGCTCGGCGAGGTACTGGCCACGCAGCGGCGACCGCTGCTGCTGGGCCTGCTGATCCTCTCCGGCAGCACCATCACCCAGTACTTCCTCAACTACATGACCACCTTCGCCCTGGTGGAACTGAAGCTGCCGGCCGGGATCGCCATGCTCGCCACCCTGGTGATGGGCGCGGCCATGGCGGTGTGCTCGATCCTGGGCGGCGTGCTCAGTGATCGCTATGGCCGGCGCATCGTGTTGATCCTGCCGCGATTACTACTGCTGGTGCTGCTCTATCCGGCCCTGGAACTCATCACCCAGGCGCCTGGCTCCGGCACCTTCCTGTTGACCCTGGCGGTGCTCTCCGGCCTGCACGGCATGAGCGGCGCGGCGCTGATCGTGCTGCTCGTGGAAAGCTTTCCCCAACAGGTGCGGGCCACCGGTTTCTCCCTGGTGTACGCGGTAGGCGTGGCGGCCTTCGGCGGCACGGCCCAGATCGTGGTGACCTGGTTGATCGGCGCCACGGGGGATCGCATGGCGCCGGCCGCCTATCTGCTGGTGGCCAATCTGGTCTGTCTCGGCGCCGCCTGGTTCGCCGCCGAGACCTGCCCGGGGCGTCAGCCGGCGGAGCGCTCCGCGGCATAACCCTCTTCCCGACGGTTCTTGCGCTCCAGGCGGGTATAGACGATGCCGGTCAGCAGCAGGCCGAATACCAGCACCGCGGCCAGCAGATAGAGCCCCGAAGCCAGGGTACCGGTCGCGGCCTTGAGCGCGCCGATGCCATAGGGGCCGAGATAGCCGCCGAGGTTGCCCACCGAATTGATCAAGGCGATACCGGCGGCGGCGCTGGCGCCGGCGAAGAAGCGACCCGGCAGGGTCCAGAACAGCGCGGTGAGGGAAAACAGACAGAAGGCCACCACCGACAGCGCCGCCAGCTGCAGCACCGCGGTACCGAACCAGGCACTGCCGGCCATGGCCAGGGCGCCCACGGCATAGAGCACCGCCAGGTGCCCATAGCGATCGCCCAGACGATCGGAACTGCGCGGCACGATGAGCAGGCCGAGGATGCCGAAAGCATAGGGGATGGCGGAGATGAAGCCGGTGGTGAGATCGCTGCCACCGAACTGGTGGATCAGCGTCGGCAGCCACAATCCGAGACCGTAGATGCTCAGGGTCACCGGCAGGTAATACAGCGCTAGCAGCAGTACCCGACGATCCTTGAGCGCATGCAGGGGATTGCCATGGCGGGTCTGGTCGAAGAGGTGCAGGTCCTTTTCCAGCTCCGTGGCCAGCCAACGCTTTTCCTCGGCGTCCAGCCAGGTGACCTGCTGCGGGCCGTCCGGCAGCCGGGTCAGGGTCGGCCAGGCCAGCAGCACCGCCGGGGCGCCGATGCAGAGGAACAGCCACTGCCAACCGTGCAGACCAAGGGCGCCATCCAGCTGCAACAGCATGCCCGACAGCGGTCCCGTCACCAGCATGGCGATGGGCTGGGAGAGGATGAACAGCCCCATGATCTTGCCGCGGTGGCGCACCGGGAACCACTGGGTGAGGTAGTAGAGCACCCCGGGAAAGAAGCCGGCCTCGGCGACCCCTAGCAAGAAGCGCATGACATAGAAACTGTTGGGCCCCTGGACGAAGGCCATGCCCATGGTGATGGCACCCCAGGTGATCAGGATGCGGGCGAACCAACGACGCGCACCGAAGCGTTCCAGCAGGAGGTTGCTGGGCACCTCGAAGAGGAAGTAACCGATGAAGAACAGGCCGGCACCGAGGCCATAGGCGGCATCGCCGATGCCGACGTCGGCGCCCATGTGCAGCTTGGCGAAGCCCACGGCAGAGCGGTCGATGTAGGCGACCAGATAGAGCAATACGAGAAAGGGGATCAGCTTACGCGTGATCCGGCGGATGAGGACGGATTCGGGGTGCATGGCGTTCTCCGACTTGTTGTTGTTGTGCGGTTGAAGCGCAGATTGCTCAAAATTCTAACGTACTATCATTGAATCGTTAAACACCCAATTTAGGCCATTAATCGACTCTTAAGGTAATTTTGATAATACTAAAATATTGTTACGAAGTAGGAAATCTTACCTCTTGATTTCCGCTGATCCCCGTTACAGAGCCGCTTGGCCCGCGATAACATCGGTTATCGCGCTGATGGTGTTATAGTGATGGCACGACGACTTCGGATGCCTTTCGATGAATTACAAGACACCGCTGCCGCGCAAAAGCAGACACGCTCGCATCGTCCACGAACTCGGTACTCAGATCGTGTCTGGCCAGTTTTTGCCAGAACAACGCCTGCCTCCCGAGTCGCAACTGTGCGAAGACTACGAGGTGAGCCGGCCCGTCCTGCGGGAAGCCACCAGAGTGCTGGTCGCCAAGGGCTTGGTCAGATCCAAGCCCAAGGTCGGAACCGTTGTGAAGCCACGCAACGAGTGGCATCTGCTCGACCCCGACGTCCTGCATTGGCTGTTGCAGAGTGATTCCCGGCACTCCTTTTTTGAAACCCTGGTCAAGGTGCGTAACATCATCGAGCCGGAGGTCGCTGCCATGGCGGCGGCCAATGCCCAGCCCGAAGACCTGACGGCGATCGAAGAAGCCTATGAGCGCATGGAGCAGGCCGAGGATCTGACCGCCATGGCCGAGCCGGACATGGCCTTTCATCTGTCCATCGCCAATGCCACGCACAACGAGTTGCTCATTCACCTCTACAGCATCATGCTGATCCCGGTACGGGATTACCTGGAACGCTCTGCGGCGCTGTTCAAGGATGAAAGCCTCGGTCTGCTGGTACCGCGACACAAGGCCATCCTGACCGCCATTCAGCATCGCGATCCGATCTGCGCCCGCCATGCCGCCATCGCGCAGCTGGCCGGGGTCGATGACCTGGTCACCGAGACCTTCCGGACGGATCCCTTGTCTGCCAAGGAAGTTTCGTATGATCATTAAGGGCAATAACCCACTCGCGGTATGCCCTCATGTCCAGCAGCTACCACGCTTCCACCGTCGAACAGCTCGGCCAGCGTCTGGCGGCCGGGCAATTCCCACCCGGTAGCTCGCTCAAGGTAGAGGCGGACCTCTGCCAGGAACTCGGCGTCAGCCGTACCATCCTGCGCGAGGCGATCAAGACCCTGGCGGCCAAAGGCATGCTGGAAGTCGGCCCCAAGGTCGGTACCCGGGTCCTGCCGCTCAGCCGCTGGAACCTGTTCGACACCCAGGTGGTGGGCTGGCTGGCCACGGGCGGCCTGCCCGCGCATTTCGTCAAGGACCTGCTGGACCTGCGCCACGCCATCGAGCCGGCCGCAGTGCGCTGGGCCTGCGAAAGAGCCACCCCCGAGCAGGTCCAGGCGATCCAGGTCGCCTACCAACATCTGGAAGCTTCCCTCGACGGCGGCGACTACAACACCGCCGACCAGCGCTTCCACGAATGCGTCCTGGCGGCCAGTCACAATCAGTTCATCGAGCAGATGGTGCCCGCCCTGGGCGCGCTGCTGGCGGCCTCCTTCACCCTGTCGTCGGCCGATCCCGACGAATTGCGGCGTACCCTCCCCCTGCACAAGACCCTTGCCGATGGCATCGCCTCCCGCGATGCCGCGCGTGCCGTCTGGGCCTGCATGATGCTGATCGACAGCGCAGCGGTGACCCTCGCCCGCTATACCGACTGACGTCCCGGTCGGCAACCTCGGCGTCTCTCCAGGTTCCTATGCTTGGATTTTCCGTCCTGCCACAACAAGAGAGGTGAACGATGGATTGGCAGCCGCTGCTTCCCCAGCGCTTCAAACTGGCCGAGGGCCCCTTCTGGGACCAGGAGACCCAGGCGCTCTACTGGGTGGACATCGCCGGCTTCAAGGCCTGCCGCCTGCGCGGCGAGCACTACCAGGAATGGCAATTGGATAGGCCCTGCTCCGCCTTCGTGCCTACAATCCGTGGCGACGCCCTGGTGACCTTGCCGGATGGCGTCTTCCGCCTGGATCTCGATTCCCCGCCAGAGCGTCCCGCCCTGGAGCTGTTCTGCGTCGCCGATCCCGATCCAGGCAATCGCGGCAATGAAGCGCGCTGCGATGCCCAGGGCCGGCTCTGGCTCGGCACCATGCAAAACAATCTCGATGCCCAGGGTGGCGATGTGGCCATTGATCGCCATTCGGGCGGGCTGTTCCGCATCGACCCTGATGGCAGCGTCAGTCGTCACGCCAGCGATCTCGGCATCGCCAACACCCTGGTGTGGAGCGCAGCCGACAACCACGTCATCAGCGCCGATACCCTGAAGGACACCCTCTATCGCTATCCACTGGATGCCAGCGGCAACCTGGGCGAACCCACCGTTTGGGCCGGTCCCCACGAGCGCGGCTCGCCGGATGGCTCGGCCATCGACAGCGAAGGCTGTGTGTGGAACGCGCGCTGGGACGGCAACTGCCTGCTGCGTTTCTCGCCCGAGGGCGAGTTGCTGGAGATCGTCGAGCTGCCGGTCCAGCGCCCCACCAGTTGCGTCTTCGGTGGACCGGATCTGCGCACCCTCTACGTTACCAGCGCCGCCGCCGATGGCGCCCTCGACGGCGCCCTGCTCACGGCGACCGCGCCGGTAGCCGGTATGCCCTGCCACCGTTTCGCCGGCTGATTCATCCTACCGACCCTGGCGCCCTCTGCGGCGCCTTTCAGCGCCAGACCCTATGTAACAGCCTGGTGACAGAGGTGACGAAAAATCCCGTCACCTTTTCCTTGCGCCCGCATTCATCCAATCATACTATCAATAAAGAGCGGCGTCGTCTGACCTCCACGACGGCAGCCCGCCGCCTTGCATTGCCTGGCCACACCAATAAAAACAAGGAGTTCCAGCTATGTTCCGTGTTCCGGGAGTTCGTTCTCTGCTGCGTGCCGCCCTCGCCGCCGGTGCCGTCAGCCTGTCTCTCTCCGCCTTCGCCGCCGATCCGGTCAAGATCGGCTTCCTGGTCAAGCAACCCGAGGAACCCTGGTTCCAGACCGAGTGGGCCTTCGCCGAGAAAGCCGCCAAGGACAAGGGCTTCACCCTGCTCAAGATCGCCGTGCCGGATGGCGAGAAGACCCTCGCCGCCATCGACAGCCTGGCTGCCAACGGCGCCAAGGGCTTCGTGATCTGCCCGCCCGACGTCTCCCTCGGCCCGGCCATCGTGGCCAAGGCCAAGCTCAACGACCTCAAGGTGATGGCGGTGGACGACCGCTTCGTCGACGCCAAGGGCAAGTTCATGGAAGACGTGCCCTACCTGGGCATGGCCGCCTTCGAGGTCGGTCAGCAGCAGGGCGCGGCCATGGCCGCCGAAGCCGAGAAGCGTGGCTGGAAGTGGGATGACACCTATGCGGTGATCAACACCTACAACGAGCTGGATACCGGCAAGAAGCGCACCGACGGTTCGGTGGAAGCCCTGAAGAAGGCCGGCCTGCCCGCCGACCACATCATCTTCGCCCCGCAGAAGACCCTCGACGTGCCTGGCAGCATGGACTCCACCACCTCGGCCCTGGTCAAGCTGCCCTCGGGCGCCAAGCACCTGATCATCGGCGGTATGAACGACAACACCGTGCTGGGCGGCGTCCGTGCCACCGAAAGCGCCGGCTTCAAGGCCGAGCAGGTGATCGGCATCGGCATCAACGGCACCGACGCCATCGGCGAACTGAAGAAACCCAACAGCGGCTTCTTCGGCTCCATGCTGCCCAGCCCCCACGAAGAGGGCTACCAGACCGCCAGCATGATGTACGAGTGGGTGACTACCGGTAAGGAGCCGCCCAAGTACACCGCGATGGACAAGGTCACCCTCATCACCCGCGCCAATTTCCAGCAAGAGCTGGAAAAGATCGGCCTCTGGAAGTGATGACCCCGGCGGCGCCGGTCCTGGCGCCGCCCCCTTTCATATTGGAGCCTTTATTACGATTTAGCGAGCTAGCGACAAACAAGGCGAAAAGGCTTTAGGAAACGCAGTTTACGATTAGTAAATGAGCATTCCGACGGGGCTGGCCCTCCAGAGGCTTTTCAACACAGTTTGGCCGACGCGCAGCAGATCGTAAAAAGGTTGTGACAGGAGTGCCTCATGGCAGCCTTGGAACACACCACCGCCCAGAGCGCCGACAGCCTCGGCTTCGTTGGCATCGGCAAGACCTTTCCCGGCGTCAAGGCGCTCGCCGACATCTCCTTCAGCGTGCGTCCCGGCTCGGTGCACGCCCTCATGGGCGAGAACGGCGCCGGCAAGTCGACCCTGCTGAAGATCCTCAGCGGCTACCACGCTCCCACCACCGGTCACCTCAACATCGACGGCCAGGAGCTGGTGTTCAAGAGCACCGCCGAAGCCATCCGCGCCGGCGTCGCGGTGATCCAGCAGGAACTGCAGCTGGTGCCGGAGATGACCGTCGCCGAGAACCTCTTTCTCGGTCACCTGCCGGCGCGCTACGGCATCGTCAATCGTGGCCACCTGCGCCGCCAGGCCTTGGACCTGCTCAAGGGCCTGGCCGAAGAGATCGACCCCAATACCAAGGTCGGGCGCCTGTCGCTCGGTCAGCGTCAGCTGGTGGAGATCGCCAAGGCGCTCTCCCGCGGCGCCCGCGTCATCGCCTTCGACGAACCCACCAGCTCGCTGTCCGCCCGCGAGACCGATCGGCTGATGACCATCATCGCCCGGCTGCGCGACGAAGGCCGGGTGGTGCTCTATGTCTCCCACCGCATGGAAGAGGTCTTCCGCATCTGCGACGCGGTGACGGTGTTCAAGGACGGTCGCCACGTGCGCACCATCGAGCGCTTGGCCGACATCACCCCCGACCAGCTCATCACCCTGATGGTCGGCCGGGATCTCGCCGACATCTACGACTACCGGCCGCGCGAGATCGGCGGCGGCTGCCTCAGGGTCGAGGGCCTGCTCGGCCAGGGCCTGCAGCAGCCGGTGGGCTTCGAGGTCTGCCAGGGCGAGATCCTCGGCCTGTTCGGCCTGGTCGGCGCCGGCCGCACCGAGCTGCTGCGCCTGCTGGCGGGCCTGGAAAAGCACAAGGCTGGCAGCCTGAGCCTCAAGGGCGCCCCGGTCAGCCTCAGGTCCCCACGCGACGCCATCGCCGCCGGCATCCTGCTGTGCCCGGAAGATCGCAAGAAGGAAGGCATCGTGCCCCTGGCCAGTGTGGCCGAGAACATCAACATCAGCGCCCGCGCCCATCACGCCAGCCTCGGCTGCCTGATCCAGGGCCGCTGGGAAAAGGCCAACGCCGAAAAGCAGATTCGCGCGCTCAACGTGAAGACGCCCCATGCCGGGCAGAAGATCAAGAATCTCTCCGGCGGCAACCAGCAGAAGGCCATTCTCGGTCGCTGGCTGTCGATGCCCATGCAGGTGCTGCTGCTCGACGAACCCACCCGCGGCATCGACGTGGGTGCCAAGTCGGAGATCTACGCCATCATCCACGACCTCGCCGCCCGCGGCATCGCCGTGGTGGTGGTCTCCAGCGACCTGATGGAAGTCATGGGCGTGGCCGATCGCATCCTGGTGATGAGCGAAGGCGCCATCACCGGCGAGGTGGCGCGCGCCGAGTTCAACGACGAGCGGCTGCTGCAGCTCGCCCTGCCCCGTACCCGCGCCTGAGGGCGCGCCTTGCTGGTCGAGATAACAATAAAGAGGTCCTATTCATGTCCGCCCAACCCCACAGCCTGACCCCGCCGCGCCGCAGCTTCGACATGCGTCGCTTCCTCGACGACTGGGCCATGATGCTGGCCGCGCTGGTCATCTTCGCCCTCTGCGCGCTGTTCGTGCAGAACTTCCTCTCGCCGCTAAACATGCGTGGCCTGGGCCTGGCGATCTCCACCGTGGGCATCGCTGCCTGCACCATGCTGTTCTGCCTGGCCTCCGGCCACTTCGACCTCTCGGTAGGCTCGGTGATCGCCTGTGCCGGCGTGGTTGCGGCGGTGGTGATGCGCGACTTCGACAGCGTCTTCCTCGGCGTCGCCGCCGCCCTGGCCATGGGCCTGGTGGTGGGGCTGATCAACGGCCTGGTGATCGCCAAGCTCAAGATCAACGCCTTGATCACGACCTTGGCGACCATGCAGATCGTGCGCGGCCTGGGCTACATCTTCTCCGACGGCAAGGCCGTGGGCGTCTCCCAGGAGCAGTTCTTCGTGTTCGGCAACGGCCAGCTGTTCGGCTTGCCAGTGCCCATCGTCATCACCCTGCTGTGCATCCTGTTCTTTGGCTGGCTGCTCAACTACACCACCTTCGGTCGCAACACCATGGCCATCGGTGGTAACGAGGAAGCCGCGCTGCTGGCCGGCGTCCACGTCGACCGCACCAAGATCATCATCTTCGCCATGCATGGAGTGATCGGCGCCCTGGCCGGCGTGGTCCTGGCCTCGCGCATGACCTCCGGCCAGCCGATGATCGGCCAGGGCTTCGAACTCACGGTGATCTCCGCCTGCGTGCTGGGCGGGGTCTCCCTGGCCGGCGGCATCGGCATGATCCGCCACGTGATCGCCGGCGTGCTGATCCTGGCGATCATCGAGAACGCCATGAACCTGAAGAACATCGACACCTTCTACCAGTACGTCATCCGCGGAACCATCCTGCTGCTGGCGGTGGTGATCGACCGCTTCAAGCAGCGCTAAACCCAGACTCTGCCCTCCCCCGCGGCGCCACGGGCGCCGTGCCGGGGACCGCTTTGCCCGTGAAATGCCCGAGGACAAGACAATGACCACGCCCAAACGCCCGCTCCGCTCCGCCCAGTGGTTCGGCAGCAACGACAAGAACGGCTTCATGTACCGCAGCTGGATGAAGAATCAGGGCATCCCGGACCATGAATTCCAGGGCAAGCCCGTCATCGGCATCTGCAACACCTGGTCCGAACTGACCCCCTGCAACGCCCACTTCCGCAAGATCGCCGAACACGTCAAGCGCGGCATCTACGAAGCCGGCGGCTTTCCGGTGGAATTCCCGGTGTTCTCCAATGGCGAATCCAACCTCAGACCCACCGCCATGCTGACCCGCAACCTGGCCAGCATGGACGTGGAAGAAGCCATCCGCGGCAATCCGGTGGACGCGGTGGTGCTGCTCACCGGCTGCGACAAGACCACGCCAGCGCTGCTGATGGGCGCCGCCAGCTGTGACGTGCCGGCCATCGTCGTCACCGGTGGCCCCATGCTCAACGGCAAGCACCACGGTCGCGACATCGGCGCTGGCACCATCGTCTGGCAGATGCACGAGGCCTACAAGGCGGGCGCCATCGACCTCAACGAATTCCTCTCCGCCGAAGCCGGGATGTCACGCTCGGCCGGCACCTGCAACACCATGGGCACCGCCTCCACCATGGCCTGCATGGCCGAAGCCCTGGGCACCTCGCTGCCGCACAACGCCGCCATCCCGGCGGTGGATTCGCGTCGCTACGTACTGGCGCACCTGTCCGGCATGCGCATCGTCGAGATGGTGGAAGAAGACCTGCGGCTATCGAAGATCCTCACCAAGGAAGCCTTCGAGAACGCCATTCGCGTCAACGCCGCCATCGGCGGTTCCACCAACGCGGTGATCCATCTCAAGGCCATCGCCGGCCGCATCGGCGTGGACCTGGAGCTGGACGACTGGACCCGGGTCGGCCGCGGCACCCCCACCATCGTCGATCTGCAGCCCTCCGGCCGCTTCCTGATGGAGGAGTTCTACTATGCCGGCGGCCTGCCGGCAGTGATCCGCCGCATGGGCGAAGCCAAGCTGCTGCCCCACCCCGAGGCCCTGACCGCCAACGGCAAGAGCCTCTGGGCCAACTGCGCCGAGGCGCCCATCTACGGCAACGACGAGGTCATCCGCGCCCTGGACAACCCGCTACGCGCCGACGGCGGCATCTGCGTGCTGCGCGGCAACCTGGCACCCAAGGGCGCGGTGCTCAAGCCCTCGGCCGCGACCCCGGCGCTCATGCAGCATCGCGGTCGCGCCGTGGTGTTCGAGAACCTGGAAGACTACAAGGCGCGCATCGTCGACCCGGACCTGGATATCGACGAGACCTGCGTGATGGTGCTGAAGAACTGCGGACCCAAAGGGTATCCGGGCATGGCCGAGGTGGGCAACATGGGGCTGCCAGCCAAGCTCCTGGCCAAGGGCATCACCGACATGGTGCGCATCTCCGACGCCCGCATGAGCGGCACCGCCTACGGCACCGTGGTCCTGCACGTGGCGCCCGAGGCCTCGGCCGGCGGTCCGCTGGCGGTGGTGCGCGAAGGCGACATGATCGAGCTGGACTGCGCTTCCGGCCGCCTGCACCTGGACATTCCCGACGAAGAACTGGCTGCGCGCCTGGCCGACTGGCAACCGCCGGCGGATCAGCTGCTGGCCGGCGGCTACCGGCGCCTCTACGTCAACCATGTGCTGCAGGCCGACGAAGGCTGCGACTTCGACTTCCTGGTCGGCTGCCGCGGTTCCGAAGTGCCACGCCACTCCCATTGACCGGCTCTACCCCCTCTCCCACCGGGAGAGGGTCGGGGTGAGGGGCTGGCGCAGCCTCTCTTTCCGGAACTCGGGGCCCTCTGCCCCACTCTTGCACAACAACAAACCGAAAAGGTGGTCGAGATGAAACGCACGTTAGCCCTCACCGGACTTGGACTGTCACTCATGATCAGCACCCTTACCGCCCAGGCGGCCGGCCTCACCAGCCAGCAGTCGAGCTTCGGCAAGCTGCCCGATGGCACTCCCATCGAGAAGTTCGTCCTGACCAACAGCCACGGCATGCAGGCCACGGTCATCACCTACGGTGGCGTGCTGCAGGCGCTTAAGGTGCCCGACCGCAAGGGCCATGGCGAAGACGTGGTCCTGGGCTTCGATGACGTCCAGGGCTATCTCGACAACCCCAACGTATTCTTTGGCGCCACCATCGGCCGCTTCGGCAACCGCATCGCCGAGGGCCGCTTCAGCCTCGATGGCAAGAGCTACCAGATCCCCCAGAACGACAAGACCAACGCCCTGCACGGCGGCCCCCAAGGCTTCAACACCAAGGTGTGGAAGGCCGAGCCGGCCAAGGGCGACGGCTGGGTCGGCGTGACCCTGAGCTATGTCTCCCCCGATGGTGAGATGGGCTTTCCCGGCACCCTGACCACCCAGGTGACCTACCAGCTGGACGAGCACAACCAGCTAACCCTCAAGTACCGCGCCACCACCGACAAGCCGACGGTACTCAACCTGACCAACCACAGCTACTTCAACCTGGCGGGCGCTGGCAGTGGCACCGTGCTCACGCAGGTGGCGATGCTCAATGCCGACAAATACACGCCAGTGACCGCCAAGCTGATCCCCACCGGCGAATTGCCACCGGTGGCCGGCACGCCCATGGACTTCCGCAAGCCGACCGCCATCGGCAAGCACATCGCCGACGACAACCAGCAGCTGAAGTACGCCGAACCCAAGCAGGGTGGCTATGACTTCAACTGGGTGCTCAACACCGCTGGCGATCTGCAGAAAGCCGCTGCCGTGGTGACCGACCCGGGCTCCGGCCGCACCCTGACCCTCTACACCACCGAACCAGGCGTGCAGTTCTATACCGGCAACTTCCTGGAGGGGAACATCAAGGGCAAGGCCGGCAAGACCTATGGCCACTGGGGTGCCTTCACCCTGGAAACCCAGCACTACCCGGATGCCCCCAACCAGCCCAACTTCCCCACCACCCGCCTGGATCCCGGCCAGACCTACACCCAGACGACCATCTTCAAGTTCGCCAGCAAGTAAGGCTGCTCCTGATGCAAGAAAGGCCGCTCTCAGGAGCGGCCTTTTCTGTTGGGCTCGTGCCGGGCGCTTCCCTCACCCCAACCCTCTCCCAGAGGGAGAGAGGGTTGCTCCGACGCGGCCCGTAGCCTGGTGCCTGGTAGCGTGGAAAGCAGCGAGCCTTTTCCACCACCCAATAAAAAACCCGGCGTCTCGCGACACCGGGTCTTCTTTCACTCAAGACAGCGCGATCAGATCGCGGCCTTGGTGTTCTCGCCGTTCACCAGGCGCTGGATACCCAGCGGGTTGGCGTTCTGCAGGGCTTCCGGCAGGAAAGCATCCGGGTAGTTCTGGTAGCACACCGGGCGCAGGAAGCGATCGATGGCCAGAGTGCCGACCGAAGTGCCGCGGGCATCGGAGGTCGCCGGATAGGGACCGCCATGGACCATGGCATCGCAGACTTCCACGCCGGTGGGATAGCCGTTGAGCAGCAGGCGACCGGCTTTCTGCTCCAGCAGGCCGATGATGGCCTCGAAGCGCTGCAGATCGGCCGGTTCGGCCAGCAGGGTGGCGGTCAGCTGACCGTGCAGGCCTTGCAGCGCCTGCTGCAGCTGGGCTTCATCAGCCACCTCGACCACCACGGTGGTGGGGCCGAAGACTTCTTCCTGCAGCAGCTCGTCGCTTTCCAGCAGCAGACTCACGTCAGCCTTGAACAGCTGCGGACGCGCTTGGTTGCCTTCCTGGTTGGCACCGGCCAGGTGTTGTACACCCGAATGAGCCAGCAGCGCCGCGACGCCCTTCTCGTAGCTCTTCAGGGTGCCCGGATTGAGCATGGTCTGGGGTGCCTGCTCGTTCATGGCACCGGCCAGGCGTTCCAGGAAGCTGCTGAATTCTGGCGAACGCACGCCGATGACCAGGCCAGGATTGGTGCAGAACTGGCCACAGCCCAGCACCACGGAGGCCGCGAGTTCACCGCTGATGGCGTCGGCACGGGCCTTGAGCGCCTCGGGCAGCACGACTACCGGGTTGATGCTGGACATCTCGGCGAAGACCGGGATGGGTTGCGGACGAGCCGCGGCCATGTCGCACAGGGCACGACCACCACGCAGGGAGCCAGTGAAGCCCACGGCCTGGATGGCCGGATGCTTGACCAGTTGCTCGCCCACGCCACCGCCGTAGATCATGTTGAACACGCCCTTGGGCATGCCGGTCTTCTCGGCGGCGCGGATCACCGCGTCGGCCACGTATTCGGCGGTGACCATATGGCCACTGTGGGCCTTGAACACCACCGGGCAACCGGCGGCCAGGGCCGCGGCGGTATCGCCACCGGCGGTGGAAAAGGCCAGCGGGAAGTTGCTGGCGCCAAAGACGGCTACCGGACCCAGGCCGATGCGGTACTGACGCAGGTCGGGACGCGGCAGCGGCTTGCGATCGGGCAGCGCGGTGTCGATACGGGCACCGTGGAAGTCACCGCGGCGCAGCACCTTGGCGAACAGGCGCATCTGGCCGCTGGTACGGCCACGCTCGCCCTGAATACGGCCAGCCGGCAGCGCGGTTTCCTGGCAAACCAGCTGGACGAAATCATCGCCTAGGGCATCCAGTTCGTCGGCGATGGCATCAAGGAAGGCCGCGCGCTTCTCGGCGCTCAGCTTGCGGTACAGGGGCGCGGCCTGCTCGGCGGCACGGGCGGCGGCATCGACTTCGGCCGCGGACGCCTGGAAGAATTCGTAGGGCAGTTTCTCGCCGGTCGTGGCGTCGATGCTATAGACCCGCACCTCGCCCTCGCCGCTGCGAGCGCCACCGATGTAGTTCTTGCCTTGGATCTGCATTGTTCTCGACTCCTTATACCTAGGGGTTCAGGGAAGACCACCCGCCTCGGGGCGGTCTTCGAAAGGGTGGCACGCTCAGCGTCTGAGCGGCCGGACCAGCCTGTGCGATACCCACTCTAGCATTCGCATAGTCAGCAGTCATCATACAACTATCAGAGTTGGCGGACCTGCCCTGGCTGGAAGGCTGCCGTGCCGGTCTTGACGCCATTGCTCAGCGGCTCGCCGAATTCCGGCACCGCGATCTCGAATCTGTCGCCCGGCTCGACGCGGACGCCATCGGCGAAGGACAGGGTCGCCGTGCCGAAGAAATGCACATGGACATCGCCCGGCCGTAGGAACTGCGCATACTTGAAGTGGTGACATTCCAGGTTCTCCAGGCTGTGGCACATGTTGTCCTCGCCTGAAAGAAACTCCTTCTCCCAGACCACCCGCTCGCCGCGACGGATCCGGCTGGTGCCCGCCAGATGACGCGGCAGCTCACCGGTACGCAGCGCCGGACCGAAGCTGCAGTAGCGTAGTTTGGAATGGGCCAGATAGAGATAGTTCTTGCGTTCCATCACGTGGTCGGAGAATTCGTTGCCCACCGCATAACCCAGGCGATAGGGCTTGCCGTCGTCGCCGATCACGTAGAGACCGGTCAGCTCGGGCTCTTCCCCCGCGTCCTCGGCGAATTCCGGCAGCGGGATGTCGGCACCGGGACGCACCAGGATGCCGCCGTCGCCCTTGTAGAACCATTCCGGCTGGGCACCGGCGCTACCCGCTGCAGGCCGACCGCCCTCCACGCCCCATTTGAACATGCGCATGGAGTCGGTCAGCTTGGCCTCTTCCTGGCTGTTCTGCTGGTGCATCTTGTCGCGGGTAGCGGCGCTGCCCAGGTGGGTCAGGCCGGTTCCGGTGACCAGGCAGTGCGCCGGATCTTCATGGTCCAGCGGCGGCAGCAGACGGCCGCCGTCGAGCAGCTCGGCATAGGCTGGTCCGGGCTCCAGGCCCAGGGTCTGCACCTGAGACTCTAGCGAAACGCCGGCACGGATGGCCTGCAGCGCCAGGGTCCGGGTGCTGGTGGCACCGCGGACCTGCTGGACTTCGCCGCGCTCGACCACGCCGACGCGACGCTGGCCCTGTTGGTCTTCGAACTGAATCAGGTGCATGGCATTCTCCTTGTTGGTTATCGCCTGAGGAAGACTTTACTCGGCGCTACAGGGCCTGCCTAATGAGAACTCCCTATCCCGTGATAACCAACGGTTATTCCCATGCTGCCATCCCTGGGCTCCATCGCCTCTCGCCTACGCCTGCGTCAACTACGGTTGCTGATCGCCCTCGACGAAGAAGGCTCGCTGCACAAGGCCGCCGAACGCATCGCCATTTCCCAGCCCGGGGCCACCAAGGCCCTGCACGAAATCGAAAGCACCCTGGGCGCCACCCTCTTCCTGCGCACCCACCAGGGCCTACAGCCCAATGACCTGGGCCGCTGCGTGATCCGCTATGCACGACTGATCGAGAGCGACCTGGCCCATCTGCGCGAAGAGATGCTCGGCATCCTCCAGGGGGAAGGCGGCCGTCTGGCAGTGGGGGTGATCATGGGCGCCGTGCCGCGATTGATCGCCGCGGTGTCCCGCCTGGGCGCGGCGCAACCCCAGCTCGGCATCGAGATCATCGAGGACACCAGTGTGCGCCTGCTCGATTTGCTCGACGCCGGCCGCATCGAACTGGCCATCTGCCGCAGCAGCGTCAGCCGTCGTCCGGATGCCTATGACTGCCTGGAGGTGCGCGAAGAGCGGCTGGAGATCGTCTGCCATCCCCGCCATCCCCTGGCCGAGGCGCCAGAGCTGAGCCTGGCCGACCTGGTCGACAGTCGCTGGATCGTCTATCCGGCCAATCTGCCGATGCGCCTGACCCTGGAACGGGAATTCCGCGCGGCGGAGCTGGAGTTTCCTCGCTATCCGGTGGAAACCGCCTCCACCTTCACCCTGCTCGGCTTGCTGCAGGAAGACCCCAACCAGGTGGCCATGCTGCCCAGCGACATCGCCCAGTTCGGCGCAAGACACGGCCTGCTGCGTCGCCTGCCGGTCGTCCAGCGCACCCGCAACGAACCCTATTCGATCCTGGTGCGCCAGGGCGCGGGGTTGTCGGCCGCGGCGCAGCTGCTGCTGGAGCAGTGGCGGTTGGAGGGGTGAGGTAGGTGGGCAAACGCATCGCGGCCATGGGCCGCTCCTACATTAGCGTCCGTGCTTGTAGGAGCGGCCCATGGCCGCGATTGGTCTGACTTGCTGCAGCGGCCGCATCGGCGGACCGCCGTGGCCGCGATAACGCCGCTAAGAAGCCCTCTTAATACGTCGGCAGCGTCACCCCATGGAACAGCGTCTCCAGCTCCTGGCGGGTCGGCGTCTGCATGGCCTCGGTCAACACATCGCGGGTCAGGTGTGGCGCGAAGCGGCCGATGAAGTCGCACATGAAGCCGCGCAGGAAGGTGCCGCGGCGCAGGCCAATCTTGGTCACGCTGGCTTCGAAGAGGTGGCTGGCGTCCAGGCAGACCAGGTCGGCATCGGCTTTGTGATCCACCGCCATGTCGGCGACGATGCCCACGCCCAGGCCCAGGCGCACATAGGTCTTGATCACGTCGGCGTCCGCGGCGGTCAGCACCACGTTGGGTTCCAGCCCGTGACGGGCAAAGGCCTCGTCGAGCTTGGAGCGCCCGGTGAAGCCGAAGACGTAGGTCACCAGCGGCTGTTCCGCCAGTTGTTCCAGGGTCAGATTCTCGACCTTGGCCAACGGATGGTTCTGCGGAACGATGACGCAACGGTTCCAGCGATAGCAGGGCATCATCACCAGATCATTGAAGCGCTCCAGGCCTTCGGTAGCGATGGCGAAGTCGACGGTGCCGTCGGCGGCCATCTCGGCGATCTGGGTCGGCGAGCCCTGATGCATGTGCAGGGCCACGTCCGGATACTGCTTGATGAACTCGCTGATCACGTCCGGCAGCGCATAGCGCGCCTGGGTGTGGGTGGTGGCGATGGACAGGGTGCCCTTGCGCTCGTTGGAGAATTCCTGGGCGATCTGCTTGATGCTCTCGCACTTGCGCAGGATCTCGCCCGCGGTCTGGATGATGCGCTCGCCGGCCGGCGTTACCCGGGTAAGGTGCTTGCCGCTGCGGGCGAAGACCTCGACCCCCAGCTCGTCCTCGAGCAGGCGGATCTGCTTGCTGATGCCGGGCTGCGAGGTATAGAGGCTCTGGGCCGTGGCGGAGACGTTCAGATCGTGGTGGGCGACTTCCCAGATATATCGCAACTGTTGCAGCTTCATGCCGGCTCCTCGCTGACCCATGCGCAAGCATATAACAGTAAAGCAGGCTTCAAGCTTTTTCTAGACCGAAATCGAATTAAGTCGCTGGGGGACAAGGGCTGACGCTGGCGGATCACCCCTGGCGCAGCGGCACCAGGTACACAGGGATGCGCGCGGTCTGCAGCAGGCGGCTGGCAGTACGACCCAACGGCGCGACCTGGGCATCGCCCTGGCTGCGACTGCCGATCACCAGCAAATCCGCGGCGAACTCCTGAGCCTGCTTGAGGATGACCACTGGCGGATCGCCCTGCACCACCCGTACGGCCCTCACCAGGCCCACGGTGGCGGGGGTTTCCTGCAGGTCCTCGCGCAGGGACTCGAACACCTGCTGTTCGATGGTCTCCAGGACGAGGTCCAGACCGCCATTGCGCAGGCGATCCAGAGATTCGCCATCCAGATACTGCTGCAGCAGGGTGGAGGCCAGGAGGCCGAGCGGCTCCACCACATGGACGACATACAGCCGGGCCTGATGGATGCGAGCGAGATTCAAGGCGTGCTGAAAGACATAGGACGAACACAGGCCCAGGTCCGTGGCATAGAGCAGCGAGCGGATCACGATTCCTCCTGGCCAGATCAGCCGATCAGGCCGGTACGACGCGGGATAGCCCTTTCCAGCGTAGCAGGGGATTGCGGTTCACGCTGCGAACCGCACACCAGAGCCCTTTCAGGGCAGCTCCTCGGGCTCGCGCTCCGCGGCGGTCAGGATCGCCGCCACCAGCGCCGGCTCCCGTAGCGGCGCCTGCACCGGACCGAGAAAATCGCCATCCCGGACCAGGAACAACGCCGGCAGATGAAAGACGCCATAGCGCTGCACCAGTCCCCCGCTGCGTTCGGCATCCACCCAGTACAGTCGCTCGACCGGCAACGTCGCCACAGGCAGTACCTGGCGTGCCAGGCGGCAGGTGGCGCAGCCAGCGCTGGTAAAGATCAGCAGCGAGCGCCCAGACGCCGCCAGCAGGACGGCATCCGCCGTGCCATCGTCCAATTCCATCGCTTCCTCGTCGCGATCATCGCCAAAGCCCGCCCTCGGGCGCGCCAATAGCGTCGTAACCATTGTGAGCGGGCGGGACACGCGTTAAGGTGCCCCACCCTCTCCACCGTATTTTGCCTGCACGGGCCCCGTCCTGTCGCAGCGCCGTGACCGACGAGTAGCACCATGGCCGCACAGCCCCGCCTTAACGACCTCAACATCGAAGCCAACGAGCCGCTCATCACGCCCGAGCAGCTCAAACAGGAGATCCCGCTGAGCGATCTCGCCGCCGACACCGTCGCCCAGGGCCGCCAGGTCATTCGCGACATCCTCGACGGCAAGGACCATCGCCTGTTCGTGGTGATCGGCCCCTGCTCGATCCATGACATCAAGGCCGCCCACGAATACGCCGAGCGGCTCAAGACCCTGGCCGCCCAGGTCAGCGACAGCCTCTATCTGGTCATGCGCGTCTACTTCGAGAAACCCCGGACCACGGTGGGCTGGAAGGGTCTGATCAACGATCCCTATCTGGACGACTCCTTCAAGATCCAGGACGGCCTGCACATCGGCCGCCAGCTGCTGCTGGACCTGGCGGAAAAGGGCCTGCCCACCGCCACCGAGGCCCTGGATCCCATCTCCCCCCAGTACCTGCAGGACCTGATCAGCTGGTCGGCGATCGGCGCCCGCACCACCGAATCCCAGACCCACCGGGAAATGGCCTCGGGCCTTTCCTCCGCGGTCGGCTTCAAGAACGGCACCGACGGCAGCCTGACCGTGGCCATCAATGCCCTGCAGTCGGTTTCCAGCCCGCACCGCTTCCTGGGTATCGACCAGCGCGGCCAGGTTTCGGTGGTGATGACCAAGGGCAATCCCTACGGCCACGTGGTGCTGCGCGGCGGCAACGGCAAGCCCAACTACGATTCGGTCAGCGTCACCCTGTGCGAGCAGGCGCTGGTCAAGGCCAAGGTCAAGCCGAACATCATGGTCGACTGCAGCCACGCCAACTCCAACAAGGATGCGGCCCTGCAGCCGCTGGTGATGGACAACGTCGCCAACCAGATCGTCGAGGGCAACAATTCCATCGTCGGCCTGATGGTGGAAAGTCACCTGGGCTTCGGCAGCCAGCCGATTCCGGCGGATCTGTCGCAGCTGGAGTACGGCGTCTCGGTGACCGACGCCTGCATCGACTGGGCCATGACCGAGAAGAGCATTCTCGACATGCACCGCAAGCTCAAGGATGTGCTGCCGCGCCGCGCGCGCAGCTGATCCAGCAGCGGATACGAAAACGCCGGGCTCAGCCCGGCGTTTTTCATGGCGCGGCCGTTTAGGCCAGCGGCGTCACCTGGCCACGCCGCTCCAGGTAGTGCTCCACATAGGAGCAGGAGGGAATGACGCTGTAGCCGCGACTCTCGGCGTAGTTCAGCGCATGCTCGGTCAGCCGCGCTGCCAGGCCGCGCCCACGCAGGGTATCGGGTACGAAGGTGCGATAGAAATCCATCGTCTGCTTGCCCAGATCCATATAGGCGAGATAGGCGCGCTGGCCGTCGACGGAAAGCTGGAACTGATGATTGGCTTCATCGTGTTCCACGTGCAGGGACTCGTTCATGACTACTCCTTGGCGGTTTGGCTCCGCCTTATCCATTGTTATCGGTGTACCCGAAGACGAGAACGCACCCTTCCTGTGCGGGACTGAGCCACAGCGCGTCAGACCCCTCCGGAAGAAGCAGGTTCTGACCAGCCGTCGCACCGAGAAATCACACTATATCAGGCGGCATACGCGGGAGCAGGCGCGGCTTTGAACTTGACAACTTCCGGTCATCCTCTAACGTTTTGTTTTGAAACGTTCGTGGCTTTCAGCCATCCAAGCAGTTGCTGATACCGGCTGCACGCATTCGGGGACGAACTCGGGGGAGCGAAGGAGGATTTCCGCAAAAAATCTTTCTTCAACGGGTTTAGCTCAGTTTACTTACGACCGGTAATGAGTAGTATGTAGCCGCAATTTTCCACCTGGAAAATTGATCTTAAAACAGGATGTCTACCTCAAGGGGTTTACGATGAACAATGCTCTGAAATTCGCCGCCCTGGCTCTGGCCGCTGCTCTGGCCACTGGTTGCAGCACCGCTAACAAGGAAAGCGAAGCTCGCCTGACCGCTACCGAAGACGCCGCTGCCCGCGCCCAGGCTCGTGCTGACGAAGCCTACCGTCACGCTGACGAGGCTCTGGCCGCCGCTCAGAAAGCTCAGCAGACCGCTGACGAAGCCAACGAGCGCGCCCTGCGTATGCTGGAAAAAGCCAGCCGCAAGTAAGCGCCTCGGCTGGAAAGGCGAGTGGCAACAGTCGCCTTTCCCGGAGCAAACAAAAAGCCCGCCATCTCAGATGGCGGGCTTTTTGTTTGCCTGGCCGGCTGAGCGCGCTCAGCCAGTCCAGCTCACAGCGACTTGGCGGGCGCCTTGGCCACCGTACCGGTAACCATGCCGGCAGGCAGGTCGGCGATTTCCACCGGCAGGCCGTCCTGGCCCTGGACCACGTCACGCACCGTGTTCCAATTCACCGCGCTGTTGGCCTGCAGCAGGTCGTCACGCTTGATCAACGCATTGACCACCGCGGCCTGACGGTCGATCTCGGTCGGATCGCCCTTCACCGTCACCGGCTGATGAGCTTCCAGATAGAGCTTGCCCTGGCTCACGCCGAACTTGTAGGGCTCATCGATGATGCGCACCGGGGTACCCACGGGCAGCATGCTGACCAGTTCGGTCACATTGAAGTTGTACATGCGGAAGCAGCCATGGCTGACCTGCATGCCGATGCCGAATTTCTTGTCCGAGCCATGGATCAGATAGCCAGGCAGGGTCAGGCGGATCTTGTAGGGACCCAGGGGATTGTCCGGACCGGGCGGCACCACCTTGGGCAGCGGATCGCCTTCGGCGGCGTGCTCGGCACGCACCGACTCCGGCGGATACCAGGCCGGATCCTTGATCTTGTCCACCACCTTGGTCACGCCGATGGGCGAGCCCCAGCCTTCGCGGCCGATGCCCAGCGGATAGGTGAACACCGAGTGACCACCCTTGGGGTAGTAGTACATACGGTACTCGGCGATGTTGATGACGATGCCTTCGCGCGGGCCGGGCGGCAGGATGAAGCGCGTCGGCAGCACGATCTCGGTACCGGCGCCCGGCAGCCAGGCATCCACGCCCGGGTTGGCGGCCACCATCTCGGTGTAGCCCAGATCGTACTTCTGGCCGAGGTCGGCAAAGGTGTCTTCGTAGGCGGCCTTGATGACCTGAACCTCGCCGACCACGTCTTCACCGGGCGGCGGCAGCGGCAACTCCAGTGCCTGCGCCGTACCCGCGCTCAACAGACCAAACAGCGAGAGGGAACCGACCAGGGTCGAAACGCGCGCGGGCATGGGATGAATCCTTGCAAGGAGCAAAAAGGTGACGGCGCGAATTGTACACGCCTCGATCCGCGTCCGGCAGGGCCTCAAAAAGCCTGTAACGGATTGGGCAGCCCCCGTTTGGCGCCTTGCAACCGCTGCAGGCAGGCCGGGCACAGGGTCTTGAGCGCCAGTCCGCGGCGATCCAGCGGGTGCAGCCGCGGCCGCGCCGGCAGCAGGGTGCCGCACAGGGTCCGGTCGGTAGGCGAGCCCAGCTCCAGCTGCCGGGCGACGATATGGACCCGACCCTCGCGGCAGGCGAACAGGTCGAGCTGGGCATCGGGCTGGATCAGCTGATAGCCGTGCATGGACCGGGAAAGGCGGGACATCGGGATACTCCAGGGGCGGTTCCGCCGGGCGGTCGATTGGCCGGACCGGCGGGGCGCGCAACCTTAGCGGAAAGCCCCGTCGGGGAAAAGTCCGACGTTCAGTCGCGCAGCAGCGGCTGCAGCTGCGGCCAGGCGTTGTCCAGCAGCCGTTGCTGGGCATTGGCTTGGGGATGAATGCCGTCCGGCTGCATGAAGGCGGGATCGCCCCCTACCCCTTCGAGCAGGAAGGGCACCAGGGCCACCTGCTGGGCCTTGGCCACGTCCGTGTAGACCTGGGCGAAGCCGTCGGTATAGCGCGGCCCGTAGTTGGGTGGCAGGCGCATGCCCAGCAGCAGGACACGGGCACCCTGGGCCTTGGCCTGCGCCACCAGGGCGGTGAGGTTGCGCTCGATCTGGGCCAGGGGCTGACCGCGCAGGCCGTCGTTGCCGCCCAGCTCGACGGCCACCACCTCGGGCTGGTGATCGGCCAGCAGTCTGGGCAGTCGCGCCAGGCCACCGGTGGTGGTGTCGCCGCTGATGGAGGCATTCACCACCTGATAGTCGAGCTGTTGCTCCTGCAGGCGCCGCTCCAGCAGCCGCACCCAGCCCTGACCCTCGGCCAGGCCGTAGCCAGCGCTGATGCTGTCGCCCACCACCAGCAGGGTGCGCGCCATGGCCAGCGGTGTCAGGGTCAGACAGAGCAGGGCCAGCAGCCAGGCAATGCCTTGGCGCAAAGGTGCGCTGGACTTCGTCCGGCTTTTTGACTCTAACTCGCCACAGCCGCCCGCGTGCGGGCCCCTCGAATACGGCATCGGATACCTCATGAGCGAAGTCATTTTGCTGGCACGCGACCTTAGCAAGGTCGTCACGGGCGCGGAAGGCGCGCTGCCAATCCTCCAGGCGCTGGATCTGCAACTGGAAGCCGGCGACAGTTTGGCCATCGTCGGCAGCTCGGGTTCCGGCAAGTCCACCCTGCTGGGGCTGCTGGCCGGTCTCGACCTGCCCAGCAGCGGCGAGGTGCATCTCGCCGGCCAGCGCCTGGACACCCTCGACGAAGACGCCCGCGCCCGCCTGCGTGCGGAACGGGTGGGCTTCGTCTTCCAGTCCTTCCAGTTGCTGGACAGCCTCACCGCGCTGGAAAACGTCATGCTGCCGCTGGAGCTGGAGGGTGCGCGCCAGGCCCGCGAGCAGGCGGTGGCCCTGCTCGAACGGGTCGGCCTGGGCGAGCGACTGCGGCACTACCCGCGCCAGCTCTCCGGGGGCGAGCAGCAGCGGGTGGCCCTGGCCCGCGCCTTCGCCCCGCGCCCCAGTATCCTCTTCGCCGACGAGCCCACCGGCAATCTCGACAGCCGCACCGGCGCCCACATCAGCGATCTGCTGTTCGAGCTCAATCGCGAGCGGGGCACGACCCTGGTGCTGGTGACCCATGACGAGCGCCTGGCCGCGCGCTGCGCCCGCCAACTGCGCCTGGAAGGCGGCCGGCAGGTCGCGGCATGAGGCGCACCGGTCTACCGCTGAAGCGGCTGTTCGGACTGGCCTGGCGCCAGAGTCTGCGCGAGCTCCGCGCCGGCGAGATCCGCATGCTCTGCCTGGCGCTGGTGGTGGCGGTCGCCGCCAGCGTCGCCATCGGCTACTTCACCGCCCGCCTCGGCGCGGGCATGGAAAATCGCGCCAGCGAATTCCTCGCGGCCGACCTGGTGCTGCTGGGCAGCGAACCGGCGCGACCGGAGCAGGTGGACGCCGGTCTGCGGCTCGGCCTCGACCACAGCCGCTCGCTCAACTTCAGCACCATGGCGGCGGGTGCCGAGGCCCTGCAGCTGGCCAGCGTCAAGGCGGTCCAGGCCAACTTTCCGCTTCGCGGCGAGGTGCGCAGCGCCGTGGCGCTAGAGGCGCCCGACCAGCCGGGTGGCGCCCCGGCGCCCGGGGAGGCCTGGGTCGAGCCGCGCCTGCTGCTGGCCTTGGACGCCAAGGTCGGGGATCGCCTGGACATTGGGCGCAAGACCCTCACCATCACCCGGGTGCTCACCTATGAACCGGATCGCGCCGGTGACTTCTACAGCCTGACGCCGCGGGTGCTGATCAATCTCGACGACGTGGCCGCCACCGGGGTCATCCAGCCCGGCAGCCGGGTGCGCTATCGCGAACTCTGGCGCGGCGAAGCCCAGGCCCTGGCCGCCTATCGCCAGGCGCTCACGCCGGCTCTGGCCGCCAACCAGCGCTTCGAGGGACCGGGCGACGGCAATCGGCAGCTGGGTGACGCCCTGGAGCGCGCCCAGCGCTATCTCGGCCTGGCCAGTCTGGTGGCGGTGGTGCTGGCGGGCGTGGCCGTGGCGCTGTCGGCCAATCGCTTCGCCACGCGGCGCTTCGACGCCAGCGCCCTGCTGCGTTGCCTGGGCCTGACCCGCCGTGACGCCCTGCTGCTCTATGGCCTGCAACTGGGCCTGCTGGGGCTGGCGGCGAGTCTGCTCGGCGCCCTGCTCGGCTGGCTGGCACAGCTGGTGTTGTTCGAACTGCTGCACGGACTCCTGCCAGCGCGCCTGCCAGCGGCCGGGATAGGTCCGGCGCTGGCCGGCATGGGTACCGGGCTGGTGGCCCTGGTCGGCTTCGCCCTACCGCCCCTGGCCGCCCTGGGCCGGGTACCGCCGCTGCGGGTACTGCGCAGCGATCTGCAACCCGTGCCCCTGCGGACCTGGCTGGTCTACGGCTGCGCCCTGCTCGCCCTGGGGCTGATCATGTGGCGCCTGTCGCTGGATCTGCGCCTGACCCTGGCGCTGCTGGTGGGCGGCCTGGTCGCCGGCCTGCTGTTCGGCAGCCTGCTGTACCTGGCCCTGCGCGGCCTGCGTCGGGCCATGCAGGGTGCGCCCCTGGCCTGGCGGCTGGGTCTGGGCCAGTTGCTGCGTCATCCACTGGCGGCGGTGGGCCAGACCCTGGCCTTCGGCCTGATCCTGCTGGCCATGAGCCTGGTGGTGCTGCTGCGGGGCGAGCTGCTGGAGCGCTGGCAGGCGCAACTGCCGGCCGAAGCGCCCAATCACTTCGCCCTCAATGTGCTGCCGGACGAGCGCCAGGCCTTCGCCACGGCGGTGGCCGGCCTTTCACCCCACGCCAGCCCGCTCTATCCCATCGTCCAGGGCCGCCTGGTCAGCGTGAAGGGCCATCCGGCCCAGGAAGGCCTGGAGGACGACTCCCGCGGCGGTCGCGCCACTCGACGCGACCTCAATCTGACCTGGTCGGCTGGGTTGCCGGATGGCAACCGCCTGGAAGCCGGTCACTGGTGGGATGCGCTGCCCGCGGGCGATCTGCCCGGCGTCTCGCTGGAAAGCGAGCTGGCGCGCAGCCTCGGTGTTGGGCTGGGCGACACCCTGGGCTTCGTCATCGGCGACCGCCAGATCGAGGCGCGAGTCAGCAGTCTGCGCCAGGTCGGCTGGGACAACTTCCAGCCCAACTTCTTTGTCATCTTCGCCCCGGGCGCCCTGGAAGACGTGCCTTTCACCTACCTGGGCAGCTTCTACCTGCCGCCCGGCCACGACCGCGAATTGCTGGCCCTGGCCCGGCAATTCCCGGCGGTGACCCTGCTGCCCATCGACGCCTTGCTCGACCAGCTGCGCAGCATCCTGCGCCAGGTCAGCGTGGCGGTGGAATTCGTGCTCCTGTTCGTGCTGGCCGCCGGTATCGCCGTGCTGCTGGCCGGCTTGCAGGCGACCCTCGACGAGCGCATTCGCCAGGGTGCCCTGCTGCGTGCGCTAGGCGCCCGGCGGGAGTTGCTGCAACGAGCGCGGCGGACCGAATTCATCCTGCTCGGCGGCGCCAGCGGCTTGCTCGCGGCGCTCGGTTGCGAGATCGTCAGCGCCCTGCTCTACCGGCTGGCCTTCGACCTGGACTGGCAACCCCATCCCTGGCTGCTGCTCTTGCCGGTGCTGGGCGCCCTGCTGGTCGGCGCGGCCGGTCTGCTGGGCACGCGGCGGGCCATTACCGCCAGTCCGTTACTGATCCTGAGAGAAAGCTGATCCATGAGTCGTTATCGTCCGCCGCGCACCGTCGGCACGCCGCTGATCACCGCCGCCGGCGAAGCCCGGCTGCGCGCCGAACTCCACGAGCTGTGGAACGTGCGCCGGCCCCAGGTCACCCAGGCGGTGAGCGAGGCGGCCGCCCTGGGGGATCGTTCGGAGAACGCCGAGTACATCTACGGCAAGAAGATGCTGCGCGAGATCGACAGCCGGGTACGCTTCCTGCGCAAACGCCTGGAAAATCTCAAGGTGATCGACGAGCGGCCCGCCGATCCTACCAAGGTCTACTTCGGCGCCTGGGTCACCCTGGAAGACGAAGCGGGCGCCGAAAAGCGCTACCGCATCGTCGGCCCGGACGAACTGGACCTCAGGCAGAATCTCATCAGCATCGACTCGCCCCTGGCGCGCGCCCTGGTGGGCAAGGCACTGGACGCGGAAGTCCGCCTGCAGACGCCGGCCGGCGAACAGTGCTGGTATATCGTCGAGATCGAGTACCTCGATAACTGATCGCTTCGGCAGGCGCTTCCGTCTGAAAAAATGTGATTCAAGTCACATAAATAGGGCAACATCTAGGGCGCAACTGGCGGAGGACCGCCACCTTCTCAAGCAAGGATTCGCTGCATGAGAGCGCCGACGCTTTACGCTTTGCCTAATCAACGCCTACTGCGCTGGCTCGTGACCAGCCGGGACCCGCTCGACGAAAATCTGCTGCGGCAGCTGCTGGCCGGCCCGTTTTCCTCGCGGGGCTCTATGTTCGTCGGGGCCCTGAACAGTCTGTTGATCAGTTGGACCTGCGCCCTCCTGCATCCCACGCCCTTGTTCATCGGCTGGATGATTCTCGATACCCTGATCTGGATCACCCGCCTGTTGCTGCTGCACTGCATCCAGCTGATGGAAGGGCTCGCGCCGCCGCGGCTCAGCGAAGTCTCCCTGCTACTCGGGCTGCTGTGGACGGCCACCCTGGGCCTGGGCACGGCCGCCTGCGTCCTCAGCGGCGATGTGGTGCTGCAGGTGCTGGGCTGTACCTCGGCGGTGGCCATGAACGGTGCCATCACCATGCGCAACCAGGGCATCCCGCGCTATGCCTTCTTGCAGATCCTGCTGACCGACATCCCGATGAAACTGGCCACCCTGTTCCAGCCCGAGCCCATGCTGCGACTGTTCCTGCTGCAGGCACCGCTCTATCTGACGGCCAACTGGATGCTGCTGGACAGGCTCAACCGCACCCTGGTGCGCGCCCTGACGGCCGAAGTCGATAGCCGTTGGCATGCCACTCACGACAGCCTGACCGGACTCTACAATCGCGCTGGCATTCTCGCGCTGCTCGAAGGCGCCCTGTACCGGCCTCGCTCGGAGTCCGGGCGCGTAGCGGTCTTCTATATCGATCTGGACGACTTCAAGGGCGTGAACGACTCCCAGGGCCATGCTGCCGGCGATCGTCTGCTGCAAGCCTGCGGCGAGGTGTTGACCCTGAGCGTGCGGCAGAGCGATTTCGCCGGACGCCTGGGCGGCGACGAGTTTCTGCTGGTGATGCAGGACGCCACCGAAGACGGGGCTCGGGACCTGGCCCGGCGTATCCTCGGACGCCTGGTGTCACAGGGCACGAGCGTGAGCATCGGCATCGCCCTGCAGCGGGCCATGGAGGACAGCCCGACCCTACTGGCGCGGGCGGACCAGGCGCTCTACACCACCAAGCTCGGCGGCAAGGGCGGCTTCAGGCTGGCGGATACCTGTGCTAGCGCCGTCGGGTAATCACGCCCTGGCGCGCCACCCGAGTCAATTCCCGCACCAGGGCTGCGAGACCGGCTTGGCCCGGCGACTGCACCACGGCGAAGTCGAAGCTGTCGTCGCCGAAGCCGCGCAACTGCTCGGCGCGGTCGGCGAAACGGATCTGCAGGGTACGGCTGTGGGGCCAGCGCTTGGGCCAGCCTTCGAGATAACGCAGCAGGGTGGGCTGGTCGGGACCGCCGAGCAGGATGGCCGGATGACAGGCGAGCTTGCCCTGGGTGAGCGGGGTAAGGCGTAGCGGGAGCGGTAGCATGGACGAAATTCCGCCTCGTGGATCCAGCTGGGCGGTAGTACGAGGCCTGTTCCGTCCAGCGCTTTAGCGGTATTTGGGAGCGCCCCGCAAGTTGCTGTTTAAATCGGCGCAGGATCATCCTAGGGAGGGCTCGACCGCCCTGTCAAGCGACCCTCAACCGTCTTCGTGCCTGGCACCTTTGGCGTTCGTCGTGGCCACTGCCGGCGCTTCGAGACGCGCTCGTTCGCGACTGAAGGCCACCCGATACTTGTTGACGCTGGCCACGTAGTTGACCACCCCGATGCCCACCTCCTCGGCGGCGATGCGTTCGACCTGGAAGAACCAGCGATCACCGTCCAACCCCTGTTTGCGGGCCTTGGCCCTGAGCGCCTGGACGCGCTCCGGCCCCAGGTTGTAGGCCGCCAGGGTAAAGGCACGGCGCTCGCGCTCGGTCAGGCGTGGACTGGAAAAGAATTCCCGGCGCAGGCGAGCCAGATAACGGGTGGCGGCCTTGACGTTGTCTTCGGCGGAATGCAGGTTGCGCACCCCGACACTGCGCGCCGCCCGGGGGGTGATCTGCAGCAATCCCGCGGCGCGTCCGGCGCCGCGGGCGTGGGGATCCAGGCCGGACTCCTTGTAGGCCATGGCGGCCAGGGTCAGCCAGTCGAAGTCGTAAGCCTTGGCGTAGCGTTGCAGCAGCGGTCGCACCTGGGCCAGGCGCTTGCGGTCGTGGGCTTGCAGCGGATCGCGCACCTGGTAGCGGCGCGCAGAGGCCTGGCGAAAGGCCTTGTCGTCGTCATGCGCCTGGGGTTGCCGGGCGAAGGCCCGTATCCGTTCGGCGAGCTGGTGCGCTGGGGCGCGCAGATACCAGAGCTGTGCCTGGTCATGGGCCACCACCACCCGATCGGCCACCCGCAGACGCGACAGCACCCGCGCCCAGCGATGGGCCAGCCCGGACTCGACGACGGTGAGCGGATAGATGCCGGCCTGGGTCAGTTCCAGGACGTCTTCCACCGCCAGGGTCGGATCGGCCCACTCGACCTGTACCGGCCGCAGCCGGCGCCTTTCCAACTGGGCGTTGAGCCGTGCCAGGGCCGGGCCGGCGGCGCTGCCCTGGGGCAGCACCACCCGGCGCCCGGCCAGTTGCTCCAGCTGACGCGGCAGGCGCTGGCCGCGCCCACCCACCACCACCAGGCTGGTGGGCGCCGCCACCGACGCGGCGATCAGCGCCGAATGCGGCGGTGGCAGCAGGGTTTCGCCCGGCGCCACCAGATCGCCCTCGCCTCTCTGCAGCGCCGCCAGCAGATCGTCCTTGGCCTTGGGGACAAGGACCAGGCGCAACGTCCGGCCCCCCGGTTGATGCCGCAGGTAGCGGGCGAAGGCCTCCAGGCGCCGATACTCGATGCCCAGGGCCTGACCGTTCCATTCGCCGGAGCTGTGACGACTCTGGTTGACCAGGACGCGCAATTCTCCGGCACGCTCGATGGCGACCAGGTCGCGGGCCGCGACATGGCGCGGCGCCTCGGGTGGCAGGGCGCCGAGCCGCGCCTGGGCGGAACCGGCGAGCAGGCAGCCGAGGATGGCAAGGGTGAATCGAAACGGCATCCAGGACTCCTGACCTGGCCGGGACAGCGCCGATAGCACCCGGACTACGGATAGAATGAGAGAACAAAGTCTGTAGAAGGTCCGCACCATGCAATTGATCGACATCGGCGTCAACCTCACCCACCCCAGTCTGCTCAAGGAAGTGGACGCGGTGATCGAGCGGGCCCAGGCCGCCGGTGTGATGCAACTGGTGCTGACCGGTACCACCCTGGAAGACAGTGAGAACGCCCTCAATCTCTGCCTGCGCCTGGACGCGGGCGAAGCGCTGTTCAGCACCGCCGGCGTCCATCCCCACGAAGCCTCGACCTGGAACGCGGCCGCTGCCAGGACCCTGCGTGACCTGGTCAGCCAACCCAAGGTGCGGGCCCTGGGCGAATGCGGCCTGGATTTCAATCGCGACTTCACCCCGCGACCGCAGCAGGAGCGCTGCTTCGAGGAACAGCTGGCGCTGGCCGCCGAACTACACCGCCCGGTGTTTCTCCATGAGCGCGACGCCAGCGAGCGAATGCTGGCGATCCTGCGCGACTATCGCGACCATCTGCCGGCGGCGGTGGTGCACTGCTTCACCGGCGAGCGCAAGGCGCTCTATGGCTATCTGGATCTCGACCTGCACCTGGGCATCACCGGCTGGATCTGCGACGAGCGCCGTGGCCTGCACCTGCACGAGCTGGTCGGGCAGATCCCGGTCGGGCGGCTGATGCTGGAAACCGATGCCCCCTACCTGCTGCCACGCACCCTCAGACCCAAGCCGCGCCATGGCCACAACGAACCGGCCTTCCTCCCCGAGATCCTGCGTACCGTGGCGCGCCTGCGCGACGAAACGGCCGAGCAGACCGCCCTGCACACCACCGCCACCGCTCGTGCCTTCTTTGCGCTGCCGGAGATCGCCGTGCCAGAGCGGGTCGAGGAATTCGACTAGGCGCAGGACGCCGCTGCGCTAAAGTCGAGGCCGTGCGGGCCGTTAAACTCAGGGCTTGTTCCACGGCGTTGCGCCCCTGTTCGCGGGACGTTGACGCCAGTCAAGATCCGGGGCGCGCCGGCCTGCCAGGCTGTGCGGCCCCGCCGACTGGAGGCCCCCTATGTTTGCCTGGCTGCGCGATATCTCTCTCAAGTACAAGTTCTGGGCGGTCAATGCCGTCGCCTTCGTCACCAGCCTGCTGCTGGTGCTGTTCGCCATGCAGCTGGAAGTCTCCGGTCGCGCCGAACAGCTCAAGGCGGTCAAGGCCGCCGTGGGCGACGCGGCGGCCAAGCTGAGCGCCCCGACCTTCGGCGACATCTTCATCGCCCGGGCGCCGGAATACGCCCTGGCCGTGGGTGTGCTGATGCTGGTGCTGCTGGTGGCCTCGCAGCTCTTGATCCGCTTCATCCTCGGCAATCTGCAACGCCTCAAGGACACCATGCTGCGGGTGGAGCGCGACGGCGATCTCACCGCCCGGGTCGAGGTGCGCGGGCATGACGAGGTCGGGCAGATGACCCAGGCCTTCAACGCCATGCAGGACAGCTACACCCGCGTCGTCGGTACCGTGGCCGCCAGCGCCTCGCGGTTGGACGAAGGCGCCGGGCGCCTGGCCAGCGGCATGCAGGGCGTCCGCGGCGGCATGCAGGATCAACAGCACGAGACCGATCAGGCCGCCACCGCCATCAACGAGATGAGCGCCACCGTGCAGCAGATCGCCGAGCACGCCGCCGGCACCCGCGACCAGTCCCAGGAAGCCGACCGCCTGGCCGGCGCCGGCCAGCAGGCGGTGGAGCGCGTCAGCCATTCCATCGCCGACCTCTCCCAGGGCGTGCAGCAGACCGCGGTGATGATCCAGGAGCTGGCCGAGAACAGCGAGCGCATCACCAGCGTGGTCAACGTCATCCACGGCATCGCCGAGCAGACCAACCTCCTGGCGCTCAACGCCGCCATCGAAGCCGCCCGCGCTGGCGAGGCCGGCCGTGGCTTCGCCGTGGTGGCCGACGAGGTGCGCAACCTGGCCAAGCGCGTCCAGGGTTCCACCGACGAGATCACCCGCATGGTCGACGGTCTCCAGGCGGGCACCCGCGATGCCGTGGAATTCATGCGCGAGAGTTCGCTCAAGGCCGACGACTGCGTGGTCCAGGCCGGCGCCGCCGGGCAGGCCCTGGCCGACATCACCGCCGCCGTGACCCTGATGCGCGACAGCAACACCCAGATCGCCGTGGCCGCGGAACAGCAAGCCCAGGTGGCGGAAGAGATGAGCAGGTCGGTTGTAGGCATCCGCGATGTCACGGAAAGGACCATGCTGCTGACGCAGGAGTCGGCCAGCACCAGCACCGAACTGGCCGCCCTCGCAGGAACCCTGAATCAGGCGATCCGCCAGTTGCGCCTATAGCCTCCATAGCGAGAGCGCATTCGCACGGTTGCCCGACAGGCGGCAAGATGCCCGCACGTTTTCGGAGAACCGTCATGCGCTCGGTCACCACCCTCACTTCCGCCGTGCTGTTGTTGCTGGGCCTGGGCTGCATTGCCCAGGCGCTGGGCAATGCACACCCTCAACCGCTGATCCTGGCGGCCGTCGTCTGCCTGGTAGCCTTCGCCCTGCAAGCGCCTGACGCCCTTCCCGTGCCTCAGTCGCTGCGCGCCTGACGGCCACGCAGCTGGCGTTTCAATCGCTTCAGCGTCCCGGCCAGAGCCGCCGTGTCCTGCGGCCGACCGGCATAGCGCTGCGCCTGGAATTCCTGGGCAAAGGCCAGGATCGCCGCGCGTGCCGCTGGCAGTTCCGCCATGGCGCGCCCGGCGAAGCGGCCAGCCGTTTCGCCGCTTTTGCGCGTCACCCCCTGGCGTGCCAGCAGGCGTTCGAACTGGGCGAAGCGTGCCAGCAAGGGATCCCGGGTCCGCTGCCAGGGCTTGAGCACCAGCAGCGTCATCACCCCGAGCACGCCCAATACCAGCAGCGCCAGGAGCAGCCCCAGCCGTTGCAATGAGCCCTCGCCGAGCAACCGCTTGAGCAATTCGCCCTGGGTATCCTCCTGGTAGTTGAGCACCCACCGCTGCCAGCCGTAGTTGATCCGGTCCCAGCCCAGACGCAGCTCATTGAGCCAGGCCAGGTTGCGATAGCGATTGGCGGCGAAGGGGTTGTCCGCGAGGAATTCACTGGCCGCGCCCTGGGCCGCCAGGGCCTCCTGCAAGCCGCGCTCGACCCGCTCGGGCGCCACCTGGGCAGTAGGATCGACGCTGATCCAGCCCCGCCCCGGCAGCCAGTACTCCACCCAGGCATGGGCATCGAATTGCTGCACCAGCAGATAGCCACCCGCGGCATTGAATTCGCCACCTTGGTAGCCCGCCACCACCCGCGCCGGGATACCTGCCACCCGCAAGGCGAAGGTCATGGCGCCGGCATAGTGGGCGCAGAAACCGCGACGGTTATCGAAGAGAAAGGCGTCGATGGCATCGACGCTGGCCGTGGGCGGCTGCAGGGTGTAGACGAAGGGCTGCTGGCGGAAGTAGGCCAGGATCGCCTGGGCCAGGGCTTCAGGGGTCGGCGCACGCGCCTTGAGCCCGGTCACCCAGGCGCGGGTGCGCGGTTCGCCGCCGCTGGGCAGCTGCAGCGCTCGGCGCTGGCTGGACGCAGACAGCCGCTCCGCCTCGCGGGTCGCCTGTGGCCAACTGGATACCCGATAGAGCAGCGCCTGGTCCACCGGACGGCGGCGCTGCAGATGGAAGTCGCTGGCCAGGCGCACGTCACGCTGATCGCTGCGCGCCACGTCCAGGCCATAGAGCCAGGGTCGACCGCTCGGCTCCATCACCACCTGATAGTCCAGCCGGGGTCCAACGGGCGTCCAGGCCGGCTCCGGACTCCAGGCTGTGTCGGGGTCGACCGACCAGCGCGCGCCATCGAAGCGCTCGTAAGTGGTGGCGCGCCAGTAGAGATCGCGCTGCGCCGGCCGCTCGCCGTCGAAGCTCACCCTGAACACCCGCTCGGCGGACTGCGACAGCTGGGCGATCTCCCCGGGCGCCATGCTGTCGCCCAGCCCGGTGCGCGCCTGGTCGCCCGGTTGCGGCAGCGACCACAGCGGACCGATACGGGGAAACACCAGGAACAGCAGCAGCATCAGGGGCACCGCCTGCAGCAGCAGCGTGCCGGCGACCCTGAGGGTCGCCAGCGGGCGGCTGGCCAGGGTGCTCTGCTGCAGCCCGATCAACGCCGCCACCAGGGCGGTCACCGGCAGCAGGCTGTAGAGCGCGGCGAGCAGGCCGTCCTCGAACAGGTAGGCGATCACCACGGAAAAGAAACCCAGGTAGATCACCACCAGGGCATCGCGGCGACTGTGCATCTCGATCAGCTTGAGGGCGAAGGTCACCAGCAGCAGCACGGCGCCGGCGTCCAGGCCGATGAAGGAGCCGCGCGACAGCCAGATGCCGCCCATGGTCAAGAGCAGCAGGCCGCCCTTTTCGATCCGCGTCGGCGCCCGCACCCTCATGCGAAACAGCAGCACCCGCCAGCCGGCGCAAAAGGCCCAAAGCAGCCCGACCCAGGGCGGCAGATGGGTGAGGTGCGGCAGGATCACCAGGGCCTGGGCCACCAGCAGCCAGATCAGGGCGATGCGCGGAATGGGTTGCGGCACGGCGCCACTCATGCCGGCCACCCGAACAGGGCCAGAGCCTGCAGCGCCGCGTTGCGATGGCTTTCGCCGCTAGCCGGCGGCAGCTCTACCCCGGGCACCCTCAGGCCGAAGCGCAGCTGGCGAGCGCTGCAATCGAGCACCGCCTGGCACAGCCAGGACAGCCGCGTCTCGGTGTCGCCATCGAGCACGCTGAAATCCAGCCAGAGTTCGCTACCGGCCAGGGCGGTGAAGTCCTTGACCAGCAAGCCCTGGCCCCGGGAAAAAGCCTTCCAGTCCAGCCGCCGGCGCGAATCGCCCGGCTGATAGGGCCGCAGCCCCTGGAAGTCGTCGGCGCCCTGCCCCGTCTGGCGCTGGCCCTCTTCGCTTCCGGCAGCCTGGCCACTGCGTAGCGGTGTCGTGGTCGCCAGTGGCTGCGGGTAGACCAGGGCGCGTACATCCAGGTCCAGCCAGCTCCAGGCGACGAACAGGCCAAGGGGGAAACGGCTCTCCACCCGCAGTCGCCCGGGCCCCAGCCAGCCACGGCTCGGCGCCGGATGAAAGACCTGCAGGGCGACACTCTCCCCCGCTGGTACGTCGCTGAGCACCAGCGGCTCGTTGCGCCAGCCCAGGGCGATCCCCTGGTGCGCTCGGCGATCGCTCTCCAGGCGCAGGCGAAAGCCGGCGGCCTCTCCGGCGAACACCGGGCTGGCGCCGCCACTGGCCAGTTGCAGGCCGGCCAGGTTGCGATAGGTGTGCAACATGGCCACCAGCGCCAGGGAAAACAGCAGGAAGGTCAGGCCATAGGCCAGGCTGTTCTGGTAGTTGATGCCGGCCAGCAGCATCAGCAGCAGGGCGATGGCGAAGGCGCCGCCCTGGCGGGTGGGCAGAATGAAGATGCGCCGCTGATCGAGGGTGATGCGCGTGGCCGGGGGAATCCGTCGGGCCAGCCAGCCGTCTCGATAGCGCTGCCAGGCGCCGCCGGTCACAGCGCCGGGACTTCGCGCAGCAGCCATTGCACCAGGGCGCCGCCACCGTGCCCGGCGGGATCGGCGATGTCGCGCAGCCGATGCCCGGCCACCGCTGGCAGCACCGTCTGGACATCCTCGGGCAGCACATGGTCACGGCCCGCCAGCAGCGCCCAAGCCCGCGCCGCGGCCAGCAGCGCCAGGCTGCCGCGGGGCGACAGGCCGAGGGCGAAGGAGGTCTGGGTGCGGGTGGCTTCCACCAGGCGCAGTACGTAGTCCACCACCGCCTCGCTGGCATGGATGCGCGGCACCTCGGCCTGGATCAGCCGCAGCTGGGCGTGATCCAGCAAGGGCTCCAGCCGCGGCAGCTGGTCGCGTCCGGAGCCGCCGAGCAGCAGCGCCCGTTCCGCGGCGCGGCCGGGATAGCCGAGCGACAGCCGCATCAGGAAGCGATCGAGCTGGGATTCCGGCAGGGCGAAGGTGCCGCCCTGGGAGACCGGATTCTGGGTGGCGATGACGAAGAAGGGATCGGGCAAGGGCCGGGTGGCGCCCTCAATGGTCACCTGTCCCTCTTCCATGGCTTCCAGCAGCGCGCTCTGGCTCTTGGGCGTGGCGCGATTGATCTCGTCGGCCAGCAGCAACTCGGCGAACACCGGCCCGGGATGGAAGACGAACTGGCCGCTGTCGCGATCGAACACCGAGGTGCCGAGGATATCGCCGGGCAAGAGATCCGAGGTGAACTGGATACGCTGGAAGGACAGCCCCAACACCTTGGCCAGGGCATGGCTGAGGGTGGTCTTGCCCATGCCGGGCAGGTCTTCGATCAGCAGGTGCCCCCGTGCCAGCAGGCAGGCCAGCGCCAGCCTGACCTGGGTTTCCTTGCCCAACAAAACGCCGTCTACCGCCTTGAGACAGGCGTTCAACCTATCGTGCATACCCTGAGGTCTCTCGCCTTGCGCCGACGCGAGAAGGCGTCGGCCTGCAGAACGAGAATAGCAGCACCTTTTGCTGGCGACCGCCGCGCTGGAGGTTTACCGCTTATTTCAGGGTGGCGAGGATGTCTTCCACGGCGCGCGCCGGATCGGCGGCACGGGCGATGGGTCGACCGATCACCAGGTAGTCGGAGCCGGCGTCCAGCGCCTCGCGTGGAGTCAGGATGCGGCGCTGGTCGTCCAGGGCGCTGCCGGCCGGGCGGATGCCGGGAGTGACCAGTTGCAGCGCCGGTTGCGCGGCCTTGAGCGCCGAGGCCTCCTGGGCCGAGCACACCAGGCCGTCCATTCCCGCGCGGGCGGCGAGGCCGGCCAGGCGCAAGACCTGCTCCTGGGGATCTACGTCCAGGCCGATGTCGGCCAGGTCCTCACGCTCCATGCTGGTCAGCACGGTGACACCGATCAGCAGCGGCTTTGGGCCCTGGAAGGCCTCCAGGGTCTCGCGACAGGCGGTCATCATGCGCAGGCCACCCGAGCAGTGGACATTGACCATCCAGACGCCCATTTCCGCCGCGGCCTTGACCGCCATGGCGGTGGTATTGGGAATGTCGTGGAATTTCAGGTCGAGAAATACTTCGAAGCCGCGCGTGCGCAGGGCTTCCACCACCCCGGCGGCGCTGGCGGTGAACAGCTCCTTGCCAACCTTGACCCGGCAGCTGGCGGGGTCGAGGCGGTCGGCCAGCGCCAGGGCGGCGGACGACGAAGGGAAATCCAGGGCGACGATGATAGGAGACGGGCAGGCGGACATGGGCGCTCTCGGCAAAACGGCAAAGGCCGGCATTTTCGCAGAAAAGCGCCGCGTCGGCACTTGGCCGCTGTCTGCATGCACTCCCCTCCTTCAACTTGGCTTGAGCAATCGCTCGCGCAGCCAGTTGCCCGCCGGACCCAGCGGCCGCCGCCGCGACCAGACCACGTCCACCGCCACCCGTTGCGGCCAGCCCGGCACGGCCAGCTCCACCAGGCGGCCCTGGCCGAAGGTCGTCACCAGCCACAGCGGCAACTCGGCCCAGCCGAAGCCCTGCACCGCCATGTCCAGTAGCAGCAGATAGTCCGGGGCCGACCAGCAGCGGCCACGGGTATCCGGCAGACGGCTGACCTGCTGGGAGGCCTCGGTCACGGTGCTCAGACGGAGCAACCGGTAGGGTGCCAGGTCAGCCGGTGTGACCCGCTCCAGCGCGGCCAGCGGATGATCGGCAGCGACATAGAGGCCAAAGGTCACCAGGCCATCCAGGGTCGCCGCTTCGATATCCGCCGGATAGGGTGGCTGACCCGCCAGCAGGCCCAAGTCCGCCCGCCCCTGTACCAAGTTGAGCACATCGGCGTCCTCAGCGATCAGGCATTCGAATTCGAGATCCGGATAGCGCTGGTCAAGCTCCGTCAGCAGCGCCTCATACCGGGTGGGCTGATAGGTATCGGAGATCACCAGGGTCAGGCGTGGCTCCACCCCGGCCGCCAGCTGGGTGGCGCGATTGGCCAGGCGATCGTGAGCCGACAGCACGGCGCGGGCCTGGTCGAGCAGTTGCTCGCCGGCCGCCGTGAGCAGGGGATAGCGGCCCTGGCGATCGAACAGCAGCACACCCAGTTCGTCTTCCAGCCGGGCAATGCTCTCGCTGATACTGGACTGGCGCTTGCCTAGCACCCGCGCTGCCGCACTGAAGGAGCCTGCCGCAGCGGCCTCGACGAAGGCCTCCAGAGCTTCGGCATTGGGATACATATCGGCTCAGCCTATGGATACCATTTTGATCTCCCTAGCTTAACCGATGAGACTGAAGGCCTGTCCATCGTGGAGGCATCTCATGTCCAGCCCGCTCACCCAGCGTCCCGTCAGCGCCCGCATCCTGCACGCCCTGCTGTTCGAGGGAATCGCGGTACTGCTTGCCACCCCAACCCTGGCCTGGCTGCTGGATCGGTCTCTGGGGCACATGGGCCTGCTAACCGCAGCCTTTTCCGCCATCGCCATGCTCTGGAACCTGGTGTTCAATCTGGGCTTCGATCGGCTGCAACAGCGCCTGGGCTTCACCCGTGGCCTGGGTGTACGGCTGCTGCACGCCCTCGGCTTCGAAGGTGGCTTGATCCTGGTGCTGGTGCCCCTGGCGGCCTGGTGGCTGTCCATCAGCCTGTGGCAGGCCCTGCTGCTGGACCTGGGACTGATCCTGTTCTTCCTGCCCTATACCTTGGCGTTCAACTGGCTCTACGACCTGGGTTATGCCGCCTGGCTGAAGCGTACGAACACGACTTGCCGGGCGCACTGATAAGCTCTCCCGTGGTCGAAGCCTTACAGCCACTCAAGGAGAAGAAAGATGCCCTGGTATGCCTGGTTGATCCTGCTGGTCGCCATAGGCTCGGTGGTCGGCAGCCTGCTCATGCTCAAGGACACGGCCCGCAAGGTGCCCTTGACCGACGAACAGAAAACCAAGATCCGGCAGCGCAATGCCGAGATGGATGCCAAGGAGGCCCAGGACCGCTAAGCGCACCCTGGCTCCCAGACAAGGCCCTGCCGCACCAGCGTGCCGCAAGGCCTTGCTTCGTCAGGATTCCAACGGCGCCTTGGTGTTGACGTACTCTGGCACCTGCGCCAGCGGCAGGCTGCGTACCTGCTCACGGGTCGGTCCCTGGCGTTTGGGTAGCGGGTCCAGGCGTTGCGGCTGACCGCTTTCCAGGGCGCGCTCGATGGCCGCCAGCACGCGCACGTCGCGCCAGCCCTCCTCCCCATCCATTTCCGGCTGCCGATCCTGCAGGATGCAATCGGAGAAATAGGCCGTCTCGCCGCCGAAGTGATCCACCACCGGCGCCTTGTGCTCCTGGGTTTCGCCCTCCACGGTCAGGCGGTAGCCAATGGCGACGCCCTCCCCGAATCCAAAGCACGGCGAGGCCTCGATCTCGCCCTTGCGGCCCACCAGCTGGAAACGCTCGGTATTGGGACCACTGAAGCTGACGGTAAAGCTCGCCAGCCGCTCTTCGGGGAAGCGCAGGGTCACGGCCACGGCATCCCAGGTCGTGACATCGCGCCCGGGTGTTTGCACGCCCACCGCACTGACTTCGATGGGTTCGTCGGCAAAGAGCGCCCGCACGGCATTGAGCGGATAGGGCCCCATGTCGGTGACCGGGCCGGCCCAGAAGCCGCTCTGCGCGCGGTGGTTGGCCGTATCGACCGGCTGGGTGAAGGTCGCGGTGAACAGGCGCGGATCGCCGATCTCGCCCTTGCGTACCCGCTCGATCATCTCCACCGTGCCCGGCTCACAGTGCAGGCGGTAGGCGATCATCAGCTTGGCTCCGGAGCGTTCTGCCGCGGCATTGATCGCCTGGCATTCTTCCTCGCTGATCGCCATGGGCTTTTCCAGCAGGACGTGAATGCCGGCGTCCAGCGCCGGTACGGCGAATTCCAGATGGCGGAAATTGGGCGTGGCCAAGTAAATGGCATCGATCTCGCCGGATGACAGCAGCGCCGGGAATTCTTCGTAGCTGTAGCTCTTGAGGCCGTACTTGGCGGCCAGGTCCCGCGCCTTGATGGGATCGCCGGTGACCAGGGCGGTCATCTCGGAATTGCCGGTCTGGCCGACCCCAGGCATGAAGGCGCCCTGGGAAATCCAGCCACCGCCTACTACCGCATAACGAATCTTGCCTGTCGCACTGGGCATGGAACGCTCCCGAATCCAGGCGGACGTTGTGTCCGCCACCTGAACTGTCGGCAAGCGTCGTGGCGAGTAAGTTCCGGACCGCTGTTCAACAACGGCAGGCCGCCCTCATCGGATTAACGGCGAAAGCGCAACTCGACTTCCGCGCCTTCGAAATCGTCGCTGCGATCCCGGCTGATCACTCGACCGCCCAGTTCGAAACGACCAGGGTCGTCCTCCTTGCGAAACAGCTGCGGCAGCAGACCTGCTTCGGCCACGCTGTTTTCAACCCGTTTGGCAGCCCCGGGATGCGATCTCAAGGCCTGAGGCGTATCGGCCTCACTGGGTACGCTGAGGTCGAGCGGATGGGCCGGCGTCGGCGTGGCCTTGGGCACGGCAGGTTTCTTGAGTTGACTGTTCTTGGCCAGGTCCCGCTTTTTCGGCGGCGGCGCAGGCAGCACCAAGGCCTTGGCCGGGAGCGGATCCAGCCGATACGCGCGCAGATCGGCGGCAGTGGCGGGTGGCGCTTTGCTCACCGGCGACTGGGCCATCGGCGCAGGCGTTGGTGCGGAAGAGGTCTTGGCCGTCGTTGGCGGCGAATCATTGTCGCAACCCACCAGCAGCAGGGGCACTGCCAGCGCCATCATCGCCAGGTATTCACGCATGGGCCCACCACTCAAGGCATCGCGCCTGGACCGGAGCGGCAGACGCGACAGGAGTCAGTCACTACAACCGACCCTCCTGCCCGGCGGCGGGTTCCGAGGGCGCCGCTAGGCGGCCAGGGTTTCCTGGCAGAGCTGACGGGCGAGCAGGCCCAGGGTCATCAGCGCCCGCTGGGCATCACGCCCCCAGGGCAGTCCGCAATTGAGGCGGATGCAGTGGTTGAATTGGTCGGTGTTGCTGAAGATCATGCCCGGGGCGATGCTCACCCCCTGATCCAGCGCCCGCTGGTGCAGCAGGCGGGTATCCACCCGCATCGGCAGGCTGACCCAAAGGATGAAGCCACCCTTGGGCCGACTCATCTGGGTACCCTCCGGGAAGTGCTCCTGGATCGCCAGCTGGAAGGCGGTCATGTTGCGCCGGTATTCCTGGCGAATGGCGCGCAGGTGGCGATCATAGCCACCGTTCTCCAGATAGGCCGAGACGCCCATCTGGGTCACGCTGCAAGCGGAATGGGTGGTAAAGGTCTGCAGCCGGCAGATGTCTTCCTGATAGGGTCCGGCCACCACCCAACCGATGCGCACCCCGGGTGAGAGGGTCTTGGAAAAGCTCGAGCAGTAGATGACGCGCCCCTGCTTGTCGAGAGCCTTGAGCGCCTTGGAGCCGCTCTCATAGGTCAGTTCGCCGTAGATGTCGTCCTCGACGATGGCGATGTTGCGCTCGGCCGCCAGCCTGAGCAGCTGCTTCTGCCGTGCCTCGGGCATGCTGCCACCTAGGGGATTGCTCAGGCGCGCGGTGACTACCAGGGCCTTGACCGGCCATTGGCTGGCCGCCAGTTGCAGCGCCTCGACGCTGAGCCCGGTCTCGGGGTCGCAGGGGATCTCGATCACCTTGAGACCGAGCACCTCGGCCAGTTGCAACAGGCCATAGTAGGACGGTGACTCGGTGGCGATCAGATCGCCCGGCTTGGTCAGCACCCGCAGCGACATCTGCAGGGCATCCACGCAGCCATGGGTGATCACCACCTCCTCCGGCCCCACCACCACCCCGGCGTCGCGCAGACGGATCGCCACCTGACGGCGCAGGGGCTCGAAGCCCGGACTGTGCAGATAGGAGAAAGCCGCACGGGCCTGGAAGCGGGTGACCTTGGACAGTTGCTGGTGCAGCGCCCGCAGCGGCAGGTAATCGGTCTGGGGCACGGCCATGCCCAGGGGCACCACCCCTTCGCGCCGGGATTCGGCGAGGACCTGGCTGATGATGCCGGCGCGGGTCACCAGGCTCGGTCGCTCCACCGTGGCGATATCCGGCGTCGGCGCGGTCAGCGCCGGGGTCTGGTGCACATAGAAGCCCGACTGCGGTCGAGCGCGGATCAGCCCCTGATCTTCCAGGGTGGCATAGGCCTGCAGGACGCTGGCGTGGCTCACGCCCAGCTGCTGACTCAACTTGCGCACCGACGGCACCCGCTCGCCGGGTTTGTAGACGCCCGTGCGGATATCGTTCGCCAATTGCTGGGCGATGCGCTGATAGAGCAACAGGTTGGTCATGGCGTCTTCCTGGACGAGAGCGGAACAGTAGCAGGCTATTCTGGAGGTATACCGGTACAGCTAGCCTCGACCTTAACGCTTCCCTTCCCGGGGCGGCAATGTCCAAAAACGACAAGGAACCGGCGTACCCCTCCATGACGCCTGAGGCTCTGCCGAGAGGCTTGCCGCGCCCATGAAAAAGCCCGCCAAAGGGCGGGCTCTTGGCTGACGCAAGGCCTCAGATGGCCTTTTCCAGCTCCGGGATCAATTCGAACAGATCGCCCACCAGGCCATAGTCGGCCACCTGGAAGATCGGCGCCTCCTCGTCCTTGTTGATGGCGACGATCACCTTGGAATCCTTCATGCCCGCCAGGTGCTGGATGGCACCGGAGATGCCGACGGCGATGTACAGCTGCGGCGCGACGATCTTGCCGGTCTGACCGACCTGCATGTCGTTGGGCACGAAGCCGGCGTCCACCGCGGCGCGCGAGGCACCTACCGCCGCGCCCAGCTTGTCGGCCAGGGCGTAGAGGATCTTGAAGTTGTCGCCGTTCTGCAGACCGCGGCCACCGGAGACCACCACCTTGGCGGCGCCCAGCTCGGGACGATCGGACTTGGCCAGCTCTTCGCCGACGAAGCTGGAAATGCCAGCGTCCTTGACCAGGCTCACGGCTTCGATGGCGGCGGAACCACCTTCGGCGGCGACCGGGTCGAAACCGGTGGCGCGCACGGTGATCACCTTGACCGGGGCCGTGGAGCGCACGGTGGCGATGGCGTTACCGGCATAGATCGGCCGCTTGAAGGTGTCGGCGGATTCGACGGCGATGATCTCAGAGATCTGGTCGACGTCCAGCAGCGCGGCCACGCGCGGCAGGAAGTTCTTGCCATTGGTGCTGGCGGCGGCCAGCACGTGGCTGTAGTTGGCGGCCAGCTCGACCACCAGCGGCGCGACGTTTTCCGGCAGCTGATGGGCATAGGCGGCGTTGTCGGCCAGGAGCACCTTGCTGACGCCAGCGATCTTGGCGGCGGCCTCGGCGACCGGCTGGGCATTCTGGCCGGCGACTAGTACATGGATATCGCCGCCGATGGCCTGGGCCGCGGCCACGGTATTCAGGGTGGCGCCAAAGAGGTTGGCGTTGTCGTGGTCGGCAATGACGAGAATGGCCATCAGATCACCTTCGCTTCGTTCTTGAGTTTTTCGACCAGTTCGGCCACGGACTTGACCTTGATGCCCGCCTGACGGCCTGCCGGCGCTTCTACCTTGACCACCTCGTAGGAGGCGTTCACCGCCACGCCCAGGGCGTCCGGGGCCAGGGTTTCCAGCGGCTTCTTCTTGGCCTTCATGATGTTGGGCAGCGAGGCGTAGCGCGGCTCGTTCAGGCGCAGGTCGGTGGTCACCACCGCCGGCAGCTTGAGCGATACCGTCTGCAGACCGCCATCGATCTCGCGGGTCACGTTGAGGCCGTCACCCGCCTGCTCCACCTTGGAGGCGAAGGTGCCCTGGGCGAAGCCGGTCAGGGCGGCCAGCATCTGGCCGGTCTGGTTGTTGTCGCTGTCGATGGCCTGTTTGCCAAGGATCACCAGCTGCGGCTGTTCCTTGTCGACCACCGCCTTGAGCAGCTTGGCCGTGGTGAGCGACGACAGCTCGGCGGTACCGGTGTCGATCAGCACGGCGCGATCGGCGCCCAGTGCCAGGGCGGTACGCAGTTGTTCCTGCGCCTGGGCGGGACCCGCGGTCACCACCACGATCTCGCTGGCGATACCCTTTTCCTTCAGGCGCACCGCTTCTTCCACGGCGATCTCGCAGAAGGGGTTCATGGACATCTTGACGTTGGCCAGGTCGACACCGCTCTGGTCGGCCTTGACGCGGACCTTGACGTTGTAGTCCACCACGCGTTTGACAGCTACGAGAACCTTCATGAATCCCTCGATTTATTCTGGTGAATAAACAGGACGCCAAGGCGGCCTTACGTTGGACACGACCCCTGCCGATCCAACCTTGTTGCAAATCTTTCCTATGTTGACCTCCACGGCAGCAGGGGTCAACGCGACAGTCCGTCAGGGGCCAGTAACTCCCGAGTCTAACAGGCTTGCAGAAAATTTAAACAAACGTTTGAATGGGTGTCAGGGAGCACGCCGGATATAATGAAGTCTTTTGTTGCACCCCTACATAAATAACCAGATCGTGAGTTTTGCCTGAGGAGAGTGAGCGGTGGAACGCGAATACATGGAATTCGACGTGGTGATCGTCGGGGCCGGCCCCGCGGGCCTGTCCGCGGCCTGTCGCCTCAAGCAGCAGGCGGCCGAGCAGGGCCAGGAGATCAGCGTCTGCGTGGTCGAGAAAGGCTCCGAGGTCGGTGCCCATATCCTCTCCGGCGCCGTCTTCGAGCCCCGTGCCCTGGACGAGCTCTTTCCCAACTGGAAGGAGCTGGGCGCGCCGCTCAACACCCCGGTCAAGCGTGACGACATCTATCTGCTCAAGGACGATCGTCAGGCGACCAAGGTGCCGAATTTCTTCGTGCCCAAGCCCATGCACAACGAGGGCAACTACATCATTTCCCTGGGCAACCTGTGCCGCTGGCTCGGCCAGCAGGCCGAAGCCCTGGGCGTGGAGATCTATCCGGGCTTCGCCGCCCAGGAACCGCTGATCGATGACCAGGGCGTGGTGCGCGGCATCATCACCGGTGACCTGGGCGTGGATCGCGAAGGCCAGCCCAAGGAGGGGGTCTACACCCCCGGCATGGAGCTGCGCGGCAAGTACACCCTGTTCGCCGAAGGCTGCCGTGGCCATCTGGGCAAGCAGCTGGGCCAGAAATTCAAGCTTGGCGAAGGTGCCGATCCGCAGCACTACGGCATCGGCATCAAGGAGCTGTGGGAGATCGATCCGGCCAAGCACGAGCAGGGCCTGGTGATCCATACCTCCGGCTGGCCGTTGGACAAGGAGAATCCGGGTGGTTCCTTCCTCTATCACCTGGAAGACAACCAGGTGGTGGTTGGTCTGATCGTCGACCTGGCCTACAGCAATCCGCACCTCTCGCCCTACGACGAATTCCAGCGCTACAAGCACCACCCGGTGGTGGCCCAGTACCTGGAAGGCGGCAAGCGCGTCTCCTATGGCGCCCGTGCCCTGGTCAAGGGTGGCCTGAATTCCCTGCCGAAGATGGTCTTTCCCGGTGGCGCCCTGATCGGTTGCGACCTGGGCACCCTCAACCCGGCCAAGATCAAGGGCAGCCACACCGCCATGAAGTCCGGCATGCTCGCCGCCGACGCCATCGTCGCCGCCCTGGCGGCCGGTCGCGAGGGTGACGAACTCCAGGGTTACGTGGATGGCTTCAAGGGCAGCTGGGTGCAGGAAGAACTCCATGCCAGCCGCAACTTCGGTCCGGCCATGCACAAGTTCGGTCCGCTGCTGGGCCCGGCCTTCGCCTTCGTCGAGCACAACCTGCTGGGTGGCGCCCTGCCCTTCACCCTGCACGACCGGCGCATGGACCACACCTGCCTGAAGAAGGCCGACGAGGCGCCACGCATCAGCTATCCCAAGCCGGATGGCAAGCTGAGCTTCGACAAGCTGTCCTCGGTGTTCCTCTCCAACACCAACCACGAGGAAGACCAGCCGGTTCACCTGAAGCTCAAGGACCCGTCGATTCCCATCGCGCAGAATCTGCCGTTGTACGACGAACCGGCGCAGCGCTATTGCCCGGCCGGGGTCTACGAGGTGGTCCGCGATGGCGGCGAGCCGCGCTTCCAGATCAATGCCCAGAACTGCGTCCACTGCAAGACCTGCGACATCAAGGATCCGGCGCAGAACATCACCTGGGTGGCGCCGGAAGGCAGCGGTGGTCCCAACTACCCCAACATGTAAGCGTAAAAAAAGGGCCCTTCGGGGCCCTTTCTCTATTCAGCGGGCGCGACGGGAAAGAAGCTGCCGCGACTCCAGAGGCCGAGCCAGGCCCGGCCCTCGTGGGTGCCCTCCTCGACCTTCTCCATCAACCGGTAGAACACCGCCCGATTGAGCCGCGCGTCCAGCCCGCCACGCACCCGTACATAGGGTGCCGGCTGGTCATCCTGTTCTTCGAAGCGCAGCGGATGCTCGGCAGCGACGGCGACCCTGTCGCCCACGTTGGTGACCAGATCCAGGGCCTGCGCCTTGCCACTGCCACTCCACTCGACGTCCACGGCCAGGAAGGGCACGTCTTCCACCTGGATGCCCACGCATTCCACGGGCGTCACCAGTACATAGCGCTCGGGATCGCGACGCAGGATGGTAGAGAACAGGCGCACCATGGCCGGGCGGGTGATGGGCGTACCCTGGTGGTACCATGTCCCATCACGGGCGATGCGCATGTCGATGTCGCCACAGAAGGGCGGATGCCAGAGGTCCACGGGCGGCAGACTGCCCTCTTCGCCCGTCGGCAGTTGCGCCAACAGGTTGCGCGTCACATCGGCCTGGCTCACGTCTTTTTCCTCTAGCGACTGCCCAACCCTAGCAGGCGTTGGGCGTATTGATTGAGCGCTGGTCCGAGCAGGTCTTCCGGGCGCTCGTCATAGAACGTCAGGAAACCGCCACGACTACGGATCCGCGCGGTGTCCACCAAGCGAAAGGTGGCGGTCTCCACCAGCATCATCTGCACGACGCTGCGATCGCGACCGACCCGCCCGATATCGTCCTGATCTTCCCACTCCTCCCAGGTGCCGATGCGATCGTCTGCGCCGGCGAAGCGGGTATAGAGCACATAGTGGGCGCCCAGTTGCCGGGCCTTGGCCATGGCTTCATCGAAGCCCTCGGGCTTGTCCGCGCGCCTTACCCGCGGGAAAAACTCCACGAAGCCCTTGAAGGCCTCTTCGGCTACCACGTTGGGTCGAGCATAAGGATGGCCGATGGGTACGAAGGCGCCCTGGGCTATGTAGATATAGGAGTCGGCCTGCAAGCGAAAGTTGTTCAGCCGCTGGGTCTTGCTGTAGTCGAGCAGCCCCGCGTCGCGCAGGTGGTACTCGACACCGGACGCCATGTCGCTGACGTTCATGCAGCCACCCAGGCAGGCCAGCAGCACGGAAATGAAGAGAAAACGCAGTTTGACCATGAAAAGCAGACCCCTGTCCGGCGCCAAGTTGTCGTCGATACAGGGGCCTTAGCAGCTTTCGCGCCAGCTCCAGGCGCAACGGGTGAATCAGCCGCCGATGATCTTCATGACGGTCACGCCGCCCGAGAAGGCCACATCCTGCTTGTCGCCCAAGGCCTTGACCAGCAACCGCTGCAACGCCGGCAGGGCCAGATGACGCGGCTTGTCCAGCAGATCGCCGACATAGTGGCGGTTGCTCGACGACAGGCAGCCATGCAGCCAGCCGGTGGACGACAGGCGCAGCCGCGAGCAGGTCCGGCAGAAGGGCACGCTTTCATTGGCGATGATGCCGAAGTGACCGCCCGACTCGACGCGATAGCGCAGCGCGGTGGAATCCACCGGTGCATCGGCCTGCACATAGGCATGGCGCGAACCGATGATCTCCAGCAATTCGGCAAGGGGCACCAGCTGGTTATTGAAGGTCGCGGGATTCTTGGCCAGGTGCCCCATGCGCATCAGCTCGATGAATCTGAGCTCGAAACCGCGCTCCAGGCAGTAGTCCAGCAACGGTAGCACCTGGTCGAGATTCTGGCCACGCAGGGGCACCATGTTGAGCTTGATCTTGAGTCCGGCAGCACGCGCCGCTTCGAGTCCGGCCAGCACCGTGGCCAGGTCACCACCGCGCGCCAGACGGGGAAAGGCCTCGGCGTCGAGGGTATCGAGCGAGACGTTGAGGCGCCGGATGCCGTGATCGATGAGGAAGTCCAGCTTGCGTGGCAGCAGCTGACCATTGGTGGTCAGGCTAATGTCCTTGAGACCGAGCTGGGAGACACGGGCGAGAAAGGGCTCCAGCCGCGGCGTGACCAGGGGTTCGCCCCCGGTGATGCGCAGCCGTTCGATGCCGGCGGCATCGATGAGGTATTCCACGCCCCGGGCCATGGTCTCGGCACTGAGTTCGTCCTGCGCCGCTACGAGCCGCTTGCCGTTGGGCACGCAGTACGTACAGGCATAGTTGCAGGCCGCCGTGAGGCTGATCCGCAAGTTGCGAAACGCCCTACCCTGGCGGTCGACGATCATCTTGGGGTACTCCACTAGAACAAGAGAAAAGGGATGATGCGGCATCCCTTGCCTCTATCGGACCCTAGGATCGGACAGGCGTTTCGACGTCTCGCTTGCGCCGGTTGCCCATGCGCACGCCGATCTCCATGAGGAACTGGAAGAAACCTTCCTGATCCTCCAGCACGTCGCGCCAGAACGGCGAATGGTAAAGGGCCACGGCCCCGTGCACCAGCGCCCAGGCGGCGCAGTAATGGAAATAGGGCGGGACGTCCTCGAGCTTGCCTTCGTCGATCCGACCTTCGATCAGGCTGGTCAGCCGCTGGAAATTGGAGGTGCGGATGCTGTGCAGCTGCTCGACCAGTTCGGGCACCTGACGCGTCTTGACCACCTTTTCCTCGAGTCGATCGAACAGGCGATAGCGCTGCGGATCGCTCATGCGGAATTCGAAATAGGCGCGGGAGAGCGCTTCGCGATCCCGGGCGACGTTGTCCGACTGGAACAGCTCGGCCAGGTCCCGCTCGTAATCCAGCATCAGGCGCAGATAGATCTCGGCCTTGGAATTGAAGTGCTTGTAGATGGTGCCTTTGCCGATACCGACCGCCTCGGCGATCATCTCGACGGTAACGCTGTCTTCTCCTTCGGAGAGAAACAATTGCAGAGCGGTATCGAGGATTTCCTGTTCGCGGCGACGGAACTCGCGGACTTTGCGGGATTCTTTCTGCATGGCAGCCCACTTGTTGTTTTGAAAAGGGATAGGGCCTTCGAATCGCCAGTTGCCCCTCGGCATACCGGCACTTCGTCACACCTTGGGCGAGCTCCACCGAAAGCATCGGTGAACCGCACGGGCGCGCCCCTTATTATGCCCCATCACACCCAGATTGTACGGATCGAGTCAATGTCTTCCTGGAAGCACGAATTCCCTCAGGCCTACGCCATGAGATACCTCAACCACGCGGCCGTGGCCCCGTGGCCCAAGCGCGCCGCGCAGGCCGTCACCGAATTCGCCGCCGAGAACTGCCAGTATGGTGCGCGCAACTATCCGACCTGGCTGGTCCTGGAGCAGCGCCTACGTGATCGCCTGACCCGCCTGCTCAATGCGCCTTCCAGTAGTGACATCGCCCTGGTGAAGAACACCTCCGAGGCCCTCTCCTTCGTGGCCTTTGGCCTGGACTGGCAGAGTGGCGACCAGGTGGTGATCAGCGACGAGGAGTTCCCCTCCAATCGGGTGGTCTGGGAAGCCCTGGCACGCTTTGGCGTCGAGGTGGTGGAAGTCAGCCTGGGTGACACCCCCGAGGCCAATCTGCTGGCGGCCTGCGGTCCGCGCACCCGACTCATGGCCATCAGCGCCGTGCAGTACGCCAGCGGCCTGCGCCTGGACTTGCCCCAGCTGGGCCAGGGCTGCGAGGCCAAGGGCGTGCTGCTGTGCGTCGATGCCATCCAGCAACTGGGCGCCCTGCCCTTCGATGCCCAGGCCTGCAACTGCGCCTTCGCCATGGCCGACGGCCACAAGTGGATGCTCGGCCCGGAAGGCCTGGGGGTGTTCTACTGCCGCGCCGATCTGCGCGAGCAATTGAAACTGCACGAGTACGGCTGGCACATGCTGGACAACGCCGGCGACTACAGCCAGCGCGAATGGCAACCGGCCAAGACGGCGATGCGCTTCGAGTGCGGCAGCCCCAACATGCTGGGTGCCGTAGCCCTGGAGGCGAGTCTGTCACTGCTGGAAGATGCCGGCATGGAGCAGGTCGGCAAGGACTTGCTGGCGCGGATCGAGCTGCTCGACAGCTATATCCGTCGCCTGCCCGGCGCGATCCTGCATTCGCCGGTCAATGCCGAGCGCCGCTCAGGCATCCTCACCTTCTCGCTCGAAGGCTGGGACAACCGCCAACTGTTCGAACGCCTCAAGACCGCCGACGTGGTCTGCGCCCAGCGAGGTCCGGGCATTCGCCTATCGCCGCACTTCTATACCAGCGAGCACGTGCTGGAGCAGACCCTGGATCTGGTGGGCGCGCTGGCGCGCTTCTAATGGTCGAAAGGCACGGGATAGCCAGTGTTGGGGCAGCGCTATTCCAAAACTGTTTAAAAAACGTCCAATCCCGACTGGACCTTTCCCCGCGCTGGCCAATACTCAAGTGACTGGCCGCGTCGACCCCCGCGGCGCGGGCCAGGGAGGCGGTTCTCTGTCTTGGCGATCCGCTGGTCCGGCCCGGGTATCCCAGGATACCCGGGCCATTTTTTTGCCTAGAGGGCAGCGCGGGGAAACAGCCGGCGGAAGTTGGCGGTGGTCTGCTCGGCAAGGGTTGCCAAGCTCACCCCTCGCACGTCGGCCAGGCATTGGGCGACCTCCACCACGAATTGCGGCAGATTGGCCTTGCCGCGGTGAGGTACCGGGGCCAGATAGGGCGAATCGGTTTCCACCAGCAGGCGATCGGCCGGCACCTGGCGCGCGACGTCGCGCAGCTCGGCGGCATTGCGAAAGGTCAGGATGCCGGAAAAGGAGATGTAGAAGCCCAGGTCCAGAGCGGCCTTGGCCGTTGCCCAGTCCTCGGTGAAGCAGTGCAGCACCCCGGCGCCCGGCAAGTCGGCGGCGCCCAGCATCGCCAGGGTGTCGGCGCGCGCTTCCCGGGTATGGATCACCAGGGGCAGCGCCGTGCGGCGGGCTGCTTCGAGGTGCAGGGCGAAGGACTGCTGCTGGATCTCGGCGGTGTCGGGCTGGTAGTGATAGTCGAGGCCGGTCTCGCCGATGGCGGCGACGCGCGGATGGGCCAGCCGCTCCAGCAGCCAGTCGAGATCGATGGCGCTGCCCTGGGCGGCATCCAGCGGGTGAATGCCCACCGCGCAGTGGACATCGGCATAGCGTTCGGCCAGGGCCTGCACCGTGGGCGCGTTGCCGGCATCGACGCCGATGCAGAGGAACTGGCTGACGCCCCGAGCGCGCGCAGCATCCAGCGCTGCATCCAGGGAGCCGTCATGAAGGGAAAGATCGAGTCGATCCAGGTGACAGTGGGAGTCGACGAAGTGCACGAGAAATAGCCTTGAATCAGGAGAGGCCCCGCCCCGAGCGGGACGGCGACAGTCTCACATGGTATGGGTGGGACGGTCCGACTTCAGCGAGCCGGCCAGATAGGTTTCGATCTTGTTGCGCGCGGTATTGTCGCCTTCGTTGAACTGCACGCCGACTCCGGCGGCTTTATTGCCCTGGGCGCCCTTAGGGGTGATCCAAACCACCTTGCCGGCAACCGGAATCTTGTCCGGCTCGTCCATCAGGTTGAGCAGCATGAAGACCTCGTCGCCGAGCTTGTAGGTCTTGCCCGTGGGAATGAACAGGCCACCGTTGCGGATGAAGGGCATGTAGGCGGCATAGAGCACCGACTTGTCCTTGATGGTGAGGGACAGGATGCCATTACGGGGGCCCAGGTTCTGCGGCAAACTCATGAGATTCTCTCGAGACAGGCAAGACGAACGCGCGGATCGCTAGCGTCCTGGCACCAGGCCGGCCCAGCGGATCAACAGCGATTCCAGCAACAATACGCGGTTGAGGTTGGCTTTGCCCAGCACCTTCTGCCGCTCGGCATGCAGCCATTCCTGCAGGGCCAGCACCTCGTGCGGCACGCTCTTCTCAGCCAGGTAACCCAGCACCTTGGCCATGTCCGGCGCGGCTTCGGCATCGGCGCCGCCCCACTGCTGACGCAGCACGCCATGGGTCCATTCGCAGAACCAGTCGAGCAGCAGCGGCAGGGGTACGGCGTTCCAGCTCTCGGCCAGTTGACTGGGTGCTGCCTGGCGCTTGAGCAGGCGCTTCACCCCTTCCACCACCAGGGCCCGGCGGGCGAGCACGTCCTCGCCGTGCAGGCGCAGGGCCGCCAGCGGCGAGCCGCCGGCCAGCACCAGCAACTGGATGCGGATCTCCGCCTCGAGGTCCGGCAGACGCTCGCCCAGCCAGGCGAGACTTTCGCCCCGCGAGGGCACCGGACAGGCCTGCTGCACGCAGCGGCTGCGCACGGTGGGCAGCAGGCGACTCGGCTGGTGACTCACCAGCAGCAGCACCGTTGCGCCCGAGGGCTCCTCCAGACTCTTGAGCAGGGCGTTGGCGGCATTGAGGTTCATCGCCTCGACCGGCTCCAGGAGGATCAGCTTGCGCCCACCCAACTGGGCGGTCTGGGAGACGAAGTCCACCAGGCCGCGGATCTGATCGACACGGATGGGCTTCTCGGCCTCTTCCGGCTGGATCACACAATAATCGGGGTGCGTACCTGCCCTCAGGAGCGAGCACGCCTTGCACTGGCCGCAGGCGGCATCGCCCTGGGGCGCCTGGCAGAGCAGCAACGCGGCCAGGCGCTCGGCCAGGTCGCGCTTGCCGATGCCGCGGGGACCATGCAGGAGATAGGCATGAGCATGCTGCCGCCGGGACGAGATCCGCGCCCAGAGCGCCTGCTGCCAGGGATAGACGTCAGCCACCTGACGTCGGCTCCAGGGTGGCGACCAGGGCGCGCAGCTCCGCCTGTACCTCGGCCAGGCTGCGCGAGGCATCGATCAGGCGATAACGCGCTGGCACGGCCTGGGCGCGGTCCAGATAGGTCTGGCGCACCGCTTCGAAAAAGGCGCGCTGCTCCTGCTCGAATCTGTCCAGGGCACCACGGCGGGCCGCCCGGGCCAGGCCGATCTCCACCGGCAGATCGAATACCAGGGTCAGGTCGGGTTGCAGATCGCCCAGCACGAAGGCTTCCAGCGTGGCGATGCGCTCCACGGGGACACCGCGACCACCGCCCTGGTAGGCATAGGTCGCATCGACGAAGCGATCGCAGAGTACCAGGGCACCCCGCGCCAGGGCGGGCCGGACGACCTGGGCCAGATGCTGGGCACGGGCGGCGAACATCAGCAGCAATTCGGTATCCACGGCCATGGGCTCGGCGGCCGGCGCCAGCAGGATCTCGCGGATGCGCTCGGCCAGCGGCGTGCCACCCGGCTCGCGGGTCAGCACCACTTCACGCCCACTGGCGCCGAGGAGTTCGGCGAGATAGTCGCGGTTGGTGCTCTTGCCCGCGCCCTCGGGGCCTTCGAGGGTGATGAACAGGCCGTTTGCCGTCATGGGGTTTCCTTGGTTTCGGGCGTCTGCGGAGCGGGACTGGAGCGATAGTCGGAGCGCCGCTTGAGCTGGAAGTCGCGGACCGCCTGATTGTGCGCCTCCAGGTCCTTGGAAAAGACATGGCTGCCATCGCCACGGGCGACGAAATACAGGCTGTCGCCATCCTTGGGATGCAGCGCCGCATGGATGGCTTCGCGTCCCGGCATGGCGATCGGCGTCGGCGGCAATCCCGCGTTGAGATAGGTGTTGTAGGGCGAGGGCTCGCGCAGATCGGCGCGGGTGATCCGGCCGTTGTAGCGCTCGCCCATGCCGTAGATCACCGTGGGATCGGTCTGCAGCAGCATGCCGGCCGCCAGGCGCCGGACGAAGACGCCGGCGATCTCGTCGCGCTCCTCGGGCACGCCGGTCTCCTTCTCTACCAGCGACGCCATGATCAGGGCCTGGTAGGCGTCCTTGTAGGGCACTGCGGGATCGCGCGCCTGCCATTCCTGGTCGAGCACCGCCTGCAGGCGCTGATTGGCCTGGCGCAACAGATCCGACTCGCGCTGGCCCTTCACATAGCGATAGGTATCGGGAAAGAAGCGCCCCTCGGGATGCTGGCCCTCCAGCCCCAGGCGTTTCATCAGGGCGGCATCGTCCAGCTCGGCGGTATCGTGTTCGAGCTTGGGCTGCCGCGCCAGGGCAGCGCGCACCTGCCGGAAATTCCAGCCTTCCACCAGGGTGAGGCCGTACTGCACCACCTCGCCCTTGCGCCAGAGGCCGAACAGCTGCTCCACGGTCATGCCTGGGGTCAGGCGGTATTCACCGCTATGCAGCGTCTGCCCGGCCAGATTGAAGCGCCAGTACAGGCGTAGCCAGAAGGCGCCGTCGAGCACCCCCTGCTCTTCCAGGCGCAGCAGACTGCCGCCTGGGGTCGCCCCCTTGGGGATCTCGATCAGTTGCTCGCCGTCGACCTTCAGCGGCTGAATCAGCGCCTGGTGCTGGCGCCAACCGGCCAGGACCAGCAGCAGGCCGCCAGTGGCCAGCAGCGCCGTAAGCAGAGCTCTCGCCTTGCGCATCGGCTATTCCAGAATCTCGTTTATCGAACCTTGCAGTTTACGGGTCACCGGTCCCACGGACCAGTTCGCGGCTGCGTACCGGCGCACGGGCCAGATACCATATTGGCTGTTGCAGAGGAAAACTTCGTCGGCACCGAGCAGGTCATCCCGCGACAGCGATAGCACCTCGGTCGGGATGCCCTCCGCGGCGGCGATGTCGAGCAGCAGGCCACGCATCACGCCGGCCACGCCACAATCATCGAGCGCGGGGGTCAGCAGCCGCCCCGCGCGAACCAGGAACAGATTGCTGAATACCCCTTCGATCGGCCTGCCGTCCTGAGCCAGCATCAGGCCTTCGGCATACTCGGTGCTACTCCACTCCCCACGCGCCAGCACCTGTTCGAGTCGATTCAGGTGCTTGAGTCCGGCCAGCAGCGGCTGGTGCGCCAGGCGTGTGGTGCATGGATAGAGGGCGATGCCCTCGGTGGCATGGACTGCCGGATAGGCCGGTGCCGGGGAGCCCAGCAACAGCCGTCGCACCTCGGGCTCGGCCGGCGGGGCATAACCGCGCAGGCCATCACCACGGGTGAGCAGCAGCTTGGCGACGCCCTCTCCCAGCAGCGTCGCATAGGCGCGGATCTCGGCGTCCAGCTGCGCGATGTCGCCGGGAATACGCAGCCGCTGGCAACCCGTGGCCAGCCGCTGCAGGTGACGGTCCAACAGACGTGGCTGGCCCCGGCGTACCGCGATGGTCTCGAACAGCCCATCGCCATAGGCCAGACCCCGGTCGCGTTGCAGGCCGGGATCCAGCGGTTGGCCATTGAGCCAGTCCTGGATCAAGCGTCGAAGCGCCGGAACACCAGACTACCGTTGGTGCCACCAAAGCCGAACGAATTGGACAGGGCCACTTCGATGGGCCGCTGCCGCGCCTCGTGGGGCACGAAGTCCAGATCGCAGCCGTCGCTGGGATGGTCCAGGTTGATGGTGGGCGGCGCCACCTGATCGCGCAGGGCGAGTACCGTGAAGATGGCCTCCACCGCACCGGCAGCACCCAGCAGGTGACCGGTCATGGACTTGGTGGAACTCACGCTCAGACGCTTGGCCTGCTCACCGAACACCTGCTTCAAGGCAGCCACCTCAGCCAGGTCGCCGGCTGGCGTGGAGGTGCCATGGGCGTTGACGTAGTCGACCGCTTCCGGCGCGATGCCGGCGTCCTTGAGGGTCGCTCTCATGCAGCGCGCGGCACCCGCGCCGTCTTCCGGCGGTGCGGTCATGTGGAAGGCGTCCGCGCTCATGCCGAAACCAATCAGCTCGGCATAGATGCGGGCGCCCCGCGCCTTGGCGTGCTCGTACTCTTCCAGCACCAGGGCGCCGGCGCCATCGGACAGCACGAAGCCATCACGGTCGCGATCCCAGGGCCGGCTGGCGCGGGTCGGATCGTCGTTGCGGGTCGACAGGGCACGCGCCGCGCCGAAGCCACCCAGCCCCAGACCCGAGGTCGCCATCTCCGAACCACCGGCGACCATGACATCGGCCTCGTCGTAGGCGATGTTGCGCGCCGCCATGCCGATGCAATGCGTCGCCGTGGTGCAGGCGGTGGCGATGGCATAGTTGGGACCCTGCAGACCCAGATGGATCGACAGGAAACCGGACACCATGTTGATGATGGAGCCCGGGACGAAAAAGGGGGAAATACGGCGTGGACCCTGGGCGAGCAGCGACTGGCAATTCGCCTCGATATTGGTCAGTCCGCCGATGCCGGAACCCATGGCGACACCCATGCGCTCGCGATTGCCATCGTTGACCTCGATACTGCTGTCACGCATGGCCTGGAAGCTGGCAGCGAGACCGTATTGGATGAACAGATCCAGCTTGCGGGCTTCCTTCGCGGACAGGTACTGCTCCACGTCGAATCCCTTGACCGATCCGCCGATCCGCGTGCTGAAGGCAGAGACGTCCATATGCTCGATCGGCGCGATACCGCTGCGACCGGCCAGGATGCCTTCCCAGCTGCTCGCCACATCGGCGCCAAGCGGCGATACCATGCCCATACCCGTGATCACGACACGTCTACGCGACACACCCAACTCCTCTTGTCCTTCCGGGGCGGCCACCCCTCTTAAAAAAAGCCGATTCCAGCGATCTTGACCTTGGACCTAAAGAAAAGCCGCACGCCCTACAGGACGTGCGGCTTCTTGTGTCCGAAACTGGCGACTACTTATTGCTGGTGAGCAACGATGTAGTCGATAGCTTCCTGGACGGTGGTGATCTTCTCAGCCTGCTCGTCCGGGATTTCGGTCTCGAATTCCTCTTCCAGAGCCATCACCAGTTCGACGGTGTCAAGGGAGTCGGCGCCCAGATCCTCGACGAAGGAAGCGCTGTTGGTAACTTCCTCTTCCTTCACGCCGAGCTGCTCAGCGACGATCTTCTTAACGCGTTCTTCGATGGTGCTCATACCGTGTTCTCACTCCTAAAGGAAAAATCCGCACAACGGATTGCGCGTAAGTGTATAGAAAGGGATTTCCGTATTTCAAGCTGACGCGACATCAAGACGTATGCACGGCCATTGCTGGTCCGACAGTTTACCAGCTTAGCGCAATAGCCGCGCGGGGGTAACGCCGGTCAGCTCATGTACATTCCGCCGTTCACGGGGATCGTGGCGCCGGTCACATAGGCCGCGCCCTCGCCGGCCAGGAAGCCGACCACCTTGGCGATCTCGTCGGCCTGGCCGAGGCGGCCGGCCGGGATCTGGGTCAGCAGCGCGGTGCGCTGGGCTTCCGGCAGTTCACGGGTCATGTCGGTGTCGATGAAGCCAGGCGCAACGGCGTTGACGGTGATGTTGCGCGAACCCACCTCGCGAGCCAGCGCCCGGGTGAAGCCCTCGAGACCGGCCTTGGCGGCGGCGTAGTTGGCTTGGCCGGCATTGCCCATGGCTCCCACCACCGAGCCGATGCTGACGATGCGACCCCAGCGCCCCTTGGTCATGCCCTTGAGCACAGCCTTGGACAGGCGGAACAGGCTGTTGAGGTTGGTATCGATCACGTCGAACCACTCGTCGTCCTTCATCCGCAGCATCAGGTTGTCGCGGGTGATGCCGGCGTTGTTGACCAGGATCGACGGGGCGCCGAATTGTGCCTGGACCTGCTCGAGGGCAGCCGCGACGGAGGCGTTGTCGGAGACGTTGAGCACCAGACCGGTGCCTTCGATACCGTTGGCCTTGAGCGACTCGGCGATGCGCTGGGCGCCCGCCTCACTGGTCGCGGTGCCGATCACAGTGGCGCCCAGGCGGCCCAGTTCCAGGGCGATGGCTTGACCGATACCACGGGTGGCGCCCGTGACCAGGGCGACCTTACCTTGCAGACTCATCTCGTTTCCTCGATTCAAAAAGCCGCGCGCGCGGCGGCGAAGGCGTCGGGGGTGTCCAGGGCCAGCGTTTCCACGCCCTTGACGCATCTCTTGTTCAGACCGGCCAGCACCTTTCCGGGGCCGCACTCCACCAGGTGGGTGACGCCCTGGGCAGCCAGGTACTGCACGGATTCGACCCAGCGCACCGGACTGTAGAGCTGGGCCAGCAGATCCTGCTGGAGGCTGTCCAGGTCGGTGTTGACGCCGGCATTGACGTTTTGCACCACCGGAATCTCCGGCTGGCTCCAGGTGCAGCCGCGTACGTCCTCGGCGAACCGCTCGGCCGCCGGGCGCATCAGCTCGCAGTGGGACGGCACGCTGACCGGCAGGGCCACGGCGCGCTTGGCACCCAGCGCCTTGCAAGCCTCGATGGCGCGCGCTACCGCGGCGGCGGCACCGGCGATCACCACCTGACCCGGGGCATTGAAATTGACGGCGCTCACGACCTCGCCCTGGGCGGCTTCGGCACAGGCGGCCAGCACCTGGGCATCTTCCAGACCCAGGATGGCGGCCATGCCACCCTGCCCGGCCGGCACGGCCTGCTGCATCAGCTCACCGCGACGCGCCACCAGGCGTACCGCCTCGGCGAACGGCAGGCTGCCCGCGGCAACCAGCGCCGAGTACTCGCCCAGGCTGTGACCGGCGACATAGGCCGGCTTGGTGCCGCCTTCGGCCAGCCACAGACGCCACAACGCGATGGAGGCGGTCAGGATGGCGGGCTGGGTACGGTCGGTCTGGTTGAGCGACTCCTGGGGGCCCTGCTGGGTCAGCGCCCAGAGGTCGTAGCCGAGGACGGCGGAGGCTTCGGCGAAGGTTTCGCCGATCAGCGCATGGTGCGTGGCCAACTCACCCAGCATGCCCAGGGCCTGGGAACCCTGACCGGGAAAGACGAAAGCGAGAGAGGCGGACATAGGCAGGTCTCTTGTAGGTCCATTGCTGGCGAAACCGCGATTCCGCCACTGACAGACTGAGATGTCGGTGTCGACCGGTCGGTCACACCGCTTTCAGAGCCGCCAAGTTTAACCGGATACGGCCAGGCAGATCAGTCTCCACGTCGCGCAGAGCGCGCTCGATGGCCTGAACGAGACCGACTTCGCCTGCCGCGCCATGGCTCTTCACCACCACCGCGTTCAAGCCGAGAAAGCTCGCGCCATTGTGCAGCTCCGGATTCCAATGACGGAAACGGCGGGCCAGCCAGGGTTGCAGCAACCGACGTTCGAGCCAGGAGGCCGTGCCACTGCGCTCGACCAACAGGCGCAGCAGCGCCTCGCCGGACTTGAGCACGGCGTTGCCGGTGAAGCCATCGCAGACCACCACGTCGGCTGCGGCGGCATAGAGATCGCTGCCTTCGACGAAGCCGATGAAATCGAAGGCCTGACTCTGAGCGAGGCGCCGGGCGGCGTCCTGGATCACTGGCGTGCCCTTGCCCGGTTCGCGCCCGACGTTCAGTAGCGCGACCCTTGGCCGCACCAGACCCCGCGCCTGGGCCGCCCCCGCGCCCAGATAGGCGAACTGCACCAGCTGTTCGGCCGAGGTGTCGAGGTTGGCGCCGAGATCCAGCAGCAGCGTCTGATGCCTGTCCCGCCCGGGCAGCGCCGATACCATGGCGGGTCGATCGATGTCCGGCAGCGTCCCGAGCAGCTGTCGCGCGAGCGCCATCCAGGCCCCGGTATTGCCGGCACTCAGGCAGCCCTGGGCACGCCCCTGCTGGACCGCTTCGAGGGCGGCATGCATGGAGGTCCGGGTGCGACTTCGTACCACAGCAGCGGGTCGCTCATCGGGCCCGACGAGGGCATCGACGTATTCGAACTGCAGGCGGTTGGCGAGGGAGGCAGGCGGTGACCAGGCCGACAGGGCGTCGCGCTGACCACAGAGGAGAAGCTGTAAGGCGGGGAAACGCTCGAGAGCGTCGAGTGCAGCAGGAACAATGCAGCGGGGACCGAAGTCCCCGCCCATTGCATCGATCGCGATGACGATTTCGATCGAGGATTACTCGTCGGAACCCTTGTCGATCACTTTGCGACCGCGGTAGAAACCGTCGGGCGACACGTGGTGGCGCAGGTGAACTTCACCGGTGCTCTTTTCCACGGACAGAGCGTTCGCTTCGAGGGCGTCGTGCGAACGACGCATGTCGCGAGCGGAACGGGATTTTTTGTTCTGCTGAACAGCCATGATTTAACTCCTAAACGTTTGGGTCACGCTTCAACTGCGCAAGTACACTGAACGGGTTGGGTCGCTTTTCCTCGTCCGCCGGCTCTTCGGGCGCCTCGAAACCTTCCGGATGTTGGCAAGCACCTTCCGGATGCACAGGGATGATCGGCAGAGCGAGCAACAGCTCTTCTTCGATCAGGCTATGCAGATCCAGGGGTTCTTCACCAACCTCCAGGGCATCGTAACCCTGTGGCAAGGCATCGGCCGACTTCCCTTCCCAGAGCACGGCGAAATCGAATTCGCTGCTAATGGGAAGCACTGCCGGCTCCAGACAACGCTGGCAAATCATCTCGACCGCGGTATCCAGGACACCATGGATGACGAATTGCTTTTGTTGATCACGCCCGAAGTCGAGGACGACGGCTACCGCGCCTTCGGACTTCACGAGCTGCTCGCCGACACGCCGCATGTTCGCGAGAGGCAGCTCACCCTTGAGGGTTACGCCGCGATCCGCCAATTTGCGAGGATCGACCTGAGGTGGAATTGGCCCATTCAACATAAGCGCGCCATTATAGGGACGGCCTTACGGCTGTCAAAGGAAATTAACCCCGAAGCGATTCCGACCGACCTCTGGTCGACCGCGCCCGAGAACAAACCGATGCCTCTCATTCTACTCGCTTCCAGCTCACCTTACCGCCGCCAATTGCTGGAAAGGTTGCACCTGCCCTTCGCCCACCAGTCGCCGGACATCGACGAGACGCCGCTACCCGGCGAAAGCCCCCGGGCGCTGGTGGAGCGACTGGCGCGGGCCAAGGCTGCCGCCCTGGCCGACCAGCCCGCGCCCACGCTCATCATCGGCTCGGATCAGGCAACCGCCATTGATGGCGAGATTCTCGGCAAGCCCTTGACGCATGAACGGGCCCACCAGCAACTGGCCCGCGCCAGTGGCCAGACGCTGGTATTCCATACCGGACTCGCCCTGCTGGACAGTCGCACCGGCGAGTGCCGTAGCGAGGTGGTGGATTTCCAGGTGCGCTTTCGCCCGCTCGACGCGGCGACGATCGACCGCTACCTGTTGGCGGAACAGCCCTATGACTGCGCCGGCAGCTTCAAGGCCGAGGGCCTCGGCATCGCGCTCTTCGACGCCATGCAGGGAGAGGATCCGACCAGTCTGATCGGCCTCCCCCTCATTCGGCTCGCCGCGCTGCTGCGCGAGGCAGGACTGCAGGTCCCCTGAGACCTGCTGGACGCTGCCCTAGCGCAGCGTCGGACCCTGCCAGCCCATATAGAGGGCCAGACGCTCGGCGACGCTGGCGCCCAGGCGCTTGGCGAAGCGATCAAAGGGCGAATCTTCCTGGGTATAGTCCACCAGCCGCTCTTGCTTGATCACATCCCGCGCCACGTAGCTGGCACTGCCCAGGCCATCGATCAGTCCCAGGGTCAGGGCTTGCTCGCCGGACCAGACCAATCCGGAGAACAACTCGGGATGACCCTCGACCTTGAGCCGGTCGCCACGCCCTTTCTTGACGCTGTCGATGAACTGCTGATGGGTGGTATCCAGCACCTGCTGCCAGAAGCGGGTTTCCTCGGGCTTCTGCGGCTGGAAGGGATCGAGGAAAGCCTTGTGCTCGCCAGAGGTGTAGACGCGCCGCTCCACACCCAGCTTTTCCATGGTGCCGACGAAGCCGAAGGAAGCCGCGGTCACGCCGATGGAGCCGACCAGGCTGGCCTTGTCGGCATAGATGGCATCGGCCGCACTGGCCACATAGTAGGCGCCCGAGGCACCCAGGTCGGTGATCACCGCGTACAGCTTGATGTCCGGATGCAGGCCGCGCAGGCGCTTGATCTCGTCATAGATGTAGCCGGATTGCACCGGACTGCCGCCTGGGCTGTTGATGCGCAGTACCACGCCACGGGTGTTGCTGTCGTCGAAGGCCTTGCGCAGGGCCGTAACTACATTGTCGGCACTGGCCTTCTCGTCGTCGGCGATCACGCCCTTGAGCTCGATGAGCGCGGTATGGGCACCGGACTCGGTCACCCCACCCTTCTTGCCCAACGACAGCAGCGGCGTGAACAGCACCAGCATGACGATCAGGTAGGCGAAGGTCAGCAGCTTGAAAAAGATGCCCCAGCGCCGCGCCCGCCGCTGCTCGCGCACACTGGCGAGCATGGTCTTCTCGATCAGGGCCCAGGTCTTGTCGTCCGCCGGACGCGCACGCCCATTGTCTTCCTTCCACTCGTCAGCCATGCCCTACCTCACTCCTGCCCACAACGTTGTCACCCAGCCACAGCGCCAGGTCCGCGAAAGCTTCGATCACCAGGCGCGGTCCGAAATCCCTCAGCACCTCGGCCGGCTGGGCACCATAGGCGACCCCGACCGCAGCGACCCCGGCACGCCGGGCCATTTCCAGGTCGAACACCGCATCTCCCACCAGCAGGGCACGCTCCGGGGCGACACCGCAATGGGCGAGGATCTCCTGCACCATCTGCGGATCGGGCTTGCCAGCTGTCTCGTCGGCGCAACGGGTGATATCGAAGAACTCGCTCAGGCCATGCTGCTGCAGCGAGCGGGCCAGCCCACGCCGGCTCTTTCCGGTCGCCACGGCCAGTTGGTAACCCTGGGCGCGAAAGCGCTGCAGCCCACTCATCACCTCCGGAAACAGCGGCGATGCCTCCTGCTCGCGGCGGACGAACTCGGCGCTGTAGGCATCGCGAAAGCCCTCGATCTGCGCCGGAGTCACCAGCTGCGGATAGAGGGTCTGGATGGCCGCGACCAGCTCCAGGCCGATGATGCCCTTGATGGCCACGTCGCTACGCGGCGGCAGCCCCAGCTGTTCGGCCGCCACGTGCATCACCTCGACGATCCGGCCGATGGAATCTGCCAGGGTGCCGTCCCAGTCGAAGATCAGCAGCTGGTAGTCAGGCATCCAGCCGCTCCAGCGTCTGGCTCCAGGTGCCGTCGACCGGCGCTTCCAGGCGCAGCTCACCACCTTCGGGCAAGGGGATCACCAGACTCGCCGAGTGCAGGAACAGCCGCTTGCCGCCCAGCTCGCGAATCTCCTGGGAGAAGTCTTCATCACCGTATTTGGGATCACCGGCGATGGCGTGCCCGGCGTGACGGGCATGGACGCGGATCTGATGGGTACGACCGGTCACCGGCCGCGCCTCGACCAGGGTGGCGAATTCCCCATAGCGCCGCAGCACGCGGAATTCGGTGAGCGCTTCCTTGCCTTCGTCGTTGACCTCGACCATGCGCTCGCCGGATCTGAGGGTGTTCTTCAGCAGCGGCGCATTGATTTTCTTCTTGGCCGCCGGCCAATGGCCGCGCACCAGGGCGTGATAGCGCTTGTTGACGCCATCGCCACGCAAGGCCTCGTGCAGGAAACGCAGCATGCTGCGTTTCTTGGCGATCATCAGCAGGCCCGAGGTATCCCGGTCGAGGCGATGGACCAGCTCGATGTCGCGGGCCTCGGGACGCAGCTGGCGAAAGACCTCGATGACCCCGCCGGTCAGGCCACTGCCGCCGTGTACGGCGATCCCGGCCGGCTTGTTGATGACGATGAGGGCCTTGTCCTCGTGGACGATGGACTCTTCCAGCCGCTCGAGCAGCCCCTTGGCCAGGGGTGCCGGCTCGCCGGGCTCGGACAGCCGCAGCGGCGGTACGCGAATCTGGTCGCCGGCCTGTAGACGATAGTCGGGCTTGATGCGCCCCTTGTTCACCCGCACTTCGCCCTTGCGCAGGATGCGATAGATGAGGGTCTTGGGCGCGCCCTTGAGTTGGGTACGCAGGAAGTTGTCGATACGCTGGCCGGCATAGTCGGCGGGCACATCGAGCAGTTGAACGCCGGTGCTGGGAGAAGGAGGCTTAGTCATCGGCAGATGATAGCAATTTTCCCTTATTTGAAGCACTTAAAGCTTGCTGCTATAGTCCGGAGGCGGTTATCAGTCCTGTCTGGATGGCACCGCTCGCGAGGCCGTCGATTCCGCCCGCGAATAATAGGCTGCAAATGCAATAGTCACTGGACGTCTGGCCGTCCAGCAGACCGCCGACTCTGCCCAAGGGGGTGAGTGGCGAGCTGCGATCCGCCTGGTAACCAAGGCAGCGGCACCCAGGGTGCCAGCTGTAAAACGACAACCGCTCCGGACCTTGCGGGCGGCACCAGATTCCTGAAGATTGTGTGCAGGATGGAGATGCACAACCAGCGTATCGCGTAGCCTGACAGTACGCCTGCAGCCCGCTTCGCGCCCAGCTTCGGCCAAGGTGACGATCGCAGGTGGAAGCCTCAAGGCCAACGGCCGATGCTCCAACCGCGACACCTGACACGAATCCCGCGACGACCCGGCTGCCCGAGCCTTTCGGCTGTCACGCCCGCACCATGCCTGGTTGATTCCTCCTTCTGCGGAGCTGCAAAGGCAGTCGCTCAAGCGCCTGCAGGAGACGTAGTCGCGGCACGCCCCCGGGCCTGCTGCTGGACACGAAGACCGGAGCTACTCCGGTTTCGATACGACCCCGTGCACCCTTCTCCTGAATCCTGTTGCCACCACGCGGGCCGAGAGCCTGGAACGTAGTGGTATTACATGAAGAGAATGCTCATCAACGCGACCCAGCCCGAGGAATTGCGGGTTGCCTTGGTCGACGGTCAACGCCTGTTCGATCTGGACATCGAGTCCGGAGCCCGCGAACAGAAAAAGGCCAACATCTACAAAGGCCGCATCACCCGCATCGAACCCAGCCTGGAAGCCGCCTTCGTCGACTTCGGGGCCGATCGCCACGGCTTCCTGCCGCTGAAGGAAATCTCCCGGGAATACTTCAAGAAGAACCCGGAAGGCCGCGTCAACATCAAGGAAGTGCTCTCCGAAGGCCAGGAAGTAGTCGTCCAGGTCGAAAAGGAAGAGCGCGGCAACAAGGGCGCCGCCCTGACCACCTTCATCAGCCTTGCCGGTCGCTACCTGGTGCTGATGCCCAACAATCCCCGCGCGGGCGGCATCTCCCGTCGCATCGAGGGTGAAGAGCGCAACGAACTGCGCGAAGCCCTGAACGGCCTGAACGCTCCGGGCGACATGGGCCTGATCGTGCGCACCGCAGGCCTGGGCCGCAGCACCGAAGAGCTGCAGTGGGACCTCGATTACCTGCTGCAACTCTGGTCCGCCATCAACGAAGCCTCGGGCGAGCGCAAGGGTCCCTTCCTGATCTATCAGGAAAGCAACGTCATCATTCGCGCCATCCGCGACTACCTGCGCCAGGACATCGGCGAGGTCCTGGTCGACAGCGTCGAAGCCCAGGAAGAGGCCCTGAGCTTCATCCGCCAGGTGATGCCGCAGTACGCCAGCAAGATCAAGCTGTACCAGGACAGCGTCCCGCTGTTCAATCGCTTCCAGATCGAAAGCCAGATCGAGACCGCCTTCCAGCGCGAAGTGAAGCTGCCGTCGGGTGGCTCCATCGTCATCGACCCCACCGAAGCCCTGGTGTCCATCGACATCAACTCGGCGCGCGCCACCAAGGGTGGCGACATCGAAGAAACCGCCCTGCAGACCAACCTGGAAGCGGCTGAGGAAATCGCCCGCCAGCTGCGCCTGCGCGACATCGGCGGCCTGATCGTCATCGACTTCATCGACATGACCCCGGTCAAGAACCAGCGCGCCGTGGAAGATCGTGTCCGCGAAGCCCTGGAAGCCGACCGCGCCCGCGTGCAGATCGGTCGCATCTCGCGCTTCGGCCTGCTGGAAATGTCCCGTCAGCGCCTGCGCCCTTCCCTGCGGGAAACCAGCGGCATCGTCTGCCCCCGTTGCAACGGCCAGGGCATCATCCGCGATGTGGAATCCCTGTCGCTGGCCATCCTGCGCCTGATCGAGGAAGAAGCCCTCAAGGATCGCACCGCCGAGGTCCGTGCCCACGTACCCATCCAGGTCGCGTCCTTCCTGCTCAACGAGAAGCGCAACAGCATCACCAAGATCGAGTTGCGTACCCGCGTGCGCATCATCATCCTGCCGGACGATCACATCGAGACCCCGCACTTCGAAGTGCAGCGTCTGCGTGACGACAATCCCGAGCTGCTGAACAGCCAGTCCAGCTACGAGATGGCCAATACCGAAGCCGAAGAGGTGCAACCGGTCAGCTCCACCCGCACCCTGGTGCGCCAGGAAGCGGCGGTGAAGGTCGCGCCCGAGCGCGCGCCGGCCCCTACTCCGGTCACCGCCGAAGTGGTGGCGCCCGCCGCCCCCGCAGCCAAGGCCACTGCCGAGCCGAACCTGTTCAAGGGCCTGGTGAAGTCCCTGGTCAGCCTGTTCGCCGGCAAGACCGAAGAGCAGCCGATGGCCGATAAGGCCGTTGCCGCGCCGGTCGCCGCCAAGAGCAGCGACGAGCAGCGCAGCCAGGACGAGCGCCGCAACGGTCGCCAGCAGAATCGCCGCCGCGAAGGCCGTCGTGACGACGAGCGCAAGCCGCGTGAAGAGCGTCAGCCCCGCGCCGACCGTGGCGAGCGTAGCGAGCGCCCGGCCCGCGAAGAGCGCAAGCCGCGTGAAGAGCGTCAGCCCCGCGAAGAGCGTCAGGCCCGTGAAGATCGTCCGGCTCGCGAGGAGCGTCAGCCCCGTGAAGAGCGCGCCAACCGCGAAGAGCGTCAACCGCGTGAAGAACGCCAGCCCCGCGAGGAGCGTCAGCCGCGCGAAGAGCGTCAGCCCCGTGAGGAGCGCGCCAATCGCGAAGAGCGCCAGCCGCGTGAAGAGCGTCAGTCCCGCGAAGAGCGCCAACCTCGTGAGGAGCGTCAGCCGCGCGAAGAGCGCGTGAGTGCCGAAGAGCGTCCGGCTCGCGAAGAGCGCAAGCCGCGTGAAGAGCGTCAACCGCGCGAAGAACGCAAGGTGCGCGAAGAGCGTCAGGAAGCGGCCAGTGCCGAAGAGCTGAACGAAGAAGAGGTACTGGACGGCAACGAGGAGCTGGAAGAAGGCGAAGAGCGTCCGCGTCGCCGTTCCCGCGGTCAGCGTCGTCGCAGCAACCGTCGCGAGCGTCAGCGTGATGCCAACGGCAACTTCATCGAAGACGAAGAGCAGAGTACTGCAGCCACCGATGCCCCTGTCGCGCCGGCCGCGGTCGCCCTGGGTACCGCCGTCGTGGTCAGCGAAAGCGTGACCGCCATTGCTACCCAGGAAGAGGTTCGTGACGTTCGCCAGCAGGAACCGACATTCGCTGCCGACACCACTCCTGCCGCCGCCGAAGCGACTCAGGAAGCTGCGCTGGAGCAGCCTGCCGCCGACGCCCCTGCCCAGCCGGAGATTCTCACCCCCCAGGTGAGCCAGCTGCAGGACGAGCGTGCACCGCATCAGGAAGTGGAAATCGCCGCACCGGTCGCCGAGCAGGTCGCTCCGGTAACTGCAACCGCGCCCATCCCCACAGCACCGGTCGAGACCGACGCGGCAGAATCGGCTGCAGGTCGCGCCTCCAATGATCCGCGCGAGCGTCGTCGCCGTGAGCGCCTGGCCCGTGAAGCTGAGGCTGCCCGTGCCAAGCAGGCCGAGCAGGCCGAGCAGGCCGAGCAGGATGCGCAAGCCCCTGCCCTGGGCGCCATCGCGGAAACCGAGAAAACCTTCGCTACCGCAGCGGTAGGGACCGTAGAGCCGCAGCAGGCACCCGAGGCTCAGCCCGTCCAGGCCGCCGAAGAGCTGCCCGCCGCTGAAGCCGAGTCCGCGCCAATCGTGGTGGAAGAGCCCGTCGAAGTCGTGCCTAGCCCTGCCCAGGAAGAAGCGGCCAACGTCGCCCTGACCGGTGAGCACGATAGCTCCGCCGAAGCCCCCAAGGCCGACACGGTGCAGGCAGATGAAGCCGCTCAGGCCGACACGGTGCAGGCAGATGAAGCCGCTCAGGCCGAGATCGACCGCAAGCGTAACGAGTCGCGGGAAAACCACACCCGCTGATTCTGGCGGTAGATGAAAAAGGGCGCCTTGGCGCCCTTTTTCATGCCCGGAATTCAAGGAGGTGCCAGGGCCTGCGGTAGCTGGTAAGCCCCACCCACGCCGCCCGGATACATCCCCACGGGTTGGCGCTGAGCGTAGCAAAGCCCAATGCTAGCAGGGATGCATTGCCTGTTGGGCTTCGACGATAGAGCCGTATCAGCCCAACCTACGTTGCCTGGGTAACCCCCCGTAGGTTGGCGCTGAGCGTAGCAAAGCCCAATGCCAGCAGGGATGCATTGCTTGCTTGCTGGGCTTCGACGATAGAGCCGTCTCAGCCCAACCTACGTTGCCCAGGCATACTCCCGTAGGTTGGCGCTGAGCGTAGCGAAGCCCAACGCCTCAAGGTACGGTCGCTGCCGGACTTCGGCGGTGGAGCTGCCTCAGCCCAACCTACGACATCCCTGCTGGAAAAATGCCGGGCATAAAAAAACCCAGCCGCTTGGCTGGGTTTTTCGAGCGTATCCCGAAGGATTAACGCTTGGAGTACTGCGGACGCTTACGCGCTTTGCGCAGACCGACTTTCTTACGCTCGACTTCACGGGCGTCACGAGTGACGTAACCGGCTTTGCGCAGGGAGCTGCGGTAGCCTTCGTCATACTCGATCAGAGCGCGGGTGATGCCGTGACGGATAGCACCGGCCTGACCGCTCACACCACCGCCAGCGACGGTAACGTAGATGTCGAACTTCTCCAGGGTCTCGGTCAGCTCGAGGGGCTGACGCACGACCATGCGCGCGGTTTCGCGGCCGAAGAAGGTGTCCAGAGCGCGATCGTTGATGGAGATCTTGCCAGTGCCCGGACGGAGGAAGACACGAGCGGTGGCAGTCTTACGACGGCCGGTACCGTAATTTTGAGTTGCCGACATGTTGTACTATCCCGATTAAAACTTGAGTTCTTGGGGCTGCTGAGCGGTGTGCGGATGGTTCGCACCCTTGTACACCTTGAGCTTGCGATACATGTCGCGGCCCAGCGGGTTCTTCGGCAGCATACCCTTGACGGCGGTCTCGATGACGCGCTCGGGAGCACGGGCGATCAGCTTTTCGAAGTTGATCGACTTGATGCCACCCGGGAAACCGGAGTGATGGTAGTACATCTTGTCGGTAGTCTTGGCACCGGTCACACGAACCTGCTCGGCGTTGATGACGACGATGTAGTCGCCGGTGTCAACGTGAGGAGTGTATTCGGGCTTGTGCTTGCCACGCAGGCGAGTGGCGATTTCAGTAGCCAGACGACCCAGAGTCTGGCCAGCAGCGTCGACGACGTACCAGTCGCGCTTAACGGTTTCCGGTTTTGCGGTGAAAGTTTTCATTCTCTATGGCCTCAGAGGCCGCCCTGGTAAAAAGACGGCAAATTCTACACAACAGTGCAACCCCAGACAAGTCAGGGGCAGCCGGAAACAGACGCTCTTCGGGGGCTCGGGTCGGCGTCCGCTACGGCGATCTCGGCAGGCTTAGGCATCCCCCGCCAAGAAAGCTGCGGCATGATACCCGCTCAGGGTAAAAAAGCAAGCAGAGAATCAGAAGGAAAAGAGCGCCTGGGTAGCCGCCGAGCCCTGACGGCGTGAGGCCAGGTGGTCTGCCAGCCGTGTGGGTTCCGGCAGGCGGTGGCGTCTGACGCAGGCCATGACCAGCGCGGGCGCGGTGGCCAGACTGACCCGGTGGCCGGGCGAGACGATCAGCGGCTTGACCCGATCCTTGCTGCGCAGCACCGTACCTATCACCCCACCCTCGCGATTCAGCAAGTCGACCTGGCTGCCGCGCGTCTCGGCGAGTTCGCCGTGGTGGCCAGTGAGGATTTTCTTGGCCACGCCAATCGTCGGCAGACCGGTGACCACGCCCAGATGGGCGGCAATACCCAATCGGCGTGGATGGGCGATGCCGTGGCCATCGCAGAACACCAGCTCGGGGGTCTCTGGCAATTCCGCCAAGGCCTGGAGCAACGCCGGCAGTTCGCGAAAGGACAGCAAGCCTGGCACATAGGGCATCACGGTGGGGATGCGGGCGACGGCATGGGCCAGCGGCTGCAAGGTCTCGGCATCCAGCAGAACGGCGACCGCGCGGGTGATCTCGCCGCCCTCCTCGAAGCCTACATCGACACCGGCATAACGCCGCGGCGAGCCGAAGTCGTCGTGCAACAGGACCTGCTTGGCCAGTTGCTTTTGCAGGATGCGCGCCTGGGTAGGCGAGCCATCCCAATCGGCGAAGGGGTCAGAATTCACACGTACCTCCCGAAAACCTGGGTCAAAGGATTGATCCTTCAACCCAGCCAGGGTTCAGGGCTTGTGCGGTCGAGCGAGGTACTCGTGGGACTGCATTTCCAGCAGACGGCTGAGGGTGCGCTGGAATTCGAACTCCAGGCGGCCACCCGAATAGAGGTCCTTGAGTTCGACCTCGGCGGACAGGATCAGCTTGACCTGGCGATCGTAGAATTCGTCGACCAGGTTGATGAAGCGCCGCGCCATGTCGTCCTTGAGCGCATCCATCTGCTCGACGTTGCTGACCAGCACCGTCTGGAAGATCTTGCCCAGCTCGATGTAGTCGTTCTGGCTGCGCGGACCGTCGCAGAGGGCGCGGAAATCGAACCAGGCGACGTCTTCGCAGGTGCGGCGGGCGCGAATCTCGCGATTCTCGATCATCAGCGGCACGTCTTCGCAGAGGTCGTTGCACTCGACGGTGAGCGAACGGAAGCTCTTGGCCATCGCGGCCTCGACCTCCTCACTCAGCGGATAGTGAAAGAGCTGGGCCTGCTCCAGGGCGCGCAGGCGATAGTCCACGCCGCTGTCGACGTTGACGATCTCGGTGTGCTCCTTGAGCAAGGCGATGGCCGGCAGGAAGCGCGCGCGCTGCAGACCGTCCTTGTAGAGGCCGTCGGGGACGATGTTCGAGGTGGCGACCAGACTCACGCCGTTCTTGAACAGCTCTTCGAGCAGCGTCGCCAGGATCATGGCATCGGTGATGTCGGAGACGAAGAATTCGTCGAAGCAGATCACCCGCGCCTCGTCGGCGAAGCGCCGGGCGATGATGGTCAGGGGATTCTTCTCGCCCTTGAGGGTGCGCAACTCTTCATGCACGCGCTTCATGAAGCGATGGAAGTGAGTGCGCATCTTCTGCTTGAACGGCAGGGCGTCATAAAAGGTATCGACCAGATAGGTCTTGCCGCGCCCTACCCCACCCCAGAAATACAGCCCCTTGACCGGCGTGACCGTCTTGCGCCCGAGCAGCTTGCCGAACAGGCCGCCCTTGGCCGCGGGCTCGGCGAGCAATTCATCATAGAGGCGCTGCAGATGGCGGACGGCCTCTTCCTGGGCAGCATCGTAGAAAAACTCCGGGCGCTTGAGGTCGGCCTGGTAACGCTCGAGGGGGGTCATGGCGGCTTCTGGTCGGGTGGGAAAAAAGGGTGGTCACTGTAATGGCGGTCCCTGGCGTTGACAACGCCGGGGACCGCGGGTGCCCTTTAGGCTTCGGCCAATTGCGCCAGGGCGGCGCGGGTGCGCTCGACAAGGGCGTCACGGGTGGCGGGGGAATCGCTGGCGACGCCTTCGGCCACCACCTGATCGTCCAGCAGCAGCTGGAAGCCATTGCCGTCTCCCGCCACGACACTGGCCGGCGTCGCGACCAGCTGCTTGCTGGTGATGCCGGCGGTCTTGGCTTCGGCGAAGGGGATCGACAGCGCCAGTTCGGTGCCGTCGGTGTCGAGCAGGCGGAAACGGAAGCTATCGCCTTCACGGAAGCTGACGAAGCGGGCGGTCTTGTTGGTCTTCTTCTTGGTGCTGCCGACGGCGACCTGGGTCTTGAGCGAGCGCAGGCCCACGGCTTCGCGCAGTTCGCCGAGGAAGGGCGTGGCATCGCGGCGGGCCTTGGCGGCGCCGGCCAGCAGGATGTCTTCCAGATCGTCGGGACGGGCGATCAGCGCCGCATAGCGCTCGCGGGCCTCGCCCAGCTCGGCGTCAAGCAGCTCGAACAGCTGGCCCTTGGCTTCGCCCCAGGCCAGGCCGTCCTGCAGGGCCGCGCGGAAGGCCGCGCTCTGCTCGGGGGTGGCAAAGGCCTGGTAGAGGGTGAAGAGATGGGCGCTGTCGGGGTCCTTGGGCTCGCCGGGCAGGCGCGAGTCGGTGACGATGCGGGCGATGGCGTCCTTGAGCTGCTTGGCGCTGCCGAACAGCGGGATGGTGTTGTCGTAGCTCTTCGACATCTTGCGGCCATCGAGACCGGGCAAGGTGGAGACGCTTTCCTCGATCACCGCCTCGGGCAGCGCGAAGTAGTCGCGCCCGTTGCCGAACAGGTGGTTGAAGCGCTGACCGATGTCGCGAGCCATCTCCACGTGCTGGATCTGGTCGCGCCCGACCGGCACGCGCCGGGCGTTGAACATGAGGATGTCCGCGGCCATCAGCACCGGATAGCTGTAGAGCCCCATGGTGACCCCGGCATCGGGATCCTCGCCCTGCTCCAGGTTGCGGTCGACCGCGGCCTTGTAGGCATGGGCGCGATTGAGCAGGCCCTTACCGGCGACGCAGGTGAGCAGCCAGGTCAGTTCGGGGATCTCGGGGATGTCGGACTGGCGATAGAAGGTCACCCGCTGCGGATCCAGGCCGCTGGCCAGCCAGGTGGCGGCGATCTCCAGGCGCGAACGCTGGATGCGCGCCGGGTCGTCGCACTTGATCAGGGCATGGTAGTCGGCGAGGAAATAGAAGGAGTCGGCATCGTCGGCCAGGCTGGCGCGGATGGCGGGACGGATGGCCCCGGCATAGTTGCCCAGGTGCGGGGTACCGGTGGTGGTGATGCCAGTGAGGATGCGAGTGGTCATGGAGGCGCTGGAAATCCGAGAGACTAACGAGGGTCAGGCCTGCAGGCGGGGCAGGACCAGATCTTTGAGTTCGACGAGTTTGCCATGGAAGAAATGGCTGCAGTCGGCGACGCGGAGCAATTCGTGCGGCTGTTCGAGCGCGGCGGACCAGGCATAGACCCGCTCGGGGGTCACCACCTCGTCGGCCTCGGGCTGGATCACGGTGAGGCGCGCCCGTTGCGGCAGGCGGCCGTCGACCGCGAAACGCTCCACCGGCGGCGCCAGCATGAACAGCCGTTCCACCGCCACGCCCTCGCCTTCCAGGCGCCCGCCGAGGCAGGCGGCGACGCAGGAGCCGAAGGAGAAGCCGCAGAGGGTCAGGGGCAGGTCGGGATGGCGCTCGCGCAACCAGGCCAGGGCGGCCGCGGCATCGTCGATCTCGCCTTCGCCACCGGCATGCACGCCGGTGCTGGCGCCGACGCCGCGAAAGTTGAATCTGAGGGTGGCCTGGCCGGCATCCCGGGCGATGCGCTGCAGGGTGGCGACCACCTTGTTCTGCATGGCGCCGCCATGGAGCGGATGGGGATGACAGAGCAGGACCGCGCCGGTGGGGGCTTCAGGGCTCTGGTACAGCGCTTCCAGAGTGCCCGCGGGGCCCTCCAGCAGCAGGGGTTGTTCACGGGCTGACACGCTTGACTCCGTGATCCCGGACGAACAGTGCTCATCCAAGGAGTTGATTTTGATAGGGTCGATCCTGCGCGATGCCTGACTGCGGGGTATGATGACGCCCAGCGAATGGCAGAAGACGCAACCCAGTGTACAGGCTCGCCGGTCTGCCGTTACCGTAAAGCAAAGCCGCTCATAGAGGAAGTTTCGTGGAACAGTCGCTCACTACCTGGTTGTTGCCCCTGGTCGCGCTGCTGATCGGGGTCGGGATAGGTTTTCTGCTGGCACGCCTGGTGCCGGGTGCCGCGCCGAGCCGGGTGCAGCGCCAGCTGGATGATCTGCAGAAGAAGTTCGACGACTACCAGCACGAGGTCACCAGCCACTTCAGTACCACCGCCGGCCTGGTGCGCAAGCTCACCCAGACCTACCAGGACATGCAGTCGCACCTGTCCGAAGGCGCCGAGCGTCTGGCTCAGGACGAACTGACCCGTCAGCACCTGCTGGCCTCGCTGCACAGCGCCGAGCAGCGTTACCCGTCCAGTCGCGAGCGCATCGACGGTCCGACCGAAGCGCCGCGGGACTACGCGCCCAAGGGTGACGGTACCCCCGGCACCCTCGACGAAACCTACGGCGTGAAAAGCCGCGGTTGATCGCCAAGGCCGGGGACTCCCCGGCCTTCTGCTTTCCGGCCTCCACCCTCTTCACTCAGGGCGCGACGCCCGGCCCTTTTCCGGCCCGTCATGGCATAATCTGCGGTTGCAGTCTTTCGCAGGAGAACGCCATGCCCGCAGCGGCCAGTGGCCTGAGCCTCTACGGCATCAAGGCCTGTGACACCATGAAGAAGGCCCGCCAATGGCTCGACGAGCACGGCCAGGCCTATCACTTCCATGACTACAAGCAGAGCGGCATCGACCGCGAGCGGCTGGCGGCCTGGTGCGCGGAACATGGCTGGGACAAGGTGCTCAATCGCGCCGGCACCACCTTCCGCAAACTCGACGACGCCCAGAAGGCCGACCTCGACACCGCCAGGGCCATCGATCTGATGCTGGCGCAGCCTTCGATGATCAAGCGACCCGTGCTCGATCTCGGCGACCGTACCCTGCTGGGCTTCAAGCCCGAGTTCTATGCCGCGGCCCTGAACTGAACCCCGCGGCCACCGCCCCTACTACCGAACATCTCGCACCGACCGGATCGGTGCCTCTGCAAAGGAACAGTCTCATGTCGAATGCCCTCTTCAGTATCGCCTTCGGTGTCGGCACCCAGAATCGCCAGGACGCCTGGCTGGAAGTCTTCTATGCACAGCCCCTGCTGAATCCCCCGGCGGCGCTGGTCGAGGCGGTCGCGCCGCTGCTGGACTACCAGGGCGGCAACCAGGCTATCGCCTTCGCCCCGGCCCAGGCGCGCGGTCTGGCCGAAGCCCTCAAGGGCATCGATGCCGTGCAATCGGCGCTGCTGACCCGTCTGGCGGAAAGCACCAAGCCGCTGGTGGCCACCCTGCTGGCCGAAGACGCCGCGCCCGCCTCCACTCCCGAGGCCTACCTGAAGCTGCACCTGCTGTCCCATCGCCTGGTCAAACCCCATGGCCTGAACCTCAGCGGCATCTTCGCCCTGCTGCCCAACGTGGCCTGGACCAACCAGGGCGCCGTGGACCTGGCCGAGCTGCCGGCCGAGCAGTTGGAAGCGCGTCTGCGCGGCAAGTTGCTGGAAGTCTTCTCGGTGGACAAGTTCCCCAAGATGACCGACTACGTGGTGCCGGCCGGCGTGCGCATCGCCGATACCGCCCGCGTGCGTCTGGGTGCCTATGTGGGTGAAGGCACCACCGTGATGCACGAAGGCTTCGTCAACTTCAACGCCGGTACCGCCGGCCCCGGCATGATCGAAGGCCGCGTTTCCGCGGGCGTCTTCGTCGGCAAGGGCTCGGACCTGGGTGGTGGCTGCTCCACCATGGGCACCCTGTCGGGTGGTGGCAACATCATCATCAGCGTCGGCGAAGGCTGCCTGATCGGCGCCAACGCCGGCATCGGCATCCCACTGGGCGATCGCTGCACCGTGGAATCCGGTCTCTATGTCACCGCCGGGACCAAGGTGGCGGTGCTGGACGACCAGAACCAGCTGGTGCGGGTGGTCAAGGCCCGCGAATTGGCCGGTCAGAGCGATCTGCTGCTGCGCCGCAATTCGGAAACCGGCGCGGTCGAATGCAAGACCAACAAGACCGCCATCGAACTCAACGAAGCGCTGCACGCGCACAACTGAGTCCACAACCGGGCAGCCCGCGCCATGCGGGCTACCCCGGAGCTGTCGCCATGTCGCTACCCTCCCCTTGGAGAGCCGAATTTCCGGCTTTCACCGCGTTCGCCGCCGATGGCATCACCTATCTCGACAGCGCCGCCACGGCGCAGAAGCCCCAGGTGGTGCTGGATGCCCTGCTGGCCAGCTACCGCTTGGGCGCGGCCAATGTGCACCGGGCCCAGCACTGGGCGGCCGAGCGCACCACCGCTGCCTACGAAGGCGCCCGGGGGCGGATCGCCGCCTGGCTGGGCGCCGCCTCGCCGCACGAGGTGGTGCTGACCCGCGGTGCCACCGAGGCGCTCAACCTGCTGGCCTATGGTCTGGAAGACGCCCTTGCCGCCGGGGATGAGATCCTCATCAGTGCCCTGGAACATCACGCCAACCTGCTGCCCTGGCAGCAGTTGGCCCGGCGCAAGGGACTGCAGCTCAGGGTTATCCCCCTGACCCCGAGCGGTCATCTGGATCTGGAAGCCGCCGAGCGATTGCTGGGGCCGAGAACGCGCGTGGTCGCGGTCAGCCAGCTGTCCAATGTCCTTGGCACCTGGCAGCCGCTGGCGGAGCTCGCCGCCCTGGTACGGGCATGCTCGCCGGCCTGGCTGGTGGTGGACGGCGCCCAGGGCGCGGTCCACGGACGTCATCGCCCAGGCGACTTCGACGCCGATTTCTATGTCTTTTCCGGCCACAAGCTCTATGCGCCCGAGGCCATCGGCGTGCTCTGGGGCAAGGCCGACTGCCTGGCGCAGCTCAAGCCCTGGCAATTCGGTGGCGAGATGGTGCAGCACACCTCCTTCACCGACGCCCGCTTTCACGCTGCCCCCATGGGCTTCGAGGCGGGGACGCCGCCCATAGGGGCGGCCATCGCCCTGAGCGCGGCGGTCGACTGGCTTCAGGGCCAGGATGAGACGCTGATCCGCGGTCACGAGCAGGCCCTGAGTCTGAAGCTGCTGGCCGGGCTGGCCGCCCGCGAGGGTGTCCGGGTACTGGGCGAGCCGCAGATCGCCCTGGCCAGTTTCCAGGTAGCTGGCGTCGATGTCGGCGATCTTTCCCACCTGCTGGGTGAACAGGGCATCGCGGTGCGTGCCGGTCAGCACTGCGCCATGCCGCTGTTCCAGACCCTGCAGACGCCGGGTGCATTGCGGGTGTCCCTGGGCCTGTACAACGATGCCGAAGATCTGCAGCGCTTTTTCACGGCACTCGACAACGCTCTGGAGCTCTTGCGATGAATCTGCTTCCCGATGCAGCGGAAGCCCGCCGCGCCTTCGTCATCGCCAAGGGCTGGGAAGCGCGCTCGCGCCTGCTGCTGCAGTGGGCCGAGCGCCTGCCGGCGGTACGCGAAGAACGCGACGAGGATCTGGTACAGGGCTGCGAGAGCCGAGTACGACTGACCCATGAAGCCCAGGGCGATCGCCACTTCTTTCGCGCCAGCAGCGAATCTCGGGTACTCAAGGGGCTGCTCGCGGTGGTGCTGGTGCGGGCCAATGGCCTGACCCGCGACGAGTTGGGCCGTCTCGATATCCATGGCTGGCTGACCGAGCTGGGCCTGGAACGGCAGCTGTCGCAATCGCGCAGCAATGGCCTGAATGCGGTGCTCACGCGGATGCGCGAACTGGCGGCCTAACCCTCGCCAGCCACCGGATGGCGTCGCGCGCGAAAGAACTCGGTCAGCATCTGGCCGCAGGCCTCGGCCAGCACCCCGCCTTCCACTAGCACCCGATGGTTGAGAAAGTCCTGCTCGAAGAAGCGACCGCGACTCTGGGCCATGCCGGCGCGGGGCTCGCTGGCGCCATAGACCAGCCGCTGGATACGACTGTGGACGATCAGGCCGGCACACATGCTGCAGGGTTCGAGCGTCACATAGAGGGTCGCCCCCGGCAGCCGGTAGTTGGCCAGGCGCGCGGCGGCATCGCGGATGGCCTGCATCTCGGCGTGGGCGCTGGGATCATGGGCCCCGATGGGCCGATTGAACCCCCGGCCTATGACCTCTCCATCCAGCACCACCACCGCGCCGACTGGCACCTCGCCCTGCCCCGCGCCCTGCTCCGCCAGGGCCAGGGCCTCACGCATGAACAGGTCATCCCGGCTGCGGTCGATGATGGGCAAGGGACGGAAGCGGGCCATGTTGGGACTCTGGGCAAAAGCCCATGATACCGCCGTCAGGCAGGGAGGCCAGCCAGGACATCTCAGGTCAGTCCAAGAACCCTTCGTCCGAAAGAGAAGCGCAATAATCGTTATCGGCCACTGCGAATGCGAAACTAGTGCAACGGATGCTGAAACTGCGTGACCGGCATCACATTCACAGCCATTCGGTGCTAAAGCTTTAACAGGATCGCCCTGGAGCGGTCCTATTCAAGAGTTCATTTGAGACAGTCGCATGATTGCTGCACCTTCCGGTCAGTCGCTGCAAAGCTGCGAAAGCGAGCCGATCCGCATTCCAGGCGCTATCCAGGCACATGGCTATCTCATCGCTTTCGAGGAGGTGGAGGGGCTGGTCAAGCATGTCAGTCACAACCTGCCCGAGTTGCTGGGCAAGCCGCAGGTGGAGTTGCTGGGTCGGCCGCTGCAGCAGGTCCTGCCCGTCGATCTGTTGGAACAGGTGCGACAGGCGCTGACGCTGGAACATCTGGAAGAAGCCAATCCGTTGAGCTGGACGCGCCCGATTCGCGACATGGACGTGATCCTGCATCGCAATCATGGGCTGGTGTTCCTGGAATTCGAGCCGGATGACCACGGCGGTGTCGAGCCGGCGGGCCTGGCCCGCGCCCTGGCGCGTCTGCAACAGGCGCGCACCCTGCCCGAGCTGTGCGAAGGCGCGGTACGGGAAGTGCGGGCACTGACCGGCTTCGACCGGGTGGTGGTCTATCGTTTCGACGACGGTGGCGATGGTCAGGTGGTGGCCGAGGACCGCGTCGAGGATATCGACAGCTATCTGGGCATGCACTTCCCAGCAGCCGACATTCCTGCCCAGGCGCGGGCGCTCTATCATGAGAACTGGATCCGCAACATTCCCGACGCCCAGTACCAGGCAGTGCCCCTGGTGCCGGCCTTTCTACACGGCAGCGAGCGGGATCCGATCGACCTGACCCACGCCGTGCTGCGCAGCGTGTCGCCCATCCATTGCCAGTACGTGCGCAACCAGGGTCTGCGTGCCTCCATGAGCGTTTCGCTGATCAGCGACGACAAGCTCTGGGGGCTGATCAGCTGTGGCCATCGCGAGCCGCTGTACCTGCCCTATCGCACCCGGATGGCCTGCCGCTCGGTCGGGGTGCTGGTGTCCCTGATGATCCGCGCGCTGGAGAATCGCCAGGTCCAGCGCGAGATTGATGCCCGCGAGGCGCAATTGGCCGCGCTGATCCAGGGGATGTGCGACAGCCGCGGCGAGGTGCTCAGCGGCCTGTGCGAGCGGGCCACGGATCTGCTGGAGCTGGTGGATGCCACCGGTGTCGCGGTGCTGGTGGAGGACGAGCTCTGCAGCCTGGGCGAATGCCCCAGCGCGGAAGACATCCGTATCCTCGCCGCCTGGGTCACCGCCGAGATGGACGCCTCGGGCATCTATGCGACGCGCTGCCTGGCCGACGAACTGCCCGATGCCCGTCGCTACAGCGACCGGGCCAGCGGCGTCCTGGCGCTGGCGCTCCCCAAACCGGTACGTAACCTGGTGCTCTGGTTCCGCCCGGAGATCGTGACCACCGTGGTCTGGAGCGGTAATCCGGCCAAGCTGGAGCCCACGGCGCCCGTCTCGGGTCCTGGCCTCAACTATCCCCATCCACGGCGCTCCTTCGACGCCTGGAAGGAACTGGTACAGCTGCGCTCCCAGCGCTGGCGGCCATCCGACCTGTTCGCCGCCAAGGACCTGCGCCGTTCGGCCATCGAGCTGGACCTGGCGCGTCAGGTCGAGCGTGAGCGCCAGGCGGTACGCCTGCGCGACGAGATCGTCGCGGCGGTCTCCCACGACCTGCGCAGCCCCATCACCATTATCCTGATGAAGGTCGGGATGCTGCAGCGCCAGCTGGAAAAGCTGGCGCTGGGCGATGACCGCCTGCCCAGTTCGCTGGAGGTGATAGAGACCGCGGCCAACCGCATGAATGCCTTGATCAGCGACCTGCTGGACCTGTCGAAGATCGAATCCGATCGCCTGGCGCTGGATCTGAAGCAGGCGCGTCTGGCCGACGTCTGTGCGCAACCCATCCTGCTGTCGCGACCGCTGGCGGAGATCAAGTACATCAGCCTGGAATACGCGGCCGATCAGGATATTCAGGTGCTGGTGGAAGCCGAGCGCATCTTCCAGGTGCTGATGAATCTGCTGGGCAATGCCATCAAATTCACCGCGCCGGGTGGTCTGGTCCAACTGAGCATGCAGCGGGTCGGTCCCATGGCCCAGATCAGTGTGAGCGACAACGGTCGTGGCATGAGCCAGGCGCAGCAGGCGCGGGTCTTCGAGCGTTTCTGGCATGTGCAGGAAGACAACCCCACCGGCCATGGGCTGGGGCTGTATATCGCCAAGGGCATCGTCGAGGCCCATGGTGGCGAGCTGAGCGTCACCAGTACCCTGGGCGAGGGCAGTACCTTCACCTTCACCCTGCCCATCGCGCCCTAGCCGTCAGGACGTGAAAGAAGAAAGCCCCGATGGCCGACAGCGACGTTGAAACCACCGGGGGAGCGCTCGGCTCGCTGTAATGGACGTCAGCGAAACGCCGCGAATTCCCGCCTTTCGTCGGGCTCGAAGGGTCATTTTCTTCAATACGGCGGACGGTCACGCTCGCTAGGGTCAGGTTTGCGCAATCGACGAGACCTAGCGATGACCCTGATTCTATCCATGGCCACCTTTGCCCTGGTGGCTTCCCTTTCGCCCGGCCCGGTCAACCTGGTGGGCTTCAATACCGGCCTGACCCATGGCTGGCGCCCGGCCCTGTGGCATGTCGCGGGCGCCACCCTTGGCTTCGTGGTGTTGCTGGTGGCGGTTGGCCTTGGCCTGCATGGGGTGCTGGCGGCCTGGCCAATGCTGCTCTGGGTCTTGCGCGCGGCCGGCGCGCTCTTTCTGCTGTACCTGGCGTGGAAACTGGCGAGGGCCTCCGGGGACCTGGGCACCGGCCAGCTGCGGCACTGTCCGGGCTTTCGTGATGGCGCCCTGCTGCAGTGGCTCAATCCCAAGGCCTGGCTCGCCGCCGCGGCCGGGGTGGCGCTGTTCGTCGGCGAGGATCGCGGGCGCCTGGCGCTGTTCGCCGTCCTCTATCTGGTGATCTGCTTCGCCTCGCTCGCCTGCTGGGCGGTGGCCGGCGAATGGCTGCGCGGTCGCGCCCTGGCGGCGCCCCGCCTGCGCCTGCTCAATCGCGGCCTGGCGGTGCTGCTGGTGCTGTGCGCCGCCTCACTGCTGTGGGAGGGTTGAAGCGGCGCGGTACTGACCGGGAGTAGCCGCCACCAGGCGCTTGAAGGTGCGCTGCAGGTGGGCCTGGTCGGCGAAGCCAGTGGCCAGGGCGACCTCGGCCAGCTCCTCGCCCTGGCGCAGTCGTTGTCGCGCCAGGCGGATGCGGCGATCGATCAGGTAGGCGTGGGGCGTGAGGCCATAGTGGCGGCGGAAGCTGCGGATCAACTGGGTGGGCGAGAGATCTGCGACCTGGCTCAGTTGGTCGAGACTGACGCCTTCGGCGCAGTGGGCTTCGAGGAAGTCGGCGGCGCGACGCAGGCGGCGATCCTCGCGCCTTAGCGACATCGCAACGGGCGTGCGACCCAGGCGCGCCAGCACGGCTTCGAAGTACAGCAGCGCCCGGCTCTGGCGCTGCAGGGTGAGGCTGTCGGGGTCGACCAGGCATGCATGCAGCGCCTCCAACCCGGCGTACAGCTGGCCGTCCTGGGACAGCTGCACCGCCAGCGGCTGGAAGTCGTCGGCACCCGGGCGCTGTAGCTCGGCCAGCCAGCCAGCGTCCACATGCAGCATGCGATAGCGCCAGGCGTCCTCGCCCTGGGGATTGCAGGCATGGACGTCGCCGGGATTCATCAGCACCAGGGTACCCGCCCCTACCAGTTCGCGGGTCGGTCCATTGTGATAGCGGCTGCGCCCACCCAGCACGGTGCCGATGGAAAAGGTCTCGTGGGAATGAGGGGCATAGCAGAGCGCGCGACCGTCCTGGATGGAGCGGGCTTCGAGAAAGGGCAGCGCGGGATCGCGCCAGAAACTCGGGGTGGTGGTCATCATCCTTCTCCCCGCAAGGACCGCCAGTGCCCGGGCCGCCCCGGGAATCCAGCCGGTAGCTTAGAGGAAGGGCAACGCTCCCGCATCCAGGAGCGACCGACGCTGCGCGCGGAAGCGCAGCCGCGCGAAGAGCGAGATGAAGACCCACAAGAAGGCAAGCACGGGAATCCGACCAAGGTCTAGATGCGACAATTTGCCGCACATTATTTGTAAACAAAAGTTTCTAAACACCATCAATAAGAGAGCAAAGCCGCCTTCCAGAGCGCTTCAGGCGAGGCCACCACCTCTGCCGTAGGACACGCCTGGAGCGACACCTTGTCGATCCCAGCTCAGGAGTTTCGGATGAACCGTCGTACCGCCGACATCCCCGCGCGACTCACCTGCCAACCACCTTCAGCCGCTGCCCCTGGCGCCCTCGTCATCCCTGGGAGGGCGCGGCCATGATCGAGATCATCGCCCAGGCCCTTGCGCCCATCGTCTTCGTCACCGCCCTCGGCTGGTGTGCCGGTCGCTGGCGGGTCATGCCCGCGGAGGCGAGCAAGATCCTCGCCGCCTTCGTAGTCACCTTCGCCCTGCCCATCAGCCTCTTTCTCGCTGCCGCCAAGACCCGGCCCGAACAGATCCTCAACCTGCCCTATGTGGCGACCCTGGCAACCGGCCTGATCGGTATCTGGCTACTGGGCCTGGCGCTGGGTCGCGTGCGCGGCGGATACAACTGGCGCGAGGCGACCCTGCGTGGCATCACCGTGGCCTTTCCCAACATGGCCTACTGCGGGCCGCCGGTCCTGCTCGCGGCGGTCGGCCCGTCCGCCCTGTTGGCGGTGATCGTCGGCAACCTGATCGTCACCCTGGTGATCATTCCCTTGTCGCTGGTGCTCTTGAGCAGTGGCGGGGCCGCCCAGGCGCTCGCCAAGGCCGTGCGCCAGCCGCTGGTGCTGCTGCCCTTGCTGGGACTGGCCTGCGCCCTGCTCGGCCTGCGGCCCCCGGCATTGCTGGTGGCGGCGACGGACGAAATCGGCCGGGCGGCAGGCGGCGTCGCCCTGTTCACCCTGGGCCTGATCCTGGCCAGCATCCGCCCAAGCTTCGACCGGGACATCCTCGGCAACCTGCTGCTGAAGAATCTGCTGCAGCCGCTAGTGCTGCTGGGTATGGGTCTGGCGCTGGGCCTGCACGGCGAGCTGCTCCAGCAGGTGTTCCTGCTCGGCCTGCTGCCTTCGGCCACCGCGGCGCCCAGCCTGGCCATGGCCCAGGGCGTCTATGCCGAGGAAGCAGCGCGCAGCGTGTTGTTCAGCACCCTGCTCGCCATTCCCGGAATAGCCCTGGGCATCGTACTGGCGGCCAGCCTGTAAGAGGCCGGCCCTCACGTGAACCGGGGCCCGGCGGGTGCCCCGTTGCCTTGGTGAAACCCGCGCCGCAAGCAACCTACCGATGTTTCAGGAGACAGAAATGGCCATTCGATGTGTACGGCTCTGGACCGGCAACGACGGTAATTCGTTGTTCGAGGAAGGGCAGTTGGAACTGGGCGAAGGCCTGCATGGCAAGGCCTCAGGCCTGCCCATCGCGGTAAACGAGCTGTCCTTCCAGGAAACCACGGCGGGAGGTGCCTTCGAATGGCACCAAGACCCGCAGCCCCAGTTCGTCATCACCCTGAGCGGCACCCTGGAGTTCGAGGTCAAGTCGGGCAAGACCTTCGTGCTGCGGCCCGGCGACGTCCTGCTGGCCCAGGACGACACTGGCTCCGGGCACCGCTGGAAGCTGCTCGGCGACGAGCCCTGGCGGCGTGCCTACGTCATCTACGAGCCCAACGCGAACCTGCGCTTCGTTCCCAACCAGCCGGCGTAATGCCTGAGGAAACTGTCATGTCGTCATTGTCTTCCACGGATTCGCCCGACGTCGTGTTGATCGGCGCCGGCATCATGAGCGCTACCCTGGGTACCCTGCTCAAGGAACTCGACCCCAGCCTCAGCGTGACGCTGTTCGAGAGCCTGCACGATTGCGCCCAGGAGAGTTCCCAGGGCTGGAACAACGCCGGTACCGGCCATGCCGCCAACTGCGAGCTGAACTACACGCCGCAGCGCAATGACGGCAGCGTCGACATCGCCAAGGCGCTCAAGGTGAATACCCAGTTCGATCTCTCGCGCCAGCTCTGGGCCTCCCTGGTCCGCAAGGGTGCGATCCCGGACCCGCAGGCTTTCATCCACGCCTGCCCCCATATGAGCTTCGTCTGGGGTGCGGACAACGTCGCCTTCCTCCGCGAACGCTATCGGACGATGAGCGCCCATCACTGCTATCACGGCATGGAATACAGCGAGGACCGCACGCAGATCGCTCAGTGGGCACCGCTGATCATGGAAGGACGCGGTGCCGACGAACCGGTTGCCGCCACGCGCATGGTGACCGGCACCGACGTCGACTATGGCGCCCTCACCCACCTGCTGGTGCGTCAGCTCAGCCAGCAATCGGGCTTCGCCGTGCACTATCACCAACGGGTGGTGGACTTGGCGCGTACCGATGGCGGTCGCTGGCGGGTGACGGTGGAGGATGTCGACCACGGCGGCCGCACGGAGGTCACCGCCAAGTTCGTCTTCATCGGTGCCGGTGGCGGCTCGCTGCCGTTACTGCAGAAGTCCGGCATCCCCGAAGGGCACGGTTTCGGCGGTTTTCCCATCTCCGGCATCTGGCTGCGCTGCGACGTCCCGGCGCTGGCCGAACGGCATCAGGCCAAGGTCTATGGCAAGGCGCCCTCGGGTTCGCCGCCCATGTCGGTCCCACACCTGGACACCCGCATCGTCGGCGGCCAGCGCTCGCTGCTGTTCGGACCCTATGCGGGCTTTTCCTCGCGCTTCCTCAAACACGGCGCCCTGACCGATCTCTTCACCTCGCTGCGTCATGACAACATCCTGCCGTTGCTGAACGTGGCCAAGGACAACCTGGACCTGACCGAATACCTGATCGGGCAGATTTTCCAGAGCTCCAGCCAGCAATTCGCCATGCTGCAGCAGTTCTTCCCCCTGGCGAAGAAGCGCGACTGGCAGGAAGCGGTGGCCGGGCAACGGGTGCAGACCATCAAGCCCACCGGCCAGCATGGCCTGCTGAGCAAGAAGGGCGAACTGGAATTCGGCACTGAACTGGTGAGCGCCGCGGATCGCTCCATCGCCGCGCTGCTCGGCGCCTCACCGGGTGCTTCGACAGCCGCAGCCATCGCTCTGGAGGTGCTGGAAACCTGCTTCCCGGAGCGTCTCACCGAAGACGCCTGGCTGCCGGCGTTGCGGCGCATCCTGCCGACCTACGGCCTCGACTTGAAGACCGACGCGGCAGCCTGCCGGCAGAGTCGCGCCGAGACCGCCAAGGTATTGGGGATCGCCGACGTGTGAGGCTCCTCCTTGGCCGCATGCACGGGCATGCGGCCATCCCCCTTACCGGGTAGCGGCGTCTTCGGCTTCTTCCAACAGGACATCGGCCGTGATGACGTAGTCCGCGTCGGGATGCAGCTCGGCGCCCAGGGCCAGTTGCTGCGCGGCGGCGGCCAGGGTTGGCGCGCCCTGGAAGGTGGCATTGAGTTCGGCCAGCAGGAGGCCCATGTCCTTGTGCATCAGCGCCGCCGGGAATTGCGGCGCGAAGTCGCCCTCGCGCAGGGCTGCCAGCTTGCGCTGGTGGTGGGGCGAGAGCACCGCCAGGTCACCGAACACCTCGAACAACACCTCGGCATCGAGACCGGCGCGGGTGGCATAGGCCAGGGCTTCGGCCAGGGCGGCGAGACCCGCGCCCATCAGGCCGTTGATGGCCAGCTTGATGGCCGCGCCCTGCCCGGTCGGACCGACGTGATGCACGGTCTTGCCCAGGGTTTCGAGGATCGGCCGCGCACGCTCCACGGCCTCGGGTTCGCCGCCGGCCAGGACCACCAGTTGCGCCTGTTCCGCCTCGTGGGTGCTGCCGGACACCGGTGCCTCGACCACGGCGATGCCACGGGCGCGGCCGGCCGCTTCCAGGCGCAGCGACAGCGCGGGCGAGTTGGTACTGGTGTTGATCAGCAGGCGACCGCTTTCCAGACGGGCGAGGACGCCGTCGGCACCGAGCAGCACCTGTTCGAGGATGGCGTCGTTGGGCAGGGAAACGATCACCACCTCGGCCTGGGGCAACAAGGTCGCCAGGGGCTCCATGGGCGTGCCGTGGCGCTCGCCGTCCTGCTGGTGTTCGGCGTAGGCGCGGACCGGATAACCGGCCTCGCGCAGGTTGGCGCCCATGCGCTGGGCCATGGCGCCAAAGCCGATGAAACCGATCGAGGGATGAGCGGACATGAGGGGAGCTCCCGGTAGAGGATAGTGGTATCTCGACTCTACCTCCGGGCCGGGGTTCCGCCATCAAAAGCTTAGGCAAAGTCTCGCGAGCTAGAGCCAAACAAGGCGAAAAGACCTGAGGAAGCGCAGTTTACGAGTGGTAAATGAGCATTCCGAAGGTCTTTTCAACGCAGTTCGGCCGACGCGCAGCAGACGTTGCGCCTAGATCCCGCTGAACCAGTTGTAGCCCTGGTCCTCCCAGTACCCGCCGGGATAGTCGTTGGTCACGAACAGAGCCTGGATGTGCTTGGGATTCTTGAAGCCGAGCTTGGTGGGCACCCGCAGGCGCAGCGGATAGCCGTAGTCCGGCGGCAAGGCCACCTGGCCGAAGTCCAGCGCCAGCAGGGTCTGAGGATGCAGCGCCGAGGCCATGTCGATGCTGGAGTAGTAGCGGTCGGCGCACTTGAAGCCGACGTACTTGGCCGTGGTGTCAGCGCCGATGCGTTCGAGGAAGGTACGCAGGGGCACCCCACCCCACTGGCCGATGGCGCTCCAGCCTTCGATGCAGATGAAGCGGGTGATGTCGGCGCGCTGCGGCAGGCGGCGCAGGTCTTCCAGGGTCCAGGCCTGCTTGTTGGCGACCAGGCCGGAGACCTCCAGGCGGTAATCGCTGAGGTCCACTTCCGGAACGTTGTATTCGGGGTAGAAGGCGTTGAAGGGAAAGGGATTGGTGATCTGGCTGGCGGCATAGGTCGGCGCCAGGCGCTCACGGCCGAACAGCCAGGCCTGCACCCGGTCGTTGAAGCGCGACATGGACCAGAGCACCTTGTCGACGCTGTCGCCGTCCTGCAGGTTGCAGCCGCTGAGCATGGCCAGGGCGCCCACCGTCAGGCCCTGCTTGAGCAGCAGGCGTCGCTGCAGATTCTCCACCTGCCGCTGTTGCGCCGGTTCCAGGCGCAGGCGTTCACGCCGACTCATCGTTAACCTCCTCGTGCGCCCGACCGGTGATCATCGGCGGCAGGGTGCGGGGGACCAGGATGACCAGGGCCAGGTGCACGACGACGAAGGCGCCGATGCCGGCCATGGCGAAGAAATGCACGTAGCGAGCGGTGTCGAAGCCGCCGAGCAGGGCCGCCAGCCCCTGCAATTGCACTGGTTTCCAGATCGCCAGGCCGGAGAGCACCACCAGCACGCCGAGGGCCAGTACGCCCCAGTAGAGCAGGCGCTGCACGGCGTTATAGGTGCCGAGGTGATGACCCAGACGCAGGCGCACGGCCGCGGCGAAATCACGGCCGATGGCGCGCGGTGACAGCGGCAGGAAATCCCGCCGGAAGTGGCCGCTGAACAGGCCATAGAGCAGATAGATCAGGCCGTTCGCCAGCAGTAGCCAGAAGACCGCCAGGTGCCAGGCGATGGCGCCGCCCAGCCAACCGCCAAGGGTCGCCCAGGCGGGAAAGGTGAAGGGGAACAGCGGCGAGGCGTTGTAGATTGCCCAGCCGCTCATGAACATGCAGGGCATTGCCAGGGCGTTGAGCCAATGGGTGAGGCGCACCGGCCAGCGGTGCACCAGACGCCGTCGCGAGGTGGTCATGATCTGTCCCTCTTCACCGCGAGATGGAGGCGGTCGCCATCCCAATCAGGCGACCGCGGGGGGTCTTACATGGGCGGGGTGAAACCGTCCTTACCTACGGCCACGCCCTTGGCGTGCTTGCCGTCTTCGGCGGGGAACAGCACCACCTTGGCGCCGGGCTTGAGCAGGCTGCGGTCGCCCTTCTCGACATAGGCAATGGGCACGTCTTCCGGTACTACCAGCTGCTTCTCGCCGCCTTTGTACTGCACGGTCAGGGTACGGCCATTGGCCTTCTTGAGTTCGCCCACGGTACCGTTGGTCATGGTGCCGGTGCTGCCGTCAGCGTTTTCCCAGCCGTAGTGGCCTTCACCGGAGCCGCGCAGGCTGGCCTCGAACACGGTCACCTCCAGCGCCTTGAGGGTGCCATCGGGCTGAGGGGTGGCGGCGGAGCCGATGAAGCTGTTGGCTTCGATGCGATCCAGGTTGGCCTTGGATACGGCGCGGTAGCTGGTCTTGTCGTCCAGCATCAACGTCTGGTGGGCACCATTGCGGGTGGTGAAGGCCAGGGTGTCGCCCTGGACGCTGTCCACGGTGCCACGCATGGGCTTGACGGTGGGCATGGGCGCGGCCTGGGCCAGCAGGGCGCTGCTGGCGAGCAGCAGGGCAAGGGAACCGCGGAGCAGGGTCTGGGTACGCATGAAGCCTCCTGGGATAGGGAATCGCCCCGCCACAGTGCGACGCGTGGGGGGTCAGCAAGATGACCGGCGAATGACAAAAATGTCACCCAGCGAAGCGACCGGAGGCCCTACCATTACGCCATGCACATTCTCCTCATCGAAGACGACCAGAAGACCGGCGAGTACCTGAAGAAGGGCCTCGGCGAATCCGGCTACGCGGTCGATTGGACCCAGCACGGCGCCGATGGCCTGCACCTGGCCCTGGACGGCCGTTATGATCTGGTCATCCTCGACGTGATGCTGCCCGGCATCGACGGTTGGCAGATCATGGAGGTCTTGCGCAAGAAGCTCGACGTGCCGGTGCTCTTTCTCACCGCCCGCGACGGCCTGCAGGATCGCATCCGCGGCCTGGAGCTGGGCGCCGACGACTACCTGGTCAAACCCTTCTCCTTCGTCGAATTGCTGCTGCGCATCCGCACCCTGTTGCGCCGTGGCGTGGTGCGCGAGCCCGAGCATTTCCACCTGGCCGATCTGCAGCTGGATCTTCTGCGGCGACGGGTAACCCGCGGCGACGACCTCATCGTGCTGACCAACAAGGAATTCGCCCTGCTGCACCTGCTGCTGCGCCGCGAAGGCGAGGTGCTGTCGCGCACCCTGATCGCCGCCGAGGTCTGGGACATGAATTTCGACAGCGACACCAACGTGGTGGACGTGGCCATCAAGCGGCTGCGCGCCAAGGTCGATAACCCCTACCCGGTCAAGCTGATCCATACCGTGCGTGGTATCGGCTACGTCTGCGAGGTTCGGCCTTGAGTGCGCGCTCACCCTCGCTGATCCTGCGCGCCACCCTGGGATTCGCCCTGGTGGCGCTGCTCGCCGTGGGCGGTGCCGGCCTGTTTCTCTACCACAGCCTGGAACGGACGGTGCTGGAGCGCGCCGACTACGCTCTGCTCGGTCGCCTGGCGCATTTTCGCAGCCTGCTCAGCGCCGACCTGTCGCTGGAGACCCTGGGCCGCAGTCCGCAGCTGTTCGCCAACATGCTGGGCAACGAGCAGGATGTCTTTCTCATCGGCGCGCCGGGTGCCAAGCCGGTGATCGCCTCCAATCCGCTGAATATCGCCCTCCCGGATCTTGCCGTGGTACCCCAGACGCGGCGACCGACGCCGGCCGATATACGGGAAGGCACCCTGGCCGACGGCACCCGCTGGCGCGCGGCGCGGGTCGCGGTGAACACCCCCGAAGGCCCGGTGGAACTGACCGCCGCCCATGTGCTGCGCAACGAAGACACCACCCTGGCCGATTTCCGTCTGGGGCTGCTCGGCGCCGTGACCCTGGCCTTCCTGGCTACCGCCGGGCTTGGCTATCTGCTGCTGCGCCGGGGCCTGGCCCCCTTGCGGCGCATCGCCCGCCATGCCGGTGGCATCACTCCAACCCGGTTGGCTGCCCCCCTGGAATTGGCCGATGCTCCGCGCGAGCTGCAACCGCTGGTGGAAAACTACAACGCCATGCTGGCGCGGCTGGCCGACGGCTATGGTCGGCTGGTGCAGTTTTCCGCTGACCTCGCCCACGAGATCCGCACCCCGATCAATGCCCTCATGGGCCATACCGAGGTCGCTCTGCGCCAGGTACGCAGCAGCGAGGAATACCAGACGCTGCTGGCCTCCAACCTGGAAGAGCTGGAGCGCATCTCGCGCCTGGTGGAAAGCATCCTCTTCCTTGCCCGCGCCGACGACGCCCAGGCGGTGCTGACCCCGCAACCGTTGCGACTAGACGAAGAGCTGGCACGCATCGCCGACTATTTCGAAGGGCCGGCCGACGAGCGCGGCCTGCGCCTGGTCGTAGCAGGCGGCGGTGAGGTGATCGCCGATCCGCTCCTGCTCCGTCGCGCCTTGAGCAACCTAGTGGCCAATGCCATCCGCTATGCCGACCCGGATGGCGAGATCCAGCTGCAGGCGGACGGCGGGCGCATCCGCGTCAGCAATGCCGGTCCCGCCCTGGCGCCGGAACACCTGCGACGGCTATTCGATCGCTTCTATCGCGCCGATCCCTCGCGTCATCAGCCCCATGATTCCAACGGTCTGGGCCTGGCCATCGTCGCCGCGATCATGCGTCTGCATGGTGGGCGTGCCGAGGTCGAGCAGGATGCGCGGGGCATCCATTTCAGCCTGGTCTTCCCGACCCCGGCCGCCTGAACCGCGACCTGCCGCTCAAACCACGCAACCGCCCGTCACCAAAGGACTTTTTCCGCTTGCCCAAGCGGGCTATGGGCTGCATCGACCCGCCCACTACTGTACATTCATCTACCTTAGGCAATAAGCAAGGGTGGTAGGCGATGAGCGTGGATGTCGAACTGGTGCTGGCCGGCAAGATCGGCTTCGCGGCGCACCAGAACGCGGTGCCCGTGCTGCGTGAATTGCGCCTCACCCACAGCGGCCCCGAACCCCTGGCCGACCTCAGCCTCACGGTGACCGCCGAGCCGGCTTTCGTGGTGCCGCGCACCTGGCACCTGGAGCGCCTCGATCCCCAGGGCACTCTCTATCTCGATGATCGCGACCTCGAATTCGACGCCGCCCTGCTCGGCAGCCTCCAGGAAAGCCTGGTCGCCCAGCTGACTTTCACGGTGCGCCAGGGTGACGAGATCCTGCAGACGCGGCGGTATCCGGTCGAGCTGCTGGCCCGCAACCAGTGGGGCGGTGTGGACAGCATGCCGGAACTGGCGGCGGCCTTCGTCATGCCCAACGACCCGGCGGTGGATCGCCTGCTGGGGGCAGCCGCCGAGGTGCTGCGCCGCGCCGGCAAGTCCACGGCGCTGGATGGTTACGAGGGGGAGTCGCGCCGCCGGGTCTGGGAGCTCGGTTCGGCGCTCTGGTCGGCCCTGTGCGGCCTGCAGCTGACCTACGCGGTGCCGCCGGCCAGCTTCGAGCGCCAGGGCCAGAAGATCCGCACGCCCGGCGCCATCCTCGACGGTGGCCTGGCCACCTGCCTGGATCTCGCGCTGCTCGCCTGCGCGGCGCTGGACCAGGCAGGCCTCAATCCGCTGCTGGTCATTACCCGCGGCCATGCCTTCGCCGGCGTCTGGCTGCAGCCCCAGGAATTCGCTCAGCTGCTCACCGACGACGCCGAGCCGGTACGCAAGCGGGTGGCGCTCAAGGACCTGCTGGTGTTCGAGACCACCCAGGCCACCGCCTCCCCGCCGCCGTCCTTCAGCCAGGCAGTGCAACTGGCCGAGCGGCAGCTGGACGACGACAGTTTCGTGCTGGCCCTGGACATCCGCCGCGCCCGCCTGCAACGCATCCGCCCACTGGCGGTGCCCGGACAGCTCGCCACTCCCCTGGACGGTTTGCTGCTGCCGGGCGAAGCCCTGGAAGAGGCCCCGCCGCTGCCAGCCTTCGACGTGGACGTCGAGGCCGCGCCCACCACCCCGGTCGGTCGCCTGGCGCTCTGGCAGCGCAAGCTGCTCGACCTCACCACCCGCAATCGCCTGCTGCACGTGCCGGAAAACGCCCGCAGCGTGCCCCTGCTCTGCCCCGAGCCGGCGGCGCTGGAAGATCGCCTGGCCGAGGGCCGGGCGCTGCGCCTGGTGCCGTTGCCGGATCTGGCGGTGAGCGGGCGCGACGCGGTGCTGCACGAGGCTCGCGAACACGAGAATCTCGAAGACGAATACGCCCGCGGCGCCCTGGCCCGTGGCGAGGTGGTCGCCCCCCTGGATGCGACCAAGCTGGACGCGGCGCTGGTGGAACTCTATCGGCGCGCCCGCAGCGACCTCGACGAGGGCGGCGCCAATACCCTCTACCTGGCGCTGGGCTTCCTGCGCTGGAAAAAGGCCGCCGACGATCCCAAGCACTACCGTGCGCCGCTGATCCTGCTGCCGGTGCGCCTGGAACGGCAGAGCGCCGCCAGCGGCATCACCCTGCACCTGTTCGAGGACGAGCCGCGCTTCAACCTCACCCTGCTGGAACTGCTGCGCCACGATTTCGACCTGGACATCCCCGGGCTCGACGGCCCCCTGCCCGGGGATGGCAACGGCATCGACGTGGACGGGATCTGGACCAAGGTCCGCCGTGCGGTACGCGACCTGCCCGGCTTCGAGGTCAGTAGCGAGCTGCTGCTCGGCCAGTTTTCCTTTGCCAAGTACCTGATGTGGAAGGACCTCACCGAGCGCAGCGACCAGCTGATGGAAAGCCCGCTGGTACGGCACCTGCTGGAGCGCACCACGGAATCCGGCGCCTACCTCAGCGGCGGCAGCTTTCCTCGCGAGCGCGAGCTGGATCGCCAGGTGACCCCGGCCGAACTCTTCACCCCGCTGCCGGCGGATTCCTCGCAACTGGCGGCGGTGCTGGCCTCAGCCGGTGGCCAGGATTTCGTCCTCGACGGCCCGCCCGGCACCGGCAAGTCCCAGACCATCGCCAACATGATCGCCCACAACCTGGCGCTCGGCCGGCGGGTCTTGTTCGTCGCCGAGAAGCGCGCGGCCCTGGACGTGGTGTATCGCCGTCTTGAGGCCCAGGGGCTTGGTGAATTCTGCCTGGAACTGCATTCGAGCAAGGCCTCCAAGGCCGAGGTGCTCAAGCAGCTGGAGCGCGCCTGGGACACCCGCGACGGCCTCGACGAAGAGGAATGGCTGGTCGAGGCCGCCGAGGTGGAGCGCCTGCGGGATCGTCTCAACGCCGTGGTGGAGCGCCTGCACCGCCGCTGGCCCAATGGCCTGACCCTGCAGCAGAGCATTGGCCGCGTCTTGCGTGACGCAGCTCCCGATACCCCACGCCTGGCATGGTCCCAGGCCGATGCCCACGACGCCGAGGCCCTGGCCGAGTTGCGCAGCGCCGTGCGCCGCCTGGCCCTGCACGCCGAAACCGGGCGCAGCCTGGCGGCGGATTTCGCCCTCTTGCCGGCGCATCCCTGGTCCAACGCCTGGCAGGACGCCCTGGTCACCGCTGCCGAACGGCTGCGCGACACCCAACAAGCCTTGCAGCAGGCGCGGCAACGCCTGCGCGATGTCCTCGGTCTGCCACTGGCCGACCAGGTGGCGCCCCGTCGCCTGCTGGAATTCGCTGAGTTGCTGCAGAACGCCGCTGGCCAGGATCTGGCCTTCGCCTTCGGGCCCGGCGCCGCCGAGCGCCAGCGTCACCTGGGACGCGCCCTGGAATTGCTGCGGGACTACCAGGCGCTGGAGCGCGAGCTGTCGGTGCCCTATGCCGCCGAAGCCTGTCGCCGCGTCGCCCTGACCCAGCTGGAAACCGCCTGGGATGCCGCCGGCCGCCGCTTCTGGATCTTCGCCAGCCGCGCCCAGCGACAGGTCACCCAGGACCTCGCCCGCCAGGGCGAAACCCAGGGCCAACCCGATGTCGCCGCCGACCTGCCGCGCCTGCGCCGCCAGCGCACCCTGCTCACCGAGCTGGACGATCTGGCGCCCACCCTTGGCGGTATCGCCGGCTGGCAGGGCGTCACCAGCGACCTCGACGCCCTGCTCGCCCGACGCGCCTTGGCGGAAAGGCTGAGCACGGCGCTGCCAACCCTGGCGGAAACGCCCGAGCAGCTGCTGGCCCTACGCCAGGCGGCAGCGCGGCGGTTGCAGCATCCCGAGGATCAGCCGGTGGACACCACCCTGGCCCCGGCCAGCAGTGCCTTCGCCGAGGCCCTGGATGCAGCCGAAGCCGCTCGCCAGGCATTCGCCGCGCAGGCGGGACTGGCCGGTGATACCGCCGCCGCCGAGCTGGTACGCACCGCCGCCGCGCTGCTGCGGCAGCCCGGTCGGCTCAAGGCCTGGTGTGACTGGCAACGCGTCCACGAAGAAGCCGACGCCCTCGGCCTGGCACCCCTGATCGCCCGCGCCACGACCGCCGCGGCCGACGATCTCCCGACCCTGTTCGAGACCGCCTATGCCCGCTGGTTCGCCGCCACCGCCCTGGACGCCGAGCCGCTGCTGCGCGACTTCGTCCCGGCCGAGCACGAGAGCGACATCCAGGCTTATCGCCGGCTGGACGACCGTCTGCAGACCCTCGCCGTGCGCCATATCCGCGCCCTGCTCTGCCATGGCCTGCCGCCGAAGAACGATGCGGCGCGCCAGGGTGGCGGCTTCGCCGTGCTCAAGCACGAGTTGCAGAAGCAGCGCCGACACCGGCCGCTGCGCCAGTTGGCCCTGGAAATGGGCGACGCCCTGGCGCGACTGGCGCCCTGCATGCTGATGAGTCCGCTGTCCATCGCCCAGTACCTGCCCCCGGACGGCGGCCTGTTCGACCTGGTGATCTTCGACGAAGCCTCGCAGATCGCGCCCTGGGACGCGGTGGGCGCCATCGCCCGGGGCGTGCAGGTGGTGATCGCCGGCGACCCCCGGCAGATGCCGCCGACCCGCTTCTTCGACCGCGCCGCCGGCGAGGACGACACCGCCGAGGACCTGGAAAGCATCCTCGACGAATGCCTGGGCGCCGGCATCTACAGCCACAGCCTCAACTGGCACTACCGCAGTCGCCACGAGAGCCTGATCGCCTTTTCCAACCATCACTACTACGACGGCAAGCTCATCACCTTTCCCGCCCCGGAGATCCGTCCGAGCGCGGTGGAATGGCGGCGGGTCGACGGCGTCTACGCCAAGGGCAAGGGCCGCCACAATGCCATCGAGGCCCAGGCCATGGTCGCCGAGGCGGTCAAGCGCCTGCTGGATCCCGCCTTCGCCGGGCTGAGCCTGGGCATCATCACCCTCAACAGCGAACAGCAGCGGCTGGTCACCGACCTGCTCGACCGCGCGCGCCAGCAGCACCCAGAGATCGAGGCGCACTTCGCCGAGGACCTGGCCGAGCCGGTGGTGGTCAAGAACCTGGAAACGGTCCAGGGCGACGAGCGCGACCTGATCATGCTCGGCATCGGCTTCGGTCCCACCGAGCCGGGCGCCAATACGATGTCGATGAATTTCGGTCCGCTGAACAAGGACGGTGGCTGGCGGCGCCTCAACGTGGCCGTGACCCGCGCGCGACGGGAGATGCTGGTGTTCTCCTCCTTCGATCCGGGGCTGATCGACCTCAATCGCACCAATGCCCGCGCCGTGCGCGATCTCAAGCTGTTCCTGGAATTCGCCCAGCGCGGCCCCCAGGCTCTGGCCGCCGCGGTCAAGGGTTCGCTGGGTGGGCACGACTCGCCCTTCGAGGAAGCCGTGGCCCAGGCGCTGGAAGCCAAGGGCTGGCGGGTGGTGCCGCAGATCGGCGTGTCGCGTTTCCGCATCGACCTGGGCATCGTCCATCCCGATCGGCCGGGCGATTACCTGGTGGGCATCGAATGCGACGGCGCCACTTACCACAGCGCCGCCACCGCCCGCGACCGCGACAAGACCCGCAGCGCCATCCTCCAGGGTCTCGGCTGGACGCTGCTGCGCGTCTGGTCCACCGAATGGTGGATCGACCGCGCGGGGGCGACCGAGCGGTTGCATGGGGAGATCGAGCGGCTGCTGGAAGAATCGCGGGCGAAGGGTTGAGTGGCTGTTGGGCTTCGCTGCGCTCAGCGCCAACCTACGAGAATGGTACGTAGGTTGGGCTGAGGCAGCTCCATCGCCGAAGCCCAACAAGCCGGGCGCGACCTCGGCACCGTTGGGCTTCGCTGCGCTCAGCGCCAACCTACGGCGGTTTGCCTGATGCCGTAGCTTGGGTTGAGGCAGCTCCATCGCCGAAGCCCAACAAGCCGAGCTCGACCTCGCCAACGTTGGGCTTCGCTGTGCTCAGCGCCAACCTACGGTGGTTTGTCTGATGCCGTAGATACCATCTCTCCCATCAATCACAACAGGTCCTCTAAAGGGCCTGTCGTGGTTGATAAGGTCGCTGCGTCTTGAGCACGCCATAGGCGATCTGCAGCAGTTTGCGCATGGCAGCGCCCAAGGCGCTCATTCGGGCTTTGCCGCGTGCCAGTAGTCGTTCATACAGCGCTTTCACGTCGGGGTTGCGCTCTTTGGCGACTATGGCGCCCATGTACAGCTTGGCTCTGATAAGTGGGGAACCGGCCTTGCTCAATACCGTGCGTCCCTCCACCGTCTTGCCCGATTGCCAAGGGCGGGGCACCAAGCCGACAAAGGCAGTGCATTGTCGAGCGTCGCCAAAGTCGCGACTGTGCAGCAGGGCCAATAGATGGCGTGATAGCACCTCGCCGATTCCATCGATGCTTTGCAGTAAGGCACGATCGCGTTTGAGATCGTCGTGCCGATCGATGTGGTCGTCGATATCCTGGCGAATCCGCTCTGCCTCCTGTCGCAGAGCCTGTACCAGGTTGTCGATGGAGGCCAGGACGCCCGGACTCCCGCTGACCTCCGCTTTTTCACGACGGTTGAGTTCACGTTGCAGATCGTCTTGCAGCGCCTCATGGCGAGCAATCAATGCCTTGAGCTCGCGGACCTCACGTCGCTCCGGCGTCCAGGGACGTACGGGCTGGGTCGCGCCATAGCGCGCCAGCACCAGGCTGTCCTGCTTGTCGGTCTTGCCCTGTATGCCCAGGCTGCGGGCGTATTCGCGCACCCGCGCAGGATTAAGGACGAAGACTTGGACGCCACGATCATGGAGATACAGAGCCAGCGGCTCGTGATAGACCCCAGTCGCTTCGAGGAAGACCTGCAACTGCTCCACCGTCTCACCCGTTTGGGCGCAACACCAGTCGATCAGTTCGGCGAATCCTGTGGACCGGTTGGCGAAGACCTTGGTTTTGACCTTCAGGCTGCGGACGTCACGCAGCCACAAACAATCGAATTTATGCTTGCTGATGTCGATACCAATGATCGCCATTTCTCGCTCCTTGCCTTGTGCATACAGCCTCACTCCAGCGGAGGGGCTTGGATACCATTCAGGATGTGGAGAAAGGGAGCCGGCAGACACACTCTACGACACAGCATCGAGTGCTCAGGTTGGGCAAGTGCTTAGCCGGCTCCGGGTAATGAGGTAGCTAATCCCATTACCCGGGAGAGATACAAGGTTGGGCTGAGGCAGCTCCATCGCCGAAGCCCAACAAGCCGCGCTGACCTCGGCACCGTTGGGCTTCGCTGCGCTTAGCGCCAACCTATGGTGGTTTGTCTGGAACCGTAGGTTGGGCTGAGGCAGCTCCATCGCCGAAGCCCAACAAGCCGCGCTGACCTCGGCACCGTTGGGCTTCGCTGTGCTCAGCGCCAACCTACGGCGATTTGCCCACCACTCGGCGGTATCAAAGAATATTCAGCGGATACTCGGTGATCAGCCGCGTCTCGGCCACGGTGCCGCCGGTGCTTTGGCTGCCGGAATGCCAGGCCTGACGCAGGCGGAAGCTCAAGTCCTTGGCCGGGCCGTTCTGCAGGACGTACTTGGCCTCCAGATCGGTCTCGTGTTCCTTGTCGCCGTCGCCATAGAGCCCGGCATAGGCCGAATCCGCCGCTACCTTGCTGCCGTCGATGCCGCTGCCACGGGTATGGCGCACCATCAGGCTCAGCCCCGGCACGCCGTAGCTTTCCATGTCCAGGTCATAGCGGGCCTGCCAGCTGCGCTCGCCCGGACCGTTGAAGTCGGAGAACTGCATCGAGTTGCCGAGCAGGATGGAATCACCGAAGGCACCCGGCACCGGCGCGCCAAAGACCGCGTAGTCGAAGGGCTGGTCGCCATGGATGCGCTGGTGGATCAGGGTGAAGGTGTGGACGCCGGTCTGGAAGGCGGCGGCCAGCGAGCCGGCGGTGTTGGCGATGCTGCCGGCCTTGGCGCTGCCGGCGTCCAGGGTGCGGTAGAGGTTGGCGTCGAAGGTCAGACTCTGCTCGGCGGCCAGCGGCAGCACATAGTTGAGGTTGCCGTAGTACTGGTCCCAGACGTCTTCGAAGTGCCCGGCGTAGAGCGAGGCACTGAGATGATCGCTGAACTTGTAGACGCCCCCGGCATAGCTGGCCGAGGCCGCTTCCACGCCGGCGTAGCCGGCGAAGATGCCGCCGTCCGCGCCGGTGGTGCGCGGCGCCGTGGCGGCGGTGAAGTGACCGCCTTCCAGCATCAGGTGATCGACCTCCTGACTCACCAGGCTCCAGCCACGGGCAGTCTGGGGAAACAGTCAGTTACCGCCCGCCGCCAGTACCGGCGCCGTGGGTTGCTGGTCGCCGTACTTGAGCACGGTGTTGGAAACGCGCAGCTTGACGGCCGCTCCGCCCTTGCTGAATTCGCTGCGCTGGCTGCCGTCGCCGTCCACCGGCATGTTCGGGGTATTGGCGTGGCCATCGCCGCCGTCGAGCTTGAGGCCCAGGTAGCCATAGGCATCCACCCCGACCCCCACGGTGCCCTGGGTGAAGCCCGAGGTGTAGTTGAGCAGAAAGGCCTGGGTCCAGCTGCGCGGATCCCGGCTGTTGCGTGCCTCGGCGCCATGGCCGTCGCCCTCGTTCTGGCGCAGGTAGTAGTAGTTGCGCAGCAGCAGGGTCAGGTCACCGTCTTCTACGAAGCCCTTGGCATCGGACTGCTGACTGGCCAGGGCCGCGCCGGTAAGGAGCAGTCCGGGCACGCCGAGCAGCCAGACGCGCTGACGGGCAAAGGGGGAAAACAGCGATAGCTTCATGGGCGGTTCACTCACGGATCTCGGTTGGGAATCGTTAGGTCGCGAACGAGTTTGCCAGCTAGCGCCAGTGCATACCACTTCGCTGACCGTCGTCATCGCCCGGTAACCTCCCTGTGCTGCGCTGGCGGTCCGCCCCTTGCGTTCGTGGTCCACCATGCCCAGCCAGCCCTTTGCCGTCGATCTCGCCTATCGTCCGCGCCTCGCCGATCTGCGTCCCCTGCTGCCAGCGCAACCCGCCGGCCTGCGCGCCGAACCCCGCATCACGCCCGCCGCCAGCCTGGCGGATCGGCAGGGCTACCAGGCCGCTTTCCTGGGTGACTTCCAGGTCCCCTGGCCAGGCCCGAGCGCCGCCCTGGCCACCGACGTCCATCCCCTGCCCGCCTCGGGCGATCGCCTGGACTACACCCACTTCTCGGTCACGCTCTCGCGCAGCCGACGGATGGCGCTTTGGGTCGGGGTCAATATCGATGGCGGCCAGCACCGGGACGTGCCGCGTAGCCGCGACGCCTGGGCCTATGACGGTCGAGTGCCGCTGGAGGCCCAGCTCGGTGAGGCGCTCTATGCCGACAACCTGCTCGACCGGGGCCACCTGGTGCGGCGCCAGGATCCCAACTGGGGCCCCGCTGCCGCCCAGGCCAACCGTGACACCTTTCACTTCACCAATTGCGCGCCGCAGATGGCCGCCTTCAACCAGCGGACCTGGCTGGAACTGGAAGACTATCTGCTCGACAACACCCAGCGCTGGCAGGCACGCATCACCGTCTTCAGCGGCCCGGTGCTGCGCCCGGACGACCGTGTCTATCGCGACGCCCGGATTCCCGAGGCCTTCTGGAAGGTGGTGGCCTTTCTCGGTGACGACGGCAAACCCTCTGCCAGTGCCTACCTCATCGACCAGCGCCGGGAGCTGGACGAGCTGTCCATCGCCTTTGGCCGCCTGCGTACCTACCAGTGCAGCGTCGTGCGCATCGAACAACTGACCGGCATCGACTTCGGCCCGCTGCGCGACCATGACGGCTTTTCCAACGAAGAGCGCGCCACAGGCCAGGCGGTGGAGCAGGCCATCCAGGGACCGGGCGACATCCTGCTCTAGCTGAGCTGGCCGCAGGCGCGTGACAGGCTGTTGCGCAGCCCCAGCAGGAGAGCCCGGCCAGGTAGAGTTCGGCAGCATTCGCCAACCCCAGGCGCAGCGCCCAGGTGCTCACCGCCAGGGCCGGTCGGTAGAAGGCCAGGTCGCTCAGCACTTAGCAGGCCGCCAGCAGTCCAGTGCGGCCAGGCCAGGCTCAGGCACACCCTGGTCGCCCCGCTAACCTATCGCCACCTGTTCGTGCCGAGCGGCCAGACAGCTAGAAAAAGCGATCACCCAAAAACGCCGATGCCCGGACCGTCGCCAGTCCGGGCATCTAGTCTTACAGCGGAAGCCGAAGGATCCGCCAGAGGGGGCGCTTAGGCAGCGACCACCTTGTTGGCCGGCTGGGTACGACGACCCAGGGCACCACCGATGGCGCCAACGATGCCACCGATCACCAGGCTGATCAGCAGCACCCAGCTGGCCTGGGAGACCTTGCGGGCGGTCACGTCAGCGGCTTCACGAGCCTTCTGCTCGGCCTGGGCCTTGAGCTCCTGGTACTTGGCATAGGCCTGTTGGTAGGTCTGCTGGGCCTTGTCGACGATGGCATTGGCCTCGGCGTCGCTCTTGCCGGTACGGGCCTTGATCAGGTTGACCAGGGCCTGACGATCGGCGGCGTTCCAAGCCTGGTCGCCACGGGCCTTGAGACGGTCCAGCAGTGCGGTCAGCTGATCATCGGTCTGCTGCGGATTGTTGGCGCTGTTCTGGGCGGTGTTCTTGGCATCCTGCTCGGCGCCCTGGGCCTGCTGCTGCAGATTCTCCGGCTGCAGTTCGGCTTTACCGGTCTGGCGTAGCGCGGTTTCCAGTTCGTTCTGCAGATCGCCCAGGTCGAGCTGGATGCCTTGCTGGCGCAGTTGATCCTGAACCTGGTTGGTCAACGCCGGTGCGGCCTGGGACAGACCACTGCCGATCATCGACAGACCGCTGCCCGCCACGTTGAGGCCGGTACGCACCACGCCGCTCACCGCGCTGGACACCAGATAGACGCTGACCAGGGTCACACTGGCCCAGACCAGGATGCCGTGCAGGGCGCCTTCGCGCTGGGCCAGGCGACCGGAGATCCAGGCACCGATGAAGACCGAGACCACGGCGCTGACGCCGACCCAGATACCGGTGCCCTTGCCCAGGCCATCCAGCGGATTGGCTTCCTGCTGCGGATCGATGGAAGCGGTGCCGATGGCGGTGCCGAGCAGGCTCAGCAGCAACGAAACCGTCAGGGCGATGACCACGCCGGCGATGATCGAGCTCCAGGAGATACGCTTGAGCAAGGGGGCGGTGGCCGTGGTGGCCGCATAGGCGGGAGTTTGGCGGGCGTCGTAGGACATGGCGAGTGCTCCGGGATGGTTAGGGGAAGAACTTATTGTGGTAACGGATGGATACCCTTCCGCTTTAACAAGTTCCCAAACCAGCACGCCAGAGCCACCGAAGGTCATCAGACCTCAGACATCCTCTAACCCAACAGGATATCGGCCAGCAGCTTCACATTGAGCACCACGATCAGTCCGGCAATCGCCCAGGCCAGCACCTGCGTGACCCGACCGATCACGAAAGAACCCATCAGCTGGCGATCCGAGACGAAACGCACCAGCGGGATCACCGCGAAGGGCAGCTGCATGGACAGCACCACCTGGCTCAACACCAGCAGCTTGGCCGTGCCGCTCTCGCCATAGAGACCGGTCACCACCACCACCGGGATGACGGCGATACCGCGGGTGATCAGCCGCCGCGCCCAGTCGGGGATGCGCAGCGACAGAAAGCCTGCCATGACGATCTGGCCAGCCAGGGTCGCGGTGACGGTGGAGTTGATGCCCGACGCCAGCAGGGCGACCGCGAACAGCAGCGAAGCGATACCCACGCCCAGCATCGGCGACAGCAGGTGATAGGCGTCCTGGATCTCGGCCACGTCGGTGCGCCCGGCACTGTGGAACACCGCCGCGGCGGTGATCAGGATGGCGGCGTTGACGAACAGCGCCAGCATCAGCGCCAGGGTGCTGTCGGCCACCGCCCAGCGCAGGCCCATGCGCCGCCCCTCCTCGGTGCGCGGATAGGCGCGGGTCTGGACGATGGAGGAATGCAGATAGAGGTTATGGGGCATCACGGTGGCGCCGATGATGCCGATGGCCAGGTAGAGCGCGGCCGGATTGGTGACGATTTCCGCCTTGGGCAGGAAGCCGTCGGCGATCGCGGCGATGGACGGCTGGGCCAGCACCATCTGCACGCCAAAGCAGACGAAGATCAGCGTCAGCAGCGCGATGACGAAGGCTTCCAGCCAGCGAAACCCGCGATTCATCAGCAGCAGGATGAGAAAGACGTCCAGCGCCGTGAGGATGGCGCCCCACATCAACGGGATGCCGAACAGCAGATTGAGGGCGATGGCGGTGCCGATCACCTCAGCCAGGTCGCAGGCGATGATGGCGATCTCGCAGGCGATCCACAGCAGCAGACTGACCGGCCGCGAATAACGTGCGCGACAGGCCTGGGCCAGGTCCAGCCCGGTGGCGATGCCCAGCCGCGCGGCCAGGGCCTGCAGCAGGATGGCCATGAGGTTGGAGAGCAGGATCACCGACAACAGCAGGTAGCCGAATTGCGAGCCCCCGGCCAGGTCCGTGGCCCAGTTGCCCGGATCCATGTAGCCCACCGAGACCATGTAGCCCGGGCCGACGAAGGCCAGCAACCGGCGTAACCAGCTGCCACCCTCGGGTACCGGCACGCTGGCATTCATCCGCCCCAGACTGGGCCGGGCGGAAGGCGCGGACTCCTGCCAGGCTGGCTCGACATAGCTGGCGGATTCTTTCATGGCGGACTCGTGCGGCAAAATAGGAATACCCTTTGGAGAATTTAGCCTAGGCTAAAATTCACACATTCAGCAATAAAAAATCTCTATCTCATCCGTCGATAACGCCCATTGGCGAAGGAATCTTTGGTATTCGCCCGCAACTCGGTCAAAATGGCGCCCGAACGCGTCCTCTTGACGCGCCTCAGGTCTTTGCGGAGAAGGTCATTCAGGTGGGCAACATGACAAAGGACGACGAACTGCTGAATCGGTTGGTCGATCCATCCATTCATATGGAAGGTTTTCAACAGGTCCGCGAGGCGCATCGTCAGGAGCTGATCGAAGACTATGTCGAGCTCATTTCCGATCTTATCCGGGACGGCGGTGAAGCGCGCCAGGTGGACATCGCCGCGCGCATCGGCGTGGCCCAGCCGACCGTGGCCAAGATGCTCAAGCGCCTGGCCGCCGCCGGCCTGATCGTGCAGCGCCCCTATCGCGGCGTCTTCCTCACCCCTGAAGGCGAGGCCCTGGCCGAAGCCAGTCGCGCGCGCCACCATGTGGTGGAGACCTTCCTGCTGACCCTGGGCGTGGACGCCGATACCGCGCGCCGCGACGCCGAAGGCATGGAGCACCATGTCAGCGAGGCCACCCTGGCAGTCTTCCGGCGCTTCATCGCCAGTCGTCAGGCGTAGGCTGCGGCTTTAGTCGAAAGTCGCCACGGCTCCCCCTTCAGAAAATCCGGGTACCGTCGAAGTAGTGGAAGTCATACTTTCACTCCTCTTGGTGCCCTGCCATGTTCAATCGCCCTCTCAAGACCGAACTCGCCCAACTGCGGGCCGAGGTCGCCGAATTGCGTCAGCTGCACGCCGGCTTCGAAAGCCAGGCGCTGAGTCTTACCGTGGATGACCGCGGCAATATCGAGCGCGTCAACGAGCGCTTCTGCCGCGAGATGGGCTACCGCTCCGAGAACGTGGTGGGGCGTCCCCTGGACGCCTTCATTCCAGAATACGTTAAACAATTGCCCTGCTATCGCGACCTCAAGAGCGCGCTCAGCCAGGGTACCCAGACCAGCGGCATGTACCGCCTGCTGCGGGCCAACGGCCAGGAAGCCTGGCTCTATGCGACCTGGCAGCCGCTGCGCGACGCCGCTGGCCGCATCCACAAGACCATCTGCTACGCCAACGACCGTACCGAACAGGTGGAAACCGCCACCGAGCATTCCGGCCTGATCAACGCCCTGCTGCGCTCCACCGCAGTCATCGAATTCAATCTGGCCGGCGAGGTGCTCACCGCCAACGACCGCTTCCTGCAGGGCATGGGCTATTCGCTCAAGCAGATCCAGGGCAAGCATCACCGGCAATTCTGTACCAGCGAAGAAGCCAACTCCGCCGACTACCAGGCGTTCTGGGCGCGGCTCAATCGCGGGGAATTCATCGCCGGTCGCTTCAAGCGGATCGACAGCCACGGCCGCACCGTCTGGCTGGAAGCCTCCTACAACCCGGTGCTCAACACCCGTGGCCAGCTGTACAAGATGGTGAAATTCGCCACCGTCATCACCGAGCAGGTGGAGCAGGAACAGGCGGTGGCCGAAGCGGCCAAGGTGGCCTTCGACATCTCCCAGCAGACCGACGAGAGCGCCCGCCAGGGAGCCGAAGTGGTACAGGACACCGTCTCGGTGATGCGCAAGATCGCCGAGGAACTGCAGGTGGCCTCCAATGGCATTGAGGCCCTGGGCGAGCAGTCGCTGGTCATCAGCACCATCGTCAAGACCATCAGCGGCATCGCCGAGCAGACCAACCTGCTGGCCCTGAACGCGGCCATCGAAGCCGCACGCGCCGGTGAACAGGGTCGCGGTTTCGCCGTGGTGGCCGACGAGGTCCGCCAATTGGCTGGCCGGACCAGCAAGGCTACCGAAGAGATCGTTGGCGTGGTGCAGCAGAACCAGCAGCTGGCGCAGACCGCCGTTGCCAACATGGCGGCGAGCAAGCACCAGGCGGAACAGGGCCTGCAACTGGCCAACGCCGCGGGCACCCGTATCACCGAGATCCAGGACGGCGCCCAGCGCGTGGTGGGCGCCGTAGGTCAGTTCGCCCGTCGCCTGAACTAGCTCGCGGGCCGGCTCCCGCCTCAGGCCGGCGCCGGACGCCGCCGCCGGAGCAGCCCCAGCGCCGCCAGGGTCACGCCCAGGCTGACCAGCAGGCACAGCCCGAGCAGGCCCCGATCGCCCCAACTCTCCCGCGCCAAGGCATAGCACCAGGGCGCGGCCGCCGAGAGCAGAAAACTCGGCGCCAGCAGCTTGCCGGTCAGGCGTGCGTAGAGCGCCCGGTCGAACAATTCCAGCGGCAGGCTGGCCCGCAACACCGCCACCAGGCCGTTGAGGGCGCCATAGCAAAAGACGAAGCCCGCCGTCAGCAGCAGGTGGCCTTCGCTCGCCAGCGCCAGGGCGAAACTCAGCGGCAGGCCCAGGCCCAGCAACAGATTGAGCTGGCGCGCCGACAGCCGCTGTCCGGAGGCCAGTTCCGCCAGCCGCGCGCAGACCTGGCCGATGCCCCACAGCGCCGCCACCCCCACCGGCACCCCACGCTCGGCCAGCAGCGCCGGCAGATGCGCCGACAACCCCGCCGAAAGAAAGCCGATCAACGCCATCCCGGTGGCGAACAGCACGCCGGCGAGGCGTGGCGAGCCACCCCCCGCCGTGGGCGGTAGCTCGGCACTGGGCAAGCGTCCGCGCACATTGGGCAGCGGCAGGAGCAGCAGCAGGCCGGCCAGGGCGATGCCGGCATAGACCACCAGCCCCAGGCGCCAGCCCAGCGCCTCCAGCAGCCAGTGCCCCAGGGGCCAGAACACCGCCGACGCCAGCCCGCCGAGCAGGGTGATGCGCACCATCACCGCCCGCGAGCGTTCGCCGGCCAGGCGCGCCAGGGTGGCGAAGGCGGCGTCGTACAGCGACAGCCGCATGCCCACCCCCAGGGTCACCCAGGCCAGATAGAACAGCGGCGCCGACTGGGACGCGGCAAGGCCCAGGCAACCGAGGGCGTCGAGCACCAGGCCGAGTTGCAGGGTGCGGCAGCCACCCAGGCGTTCGATCACCGCGCCGCTGAAAGGCGACACCAGCCCCATGGTCAGCATCGCCAGGGAAAAGCCGCCATAGACCCAGCGCGCATCCCAGCCCAGTCCCGCGGCCATCGCCGGGCCATAGACCCCCGGCAGATAGAAGGCCAGGCCCCAGGCCAGCAACTGCATCAACCCCAGCTGCCAGATGGCGCGATCGCTCGGCATCGGCGTCATCAGCGTGTCCCCGGGGTACGCTCGCCCTCGCCCAGGCTGAGTTGCATCAGGACCGTGTCCACCCAGCGTCCATGCTTGAAGCCCACCGCCTCGAAGGTGCCGACGGTGCGAAAGCCCAGCCGCTGGTGCAGGGCGATGGAGCCCTGGTTGGCGCTGTCGCCGATCACCGCTACCAGTTGGCGAAAGCCCGCCGCCGTGCAGGCTGCGACGATATCCTCCAGCAGCCGCCGACCGATCCCCTGGCCACCCAGGCCGTCGCGCACGTACACCGAGTCTTCCGCGGTATGGCGGTAGGCCGGGCGCGGTCGATAGAGCACCGCATAGGCATAGCCCAACACCTCGCCGTCCCGCTCGGCCACCCGATAGGGCAGCCCGGCCTGACGCACCGCCGCCAGGCGCCGTTCCAGCTCGGCCACGTCCGGCGGCTCCAGCTCGAAGCTGGCGCAGCTGTGCAATACGTGCTGGGCATAGATGGCCTGGATGGCGGGAAGATCGGCGGAGGTGGCGTCACGCAATTGCAGGGCGGTGTTCACGAGGTTTATCCATCCAGGGGTCGATGGGGCGATCATGCCGGGACGCCCAGCCAAAGATAAAGCTATGCTCGATTATCTCCGGTATAAGCGAAACCTTGGCATGGCCGACCTCAACCTCACCCAACTGCAGACCCTCGTCCAGGTGGTCGCCACCGGCAGCTTTTCCGCCGCGGCCGATCGCCTGGGGCTGAGCCAGCCGGCGGTCAGCCTGCAGATTCGCCAGCTGGAGCGGCGCCTGGGGCTCAAGTTGCTGGAGCGCCTGGGGCGCGGCCTCAAGCCCACCGCCGCCGGCAGTCTGCTGCTGGAACACGCCGACCATATCCAGACGGCGGTGGACCAGGCCCTGCAGGCCCTGGCCAGCCATGGCGAGACGGTCAGCGGACGGGTCGCCATCGGCACCGGCGCCACCGCCTGCATCCATCTCCTGCCGCCGCTGCTGGGCCAGTTGCGCCAGCGCTTTCCCCAGCTGGATGTGCGCGTCAGCACCGGCAACACCCTGGACGTCTTGCGCGCGGTGGAGGACAACCGCCTCGACCTGGGGCTGGTCACCCTGCCCGCCAGTGGCCGCAACCTGCAGGTGGAGCCGCTGCTGGAGGATGCCTTCGTCGCCCTGCTCCCACCTGCCAGTCCGCTGCCCAAGGGCGCGCTGGCGCCGGCGGCGCTGGCCGAAGCGCCGCTGCTGGCCTTCGAGACCGGCAGCAGCACCCGACTGCTGATCGACGACTGGTTTCGCCGCGCGGGCCAGCCCAGCCGACCGGTGATGGAGCTGGGCAGCATCGAAGCCCTCAAGGAACTGGTGGCCGCCGGTCTCGGCTACAGCCTGGTGCCCGGTATCGCCGTGGCCACCGAACACCATCGCCAGGGCCTGAGGGTCCAGCCGCTGGCGCCGCCGCTGACGCGCACCCTGGCCCTGGTGCTGCGCCGCGACAAACCCCTAAGCCGCCCGCTGCAGCAGGTGCTGGAAGCGCTCCGGCGGTTGCGTCGCTGAGCAGGACTCGACCAGGCGGCCGCCACGCTTTATGATTCAATTATTCAACGATCATTGAATTATAGAATCATGCATGAAGATAGCGCCGTATCCGCCCTCGCCGCCCTCGCTCACGCCCAACGCCTGAGGGTTTTTCGCGCCCTGGTGGTGGCGGGCACGGATGGCCTCACCCCCAGCCAGTTGGCCGACCAGCTCGAAGTGAGCCGCAGCAACCTCTCCTTCCATCTCAAGGAGCTGGCTACCGCCGGCCTGGTCTCGGTGGAACAGCAGGGTCGCAACCTCATCTATCGCGCGGCCTATGACCAGATGAACGCCCTGCTCGGCTACCTGACCGAACACTGCTGCGCCGGCGGCGACTGCGTGGTCAGCGAACCCTTGCGCTATTCCTGCTGATCCTCGACCAACCCCCATCCACCGACCGCAAGACCAGGCCCGCCATGCACAGTCCCCACGCCTGCCCACCGGCAGTACCCGCCATGAACACCTTCGAGCGTTACCTCAGCCTCTGGGTGGCGCTCTGCATCCTCGCCGGCATCGCTCTCGGCCAATGGGCGCCGGATCTGTTCCGCTCTATCGGCCGGATCGAGCTGGCCCAGGTCAATCTGCCGGTCGGCCTGCTGATCTGGGTGATGATCGTGCCGATGCTGCTCAAGGTGGATTTCAGCGCCCTCGGCCAGGTGCACCAGCACTGGCGCGGGATCGGCGTCACCCTGTTCGTCAACTGGGCGGTCAAGCCCTTCTCCATGGCGCTGCTCGCCTGGCTGTTCATTCGGGAAGTTTTCGCCCCCTGGCTGCCGAGCGACCAGCTGGATAGCTATATCGCCGGGCTCATCCTGCTGGCGGCGGCGCCCTGCACCGCCATGGTCTTCGTCTGGAGTCGCCTCACCCAGGGCGATCCGCTGTTCACCCTGTCCCAGGTCGCGCTGAACGACACCCTCATGGTGTTCGCCTTCGCCCCCATCGTCGGCCTGCTGCTGGGGCTGTCGTCGATCGCGGTGCCCTGGGCCACCCTGCTGCTTTCGGTGATCCTCTATCTGGTGCTGCCGGTGATCCTCGCCCAGCTCTGGCGACGCGCGCTGCTGCGCCAGGGCCAGGCTGCCTTCGAGCGCACCCTGGCCCGCCTGGGACCCTTCTCGATGGGCGCCTTGCTGGCCACCCTGGTGCTGCTGTTCGCCTTCCAGGGCGAGGCCATCCTGGCGCAGCCGCTGGTGATCGCCCTGCTGGCCGTGCCCATCCTGATCCAGGTGCTGTTCAATTCGGCGCTGGCCTATTGGCTGAATCGCCTGGTGGGCGAGAGCCACAGCGTCGCCTGTCCGTCGGCGCTGATCGGCGCCAGCAACTTCTTCGAACTGGCGGTGGCCGCCGCCATCAGCCTGTTCGGCTTCCACTCGGGCGCCGCCCTGGCTACCGTGGTGGGAGTCCTCATCGAGGTACCGCTGATGCTGCTGGTCGTGCGCCTGGTGAACGGCTCACGCGGTTGGTACGAACGCGGCGCCCTTTCCTCCCGTCGAGACCGTCCATGAACAGCGACATCACGATCTATCACAATCCCGCCTGCGGCACCTCGCGCAACGTGCTGGGCCTGATTCGCAACAGCGGCGTCGAGCCGACGGTGATCCACTATCTGGAGACACCGCCCAACCGGGCGCAGCTGGAACGGCTGATCGCGGACCTGCGCATGCCCGTGCGCGACCTGCTGCGCCAGAAAGGCACGCCCTATGCCGAGCTGGGGCTGGACGATCCGCAACTGGACGACGCGGCGCTGATCGCCGCCATGCTGCGCCATCCCATCCTGATCAACAGACCCATCGTCGTGACGCCCCTGGGCACCCGGCTCTGCAGGCCCTCGGAGCAGGTGCTGGAGATCCTGCCCGAGCCGCAACGCGGGCCTTTCGTCAAGGAAGACGGCGAGGTGGTAGTTCCGCCTGCGGCGCCGCGCGGCTGATCTGGGCCGCCATGCGCGACATCGCCCGCGATAAGGACAGCGCCTGGCAGGTCTTTCTGATCTTTCTGCGCCTGGGCTGCACCAGCTTTGGCGGCCCCATCGCCCACCTGGGCTATTTCCGACAGGCCTTCGTCGCCCGTCGCCAATGGCTGGACGAGCCCGCCTATGCCGAGTTGGTCGCGCTCTGTCAGCTCTTGCCCGGTCCGACCAGCAGCCAGGTCGGCATGGCCCTGGGCCTGGGCCGCGCCGGGGGCTGGGGTCTGCTGGCGGCCTGGCTCGGCTTCACCCTGCCTTCGGCCCTGCTGCTGATCTTCTTCGCCCTGGGCCTGGCCCACTATCCTGGGCTGGCCGACTCGGCGGCGGTGCATGGCCTCAAGATCTTTGCCGTGGCGGTGGTGGCCCAGGCGGTCTGGAGCATGGGCCGCAGCCTGTGCTCGGATACCCCGCGTCGCGTCCTCGCGCTAGTCGCCGCCGGCCTGGCGCTCTGGCTGCCCGGTTCGGCGGGGCAACTGCTGGGGCTGGGCCTGGCCGCCCTGGTCGGTCGCCTGGCGCTGGCACCGACCGCCACGCCGCCGGCCCTGGTCCTGCGAACCGGACTCTCCCGGCGCCTGGGGATTGTCGCCCTGCTGTTGTTCCTGCTGCCACTGCTGCTATTGCCCGTCTGGAGCCACCTGGCCGGGGGTGTCTATCGCGCCGGCGCCCTGGTCTTCGGTGGTGGCCATGTGGTGTTGCCACTGCTGCAGGCGGTGGTGGTGCCCAACGGCCTGGTCAGCGATGGCCAGGTCATGGCTGGCTATGGCTTGGCCCAGGCGGTACCGGGCCCGCTGTTCACCTTTGCCTCCTACCTCGGCGCCCTGGTGCCCTCGGTCTTGCCCGCCTGGCTCAACGGCCTGCTCTGGACCCTGCTGATCTTTCTGCCCGGCGCCCTCGTCCTGCTCGCCGCCCTGCCCTTCTGGCAGACCCTGCGCCAACACCCCGGCTGGCAGCGCGCCCTCACTGGGCTCAACGCCGGCGTGGTCGGCCTGCTGCTGGCGGCGCTCTACGATCCGGTCTGGACGGGGGCCATCCGCGGCCTGCTGGATGTCGCCCTCGCCGCACTGGCCCTGGCGCTGCTCTTGCGGACCCACTGGTCGCCGGTGCTGATCGCGCTGTTGGTCGTTCTATTCGTCAGTCTATTGAACTTTTAGCGCACTACCGTTTGGCGGCGTGCCACTAGTGGCCCGATGAAATTGCGGCGTGGTTCGCTGTAGCTCCGTGGAAAGCTAGGCACTGTCGGCGTGACGTTCAGCTGTATGAAACGTCTTGCCCTGCGCGAGAACGTGTCCAGCGAGCGCTCGGCCTGACATGCATTAAGGATGACCGCCATGACCTACAAGAACCCCCTGGACACCACCGCCCCGCTGTTCACCGCTGCCCTCGCCAAGGCGCCCCTGGCCGCCGCGCCCGCCAAGCCAGCCGGCACCTTTGATGGCGTCACCTACTACGCCTTCCAGAGCCAGCCGCGCCTTACCCTCGATGTCAACGCCGCGCCCGAATACGTCGGCTTCGCCAAGACCTTCGATGCCAAGGGCCCGCACTATGCGACTGCCTCGACCCTGAGCGAACTGACCCTGACCGGTCACTGGGAAGACCAGCTGACGCGTCTCGACGGCCATACCCGCGGTGCCACCGCCAGCGACAGCACCCTCGATTCGTCCATTGCCAAGCTGACCGTCAGCCTCACCGACACCGCGGACAATCAGTTCCACGAGAGCGATCTGATCACCCTGGACAACTTCGATGGCCTGCAGACCTTCGATGGCTCTACTTCCACTGCCGGCCTGTCGATTGACTTCCTGCATGGCTACACCGAAGGCCCTGACTACACCTATGCCAGCCAGAGCGCCTTCCTGAAGAGCGTGATCACCGGCAGCGGCAAGGACTCGGTGAGTGTCAGCACCATCGCCGCCGCGGAACTGGATAGCGTCGCCTCCCTCGCCCACTCGCGGGTCAAGGCCATCACCGTCGATACCGGCGCCGGTAGCGATCAGATCAGCGCCCATATCCAGCAGGCTGATGTCACCATCAACGCCGGCGCTGGCAACGATTACGTGGACCTGCTGTTCACCAAAGGCGTGGCCGCCCACAACGCCAACCTGAGCGGCAGCTACGGTCACGGGGCCACCATTACCCTGGGCGAAGGGCCCGATTACCTGAGCCTCGAACCCAGTCTGGTCAACTTCGATGGCAGTAGCAGCGCCGCCGCCAACCGTTCCCTGGCCGCCAACCATGTGACGGTCACCGACTACAACGCGAACGATGACCACATCATCTTCGGCTTCGCGGTGTACGACGAGAAAGCCGTGGTCACCATCCAGGACGCCGCCCTGGCGAAGGCGACCAGCCTGTTCGCCGCGCTCAACACCGTGACCCAGTCCACCACCGGCCTGGTTAATGCCGCCGTCTTCCACTACGGCCAGGACACCTATGTCTTCCGTGACGCAGGCTACGAAGGCCAGGTCGACAACCTGGACTCGCTGATCAAACTGGTAGGCGTTCATAACCTCGATGACGTCGCCAGCACCGTCTCCGCTCGTGAGCGCTATGAGCCGGGCGGCACGCTTGGCTGGGGTTGATCGCCCCTGAACGCCACGGCCGCCCCAACCGGGCGGCTCGCCGGCTGCTTCTGTGAGGTATTCGTGGCTTACCACAAGCGCCGGGCACTCACAGCAGGAACCCAGGGTCTGTCTAGCGATACCCTTCCGAACACGAGGAACGCGCGATGAAGATCCTGATGGTCCTGACCTCCCACGACCAGCTCGGCGACACCGGCAAGAAAACCGGCTTCTGGCTGGAAGAATTCGCTGCCCCCTACTACGTGTTCAAGGATGCCGGTGCCGAGATCACCCTGGCCTCCCCCGCCGGTGGCCAACCGCCGCTGGACCCCAAGAGCGACGCCCCCGACGCCCAGACCGAGTCCACCGAGCGTTTCAAGACCGATCCCGAGGCGCAAAAGGCGCTGGCTGGCACCGTCAAGCTCGCTGAAGTGCACGCCGACGACTACGACGGCCTCTTCTATCCCGGCGGCCACGGCCCGCTCTGGGACCTCGCCGAATCCCGCGACTCCATCGCCCTGCTCGAAGCCTTCGCCCAGTCCAACAAGCCCTTCGGCCTGGTCTGCCACGCCCCTGGTGTGCTGCGCCACGTCAAGGCCGCCGACGGCACCCCGCTGGTCAAGGGTCGCACCGTTACCGGCTTCACCAACAGCGAAGAAGCCGGCGTGCAACTCACCGACGTGGTGCCCTTCCTGGTGGAAGACGAGCTGAAGAAGCTCGGCGCCCGCTACGAAAAAGGGCCGGACTGGGGCGAGTTCGTGGTCGAGGACGGCAACCTGGTCACCGGCCAGAATCCGGCCAGTTCGGAAGCCGCGGCGGATGCCCTGCTGACCAAGCTGGGTTGAGCATCCCGGACAGGAAAAAGTCCGCCTGATGGCGGGCTTTTGCGGGTGCGGCTCTAGGCTCCGCGGGAATCGCTCGTACCCCTGATCAATCGTCCACAAGGATCGATCAGCTGTATCGAACCGGCCAGAAGATTCCAGACGCTCAACACGCAGGCGCCGCTTCTGGTGCGGTCGAGAGGGCACGACGCCGCTCGTGATAGGGACGACAGCCACTACCGCCGCGATACGCCAGCTCTCCTGATCGGCAAACGTCTGGCGCAAGCCTCAGCACCATCGAGACCCTATCGCCCGGAGTCGTACGCTCTGAGCCAATAGCCAGCACAAGTTCGCGCGTCCAGCTATCGCCGTCCCCTGCCTCAGTCGAGAAACGCGAGGATTCAGGCCGAGGGCACGACGGCGAAGCGGAGCCTGTCCCGCGCCCAGACGGCAAAGGGCGTCGGTGTCTTACCCGCCACCCTGTTCGCCAGCGCGATCCCGGCGTCGTGGGAGCCCGGCCCGAGGTAGGTGTAGGTCTGATAGTAGGCCAGTGTTTCACCCAGGGCGTCTGCTCCGGGAAAGAAGCCTGCATAGGCCTCGCGAGGAACCTGGGTGAAGGTCACCTTGAGCCCCAGGCCATTGAAGGTGTCGACCAGGTCGTTAAAGCTCATGAAGTCGCCCACCAGCGGAAGGTAGGCACCGTCCTCCGTTTCTTCCGGATGCGCGAAGGCGCCCGCCACGAGGTCACCCAGCTCGCCTATGTCACCCATGTGCAGGCAACGCACCGCTGGATCGATAGGCAGCGTCCAACCCAGGCTTCCGTCCGGCTGAGCTTGCGGCCCGTACGGCCCTACGAAGTTCTGGTAGTACGCCGGTGGAATGACGAAGGTATGCCGCGAAAACCCAGCCTTCCTGACGATCGAGTCAACCTTCGCCTTCCCAGTGAACTGAGGCACCTTGAATTCGTCGCCGCTGATGGCCTCGACATCCGGCAGGGTGGACCAAATCAGATGCTGCACGTCGGCGGCTTTCGCGGCCTGGACCGCCGCGTCGGCCTGCTTGATTTCATCGGTGCCGGCTTGCCAGAAGTTGGTGACGAGAAAGACGCCATAGGCCCCTTCGAGCGCCGCGGCGAGTGTCTCGGGCCGCTCCAGATCCGCGGCGACCACTTCGTCAGCGGGTCCCTCGTACCCAGCCGGGTCACGCGAGAGCGCACGCACCCTGAACCGCCCGCCTTGGCTCAAGGCCCGCACGACCCCTCCACCTTGATTTCCGCTCGCACCGAATACGGCGATCAGCTGCTTTTCGCTAGACATCCTTTACCTCGTTCGATCTTGATCAGGCGCCTAGCCGGATGCCAAGCGCGCTTGTCAGGGTGACTCGAACGCCATCTTGCGTTTGGCTGACCGATGCATCAATTCTCCAAAAAATGGCATCACTTGCTATGATTTGATCCATATGAGCGAGCCAATAGAAACAGCCGAACTCGTCGCCTTCACCAAGACGGTCGAGGCCACATCCCTTTCGCGCGCCGCGGCCGAATTGTGCATTCCGCGGGCCACCGTGAGCCGACGTCTTGCCCGCCTCGAGGAACGTCTTGGCGCTCGCCTGCTGCTTCGCACCACGCGCAGTCTGGTCCTTACCGAGGTGGGCGAGGTGTTCTATCGGGAGGCCTGCATCGCACTCGAGGCGGTGCGTCTTGCCGAGCAGAGCGTGCGCAGGACAGACGACGTAGTGCGTGGTGATTTGCGCGTCTCGACGCCGCCTATCCCGGGTCTTGGCTTCCATGCCATGCTCTGCGAATTCGCGGCGCGCTATCCCGAGCTACGCGTCCATATCCACACGTCAAACCATCACGTCGACCTGCTTCGCGGTGACTACGATGTCGCGCTCAGGGCCAGCAGCCAGCTCGAGCCCGGCTTGATCGCCCGTACCCTCTTGCGCGACCGAATGATCGCCATTGCGGCGCCTGCTTACCTGGCCGCTCGCGGCGTACCGCGCACGCACCACGATCTCAAGCATCACCACTGCCTGCTCGGCTTCACGCGTGGCGAGCTCCCGGACACTCACTGGCCCATGACCTCCGGAAGCAAGCTTCATGTGGAAGGCACCTTCTTCTCGAACGACATCACCCTGCTGTGCGAGGCTGCCGTAGCCGGGCTTGGCATCGCGCTTCTTCCCCAAGACCTGGTAGCGCGAGACCTGGAGCGTGGCGCGCTCCAGCAGGTCCTCGCCGACGTCGTCGGCACTGAACTGCATATCGCGCTGGTCTATCCCGACCGTACCTTCCTGCCGCCTCAGGTGCGTGCCTTCATCGATGCAGTCGTCGCCTGGGTACCACGCAGACGTGCCGTGGAACCAGGCGCCCCAACATCCGGGCAATTGGCTGCGTCCAGGGGTTCGCGCAAGGAAGGTGCAGCTTCCTGACGGTAAGCGAAGACCGCGCAGTCGTGGAAAGCCAGCCTTCGCTAAAGGCTTCACAGCAATGTGTCGGCCCTGGAAAGGTAAAGGCCCGCAACCACGGCCAAGTGCCATTAGTCGCGAAGACTGCAGAAAAGTAGGCGCCAGCCGACAGCCTCTCATGAGCGCAGCCTCTAACCCTGCGCCGCCCAGGCTGGAAAGGATATTCCGTGCAGTTGGTTACCTGGTCGTATTTTCAGAGCATTGCCCGATGAAGAAAATCCTGCTCGGCGTGCGCGCCCTGATGTCGGTGCCCAAGGACAATCCTGGCCTGGTCAAGGCGCAATACCTCGCGCTGTCTCGCCAGCTGCCGATGATGTACTTCATCCTGCTGACCAACACCCTGATGCTGGCCGGCACCCACTATGCCGTCGCGCCGCGCTGGCTGGTGGTGTATTGCCCGTTGCTCATGACGCTGTTCGGCGTGATCCGGGCGGCCGAATGGTTCCGCACGCGCAATCGGCCGCGCAGTCCGGCGCAGATGCTCTCGGCCCTGAAGCGCACCAACAGGCTCGCGCCCATCGTGGCCTCGGCCTTCACCGCCTGGGCGCTGGCGCTGTTTCCCTATGGCGACAGCTATACCCAGGCGCATGTGGGCTTCTACATGGCGATCACGGTAATCGGCTGCATCTTCTGCATGATGCACCTGCTGCCAGCGGCCCTGGCCACCACCGCCGTGGTCAACACGGCCTTCGTGGTGTTCTTCGCCTCCACCACCATCAGCACCTTCGTGGCCACGGCGATCGACGTCCTGCTGGTGTCCATCGCCATGCTGGTCATCCTCAAGGCGCAGTACGGCGACTTCACCCGCCTGGTGAACATGCAGGCGCAAACAGCCAAGCTCAGCGAGGAAAACCTCAAGCTCGCCAACCAGGACAGCCTGACCGGCCTCGCCAATCGACGGCAATTCTTTGCCCGCCTCGATACGCTGCTAGCCGATGCGCGTGCCCAGGGGACCCGCTTGGCCGTGGGCCTGATCGACCTGGACGGCTTCAAGCCGGTCAACGATATCTATGGCCATAGCGTGGGCGACCGGCTGCTCTATCAGGTCGGCCAGCGCCTGAGCGGACTGCTCGACGAGGACGTCCACCTGGCCCGCCTGGGCGGTGACGAATTCAGCCTGATCATCACCAAGATCTTGAACGACGAGCAGCTGCGGGCCTTTGGCGAAAAAGTCTGCGCCAGCCTGCGCGCGCCTTTCCTGCTGGTGGACATGCCCATCCAGATCAGTGGCTCGCTGGGCATCGCGACCTTTCCCGACCAGGCCTTTACCGCCACGGACGTCTATGAACACGCCGACTACGCCCTCTACCAGAGCAAGCGCCACCGCCCCGGCACGGCCTGCCTGTTCAGCACTGCCCATCGCCAGCAACTCAATCGCGAAGGCCTGACCGAACAGGCCCTGCGCCGGGCCGACCTGGAGCGCGAGTTCTACATGGTCTTCCAGCCCATCGTGGACATCCAAAGCAAGCAGACGGTGGCCTTCGAGGCCCTGGCGCGCTGGGAAAGCCCGGAGCTGGGCAACGTGCCACCGGGTGATTTCATCGCCACCGCCGAGCGCGTTGGCATGGTCAATCGCCTTACCCTGCCCTTGCTGAACAAGGCGCTAAACGCGGCCGCACGCTGGCCTGCAGGCATCCGCCTGGCCTTCAACCTCTCCGCCCACGACTGCGGCTCGGAAGACGCCGCCCAGCAGATCGTCGAACTGATCAAGCGCAGCGGCTTCGACCCGGCCTGCCTCGACCTGGAAATCACCGAAACCGCCGCCATCCAGGACCTACCGCAGACCCAGCGCGCCATCAGCCGCTTTCGCGAACTGGGTTGCGGCATCTCCCTCGACGACTTCGGCACCGGCTATTCCAGCCTGAGCCAGATCCACGCCCTACCCCTGACCAAACTCAAGGTGGACCGCACCTTCGTCACCAACCTCCACCTCGACCCGGCCAGCGTGAAGATCGTCAGATCCCTGATCGCCCTGTGCCAGGACATGCAGCTGGAATGCATCGTGGAAGGGGTGGAGACCGCTGCGGAACTGGGTGCGTTGAAGAATCTTGGTTGTACGAGGGCGCAGGGTTATCTGTTCGCCAAGCCTATGCGGGCGAGTGATATCAGGGGTTGGTTGGAGGGGGAGCATTTGGCTGAGGTGTTGGCGGTTTGATCTGCATCAGGTAGCGACCAAGCCTAGCAGGAACACCCGACTTCACCGCGTCCAATACGCGTCGCAAAGGTTCGCACCGTAGTGCCTATACATTGCAAAGTGCTCGAAAAGCCAACGCTAAAGCGCGCCATTCGTAATTATAGGAAAACGCCTCAGGAAGCAGTATTGTTCGCCCTACCACTATAGCATTCATCTCTGAATACATCTTTAAAAAGGATTTAATATGACCAATTCAGTAAGAGATATTTTCGGCCGAGCTGGAGAAGTCTTCCCGCCGATAGTCCAAGACCTCCTTGCCGGCTCCTATGATAGAAATTATCAATTCCTATCTTTAGAGAATTTCAGGTCACTGAGTGAAGTCGAATCAAATTATGTGTATTGGATTGAGATCCTCTACCGATCCCATTGGGCAGCGACCTCAAGCCTAATTAGATATGAAAAATGGTACGAGCTTTGTCATCACAGCTCGATTGTAAAGCCAAACTACCTTGCTTTTTGCTCTGGTCTTAGAGGGCTTCTTGAGTGCACTACCGACACATACCATGCCCTAGGTAGTGTGCCTCTCACTATAGCTGAGACAGCTAGATATATCGAAGACGCGCTCCTACGTCGCCCAACACTGAAAAGAGGTGTGAGCCAAGAGCTAGAAGACAGCCTAATTCATTTCAGCTATGCACGTAAATTGTCTAAGCACGAAGACGCGCCAAAGAGTCACGAAGCCAAAACAGCGAGCTATTACATTGAACAACTAGACAGCCCAGAACGACCTCTGAAAAAGTTATACGCTGAACTTTGCCAAGTTGTTCATCCTGCACACCAGTCCACTTCATGGCTGGTTGAATTTGAAGATCAAAATTACACGATCCAGAACCCTGATGATTTGAATTATATCTTAAAGCTATGCAGCAAATATAAAGACCCCATTGAATACATCCAAATGTGCTCAGTAAATATCAGCATGTTTATATTCAAGGTTATTAACATGCTGTCTTGCCCCAAACTTCATAACCCTTCCGCTGAAAAATACGACATGTCAAACAGCCAATTGCACAAGAAAATTGAAGCAGCGATTCGTAGGCAGATTCCTTAAACCTTAGATAATCCATATAAAAAATCTTTGGCGCATCGCTTTTAGATAGTTGCTTTCGATCTGAGGCAGGATTTTTTTCACCCAGCAAGAAGCGCAAGTAAAAACAGTCAAATCCTTCATGGGATTTCATCTAGATGCATATCGCGCTACCAGTAAATAGGCGAATGCTTCCGATAACTATCAAATGAAAAAGAAAAAAGGGCGCAGATTTATTTCTGCCAAAAATGAATCTTTACCCTTTTCTCAAAGGAGCAGCATTAGGTGAAAAAAGTATTATGGGTAAAATTCGGATGGTCAGAATATTATCGAGGCGGCGACATCGCTGGTAATTTTGCTTGGCTAAATCAGAACAAAGGTACGGAAAATGAAGGACGAGGCCATGAAGCTTATAACTTCATGCCAGATGCTGATGGGTCCTACTACTGCTATGTTCCCCCCCAAGGAGGCAACTATGCACCTTCTCACGACGACCCGGAAGGCTGGACGGTTGTATGTCTGGCCAAAAATCCGGCAACCCCGGGTATACACGTGGTCGGCTGGTACGAAAACGCAACGCTTCATGGTGAATGGATTGTCCGCCCCAACAACACCGACCAGCGCCAGCAAATTTTTCCCCACCCTGCTTATGACTGGTCATATTGCATAACCAGCAATTCCGCTTACTTTATCCCCCCCGAGGAGCGGGTTCTGCCCTTCTCGGATCCATCAGTGAGACAAGGAAAATACTCTTTTCTAGACGGCCCAAATATTACGAAGACTGAGAACAAAGAAAGAGTGCAAGCGCGACTCGAAGCCTTAATGACGCGTTTAGCCTCAGTCGCAATTTACAACCCCAATGAACACACCGTTTTTGATCCAGAACTAGATCAGGCCGACCCCCTCCGGGGATTTGGCAGCCCTGAACACCGTAAAGCCGTTGAACTGGCCGCTGAGGATGCAGTGATCGCCCATTATATAAAACAAGGTTACGGCTACCAGCGCACAACACACCTTCCCTGTGGGTACGACTTTATCTTCACACGAGAAGATTCAGAGCTACATATCGAAGTGAAGGGTACGGCCGGCACGACACCACGTTTTTTCCTCACACGTAACGAACACAATGCAGGATTAATGCTCAATCCAGACTGGAGGTTGGCCATGGTGACATCGGCGCTATCGGATGCCCCCCAAGTTACGGAATACAATCCTCGCCAACTAAGAGAGGCGTTTAATCTTGAGCCTTACGTTTACATCGGGGCATTCGTACCAAAGCCCGAACTTTGACATTTAGTCCCCGTACCGCGACAAAACAAAAGCCCGCTGTAACGCGGGCTTTTATATCTAGCGCAGAGCGATCACTCCCACTCAATCGTCGCCGGCGGCTTGCTCGATACGTCGTAGGTGACGCGGGAGATGCCGTCGATTTCGTTGATGATGCGGTTGGAGACCTTTTCCAGCAGCTCGTAGGGCAGATGGGCCCAACGGGCGGTCATGAAGTCGATGGTTTCCACCGCGCGCAGGGCGACGACCCAGGCGTAGCGGCGGCCGTCGCCGACCACGCCGACGGATTTGACCGGTTGGAAGACGACGAAGGCCTGGCTGACCTTGTGGTACCAGTCGGCCTTGCGCAGTTCGGTGATGAAGATGTCGTCGGCGCGACGCAGCAGGTCGGCGTATTCCTTCTTCACTTCGCCGAGGATGCGTACGCCCAGGCCCGGGCCCGGGAAGGGATGGCGGTAGACCATGTCGTAGGGCAGGCCCAGCTCCAGGCCGATCTTGCGCACCTCGTCCTTGAACAGTTCGCGCAGCGGCTCGACCAGCTTGAGGTTCATCTCCTCGGGCAGGCCGCCGACGTTGTGGTGGGACTTGATGACGTGGGCCTTGCCGGTCTTGGCGCCGGCCGACTCGATGACGTCGGGGTAGATGGTGCCCTGGGCCAGGAACTTGATGTTGTCGAGCTTGCTGGCTTCGGCGTCGAAGACGTCAATGAAGGTGCGGCCGATGATCTTGCGCTTCTTCTCCGGGTCGGCTTCGCCTTCCAGGTTGGTCAGGAAGCGCTGCTCGGAGTTGGAGCGAATCACCTTGACGCCCATGTTCTCGGCGAACATGGCCATCACCTGGTCACCTTCGTGCAGGCGCAGCAGGCCGTTGTCGACGAAGACGCAGGTCAGCTGGTCGCCGATGGCCTTGTGCAGCAGGGCCGCGACCACCGAGGAGTCGACGCCGCCGGAGAGGCCGAGCAGTACGTTGGCGCTGCCGACCTGGGCGCGCACCTGGGCGATGGCGTCCTCGACGATGTTGGCCGGGGTCCAGAGGGCTTCGCAGCCGCAGATGTCCTTCAGGAAGCGCGAGAGGATGCGCCCGCCCTGCTTAGTGTGGGTCACCTCGGGGTGGAACTGCACGCCGTACCAGCCGCGCTCGTCGTCACCCATGGCGGCGATGGCGCAGCTCGGGGTGCTGGCGACGATGTGGAAGCCGTCCGGCAGCTTGCCGACCTTGTCGCCATGGCTCATCCAGACGTCCAGGCCGAGCACGCCGTCGTCGTCGAGGTGGTCCTGGATGCCTTCGAGCAGGCGGCTCTTGCCGACCACGTCGACCTTGGCATAGCCGAATTCACGGATGTTGGAGCCTTCGACCTTGCCGCCGAGTTGCTCGGCCATGGTCTGCATGCCGTAGCAGATGCCGAACAGGGGCACGCCCAGATCGAACACCGCCTTGGGTGCGCGCGGGCTGCCGGCCTCATGGACCGACTCGGGACCACCGGCGAGGATGATGCCGCGCGGAGCGAAGGCGCGGATGTCGGCGTCGTCCATGTCGAAGGGGTGCAGCTCGCAATAGACGCCCAGTTCGCGCACGCGGCGGGCGATGAGCTGGGTGTACTGGGAGCCGAAGTCGAGGATGAGGATGCGGTGGGCGTGGATGTCTTGGGACATGGCCAGGTCTCGATAGCGCTAGGTTCAGACGATTCGGGGCTGTAAGACAGCCCCGAATCGCAACGTAGAAACAGGTTGGAAATCAGCCCACGCGGTAGTTGGGCGCTTCCTTGGTGATCTGCACGTCGTGGACGTGGGATTCGGCCATGCCGGCGCCGGTGATGCGCACGAACTGCGGCTTGGTGCGCATCTGCTCGACGGTGGCGCAACCGGTGTAGCCCATGGAGGCGCGCAGGCCACCCATCAGCTGGTGGATGATCGCCGCCAGCGGGCCCTTGTAGGGGACGCGACCTTCGATGCCCTCGGGGACCAGCTTCTCGGCGCCGGAGGCGGAATCCTGGAAGTAGCGGTCGCTGGAGCCCTGGGTCTGGGACATGGCGCCCAGGGAGCCCATGCCGCGGTAGGACTTGTAGGAGCGGCCCTGGAACAGCTCGACCTCGCCCGGGGCCTCTTCGGTACCGGCGAACATGGAGCCCATCATCACGCAGTAGCCACCGGCGACGATGGCCTTGGACAGGTCACCGGAGAAGCGGATGCCGCCGTCGGCGATCAGCGGGACGCCGGTGCCTTCGAGGGCGGCGGCGACGTTGGCGATGGCGGAGATCTGCGGCACGCCGACACCGGCGACGATGCGGGTGGTGCAGATGGAGCCCGGGCCGATGCCGACCTTGACCGCGTCGGCGCCGGCGTCAGCCAGGGCCTTGGCGGCTTCGGCGGTGGCGATGTTGCCGCCGATGACCTGTACCTGTGGATAGGTCTGCTTGACCCAGCGCACGCGCTCGATCACGCCCTTGGAGTGACCGTGGGCGGTGTCGACGACGATGACGTCGACGCCAGCGGCGACCAGAGCGGCCACGCGCTCGGGGGTCTCGGCACCGGTACCGACGGCCGCGCCGACGCGCAGGCTACCGGCGTCGTCCTTGCTGGCGTTGGGGTAGGCCTTGGCCTTTTCGATGTCCTTGACGGTCATCATGCCCTTGAGGGCGAAGGCTTCGTCGACGATCAGCACCTTCTCGATGCGGTGCTTGTGCAGCAGCTCGCGGACTTCCTGTTTGTCGGCGCCTTCGCGCACGGTGACCAGGCGATCCTTGGGGGTCATGACTTCGCGCACCGGCACGTCGAGACGGGTCTCGAAGCGCACGTCACGGGAGGTGACGATACCGACCAGATCACGACCGGACAGTACCGGGACGCCGGAGATGTTGTGCAGGCGGGTCAGGTCGAACAGGTCGCGCACGCTGGCGTCGGCGTCGATGGTGATGGGGTCCTTCACCACGCCGGCTTCGAAGCGCTTGACCTTGCGGACTTCCGCGGCCTGCTGCTCGACGGTCATGTTCTTGTGGATGATGCCGATGCCGCCTTCCTGGGCCATGGCGATGGCCAGACGGGACTCGGTCACGGTGTCCATGGCGGCGGACACCAGGGGAATGTTCAGCTCGATGCCACGGGTCAGGCGGGTCTTGAGACTGACGTCTTTCGGCAGGACATCCGAATAGCCGGGGATGAGGAGAACATCGTCGAACGTCAGGGCTTCTTGGCTGATGCGCAGCATGGCGGGCGCTCCCGGGCGGGAAAATTTAGGAGCGCGACATTATACCTGCGCTTGGGGATGGGCGGCAACGCACTCGGACACCAACGGTAAGAGGATTCGATTTACGTGAGAATGACTATCAACATAGAATCGCCGCCACTTTACCCGCCCCTGCCGAGATCGCCCTTGAACACGCCGCCCAGAGCCCTTCGCCGTTTCGCGCCCTTCGCCTTCAGCACCCTGGCCCTGGCAACCAGTTCGGGCGTGCTGGCCGCGGAAAACGCCAGCCTCGCCCCCATGGACATTTCCGCCACGGCCAGCGAGGCGGACGACAGCTATCGGGCGGCTACCGCTTCCACGGCGAGCAAGAGCGATGTGCCGATCAGGGAAGAGGCGCAGTCGGTGCAGACCGTGACCCCGCAGCTGATCCAGGACTACGAGGTGCGGACCCTGGACGACGCCTCGAAATTCGTCAGCGGCGTGACCCAGGGCAACACCCTGGCCGGGACCAAGGATGCCTTCGTCAAACGCGGCTTCGGCAGCAACGCCGACGGCTCCATCTTTCGCGATGGGGTGCGCTCGAATCTGTCGCACAACTTCGACGCCACCGCCGAGCGCGTGGAGGTCCTGAAGGGCCCCGCCTCGCTGCTCTATGGCGCCCTGGAGCCCGGCGGCCTGATCAACGTGGTCAGCAAGCAGCCGCAGTACCAGCAACGCACCACCCTGAGCGGCTCGGCCTACAGCGAAGGCGGCGGCAATCTCGGCGTCGACACCACCGGCCCCCTGGGTGACAGCGGTTTCGCCTATCGGCTGATCGCCGAACGCCAGAGCGAGGACTACTGGCGCAACTACGGGGTGGATCAGCACAGTCTGGTGGCGCCGTCGCTGTCCTGGACCGGCGAGCGCGCCAGCCTGACCCTGGCCTATTCCTACAACGATTACAGCGGCCCGGTGGATCGCGGGACGGTGTTCGTCAATGGGCATCCGGCCAACGTCGACTACAACAAGCGCCTGGACGAGAAGTGGGCCTCAACGAGCGGTATCACCGAGACCGCCAGTGCGCGCTATGAGTATCAGCTCAGCGATGACTGGAAGACCCGTTTGACCTATGCCTGGAACAACGACCGCTATAGCCTGGACTTCGCCCAGCCGATCTCGCTGGCTGCCAACGGCAATCTGTTGCGCGCGGGCAATGGCGCCGACTACGACTATGAAACCCAGTACACCAGCTGGGACTTCATCGGCCGCCAGGAGCTGTTCGGCCAGCGCCACGAGCTGCTGGTGGGTATCGATCACGAAGAAAGCAGCCAGTACCGCGGCAAAACCTACCGCAACAACACGGCCTCACGCCGCAACATCAATATCTTCGCGCCGGTGTACGGCAACCTGGCGGCGCCCAGCCTGCTCAGCGCCGCCCAGAGCGATCAGGACAGCGACCTGGACTCGACCTCCCTGTACTTCAAGGACAACTGGCACCTGAACGACCGCTGGATCCTGGTCCTCGGCGGGCGCTATCAGCAATTCGACCAGTATGCTGCCCAGGGCCTGGGCAACACCCATGTGGTCAATCTGGACAAGCGCGATCACGCCGTGGTGCCGCTGGCCGGCCTGGTGTTCCAGGCCACCGATACCTTGTCGCTATATGGTAACTACAGTCGATCCTTCGTGCCGAACACCACCGTCGACGACCGCGGCAACACCTTCGATCCCGAAGAAGGCCGCAGCTTCGAGGTGGGTGCCAAATACGACCTGACGCCTGGTCTGAATCTGAACGTGGCGCTGTACGACATCCAGAAGAAGAATGTGGTGACCACCAGCAACGTGGCGGGTGTGAGCGTGAGCGAAGCCGCCGGTAAAGTCGGCTCGCGGGGCCTCGAAGTGGACCTCACCGGCCATCTGGCCGAGCGCTGGGACATGATTGCCACCTATGCCTACGATCACACCGAGGTGCTCGATGATCCCAGCAACGAGGGCAATCGCCTGACCCAGGCACCCGAGCACAGCGGCAGTCTCTATCTGACCCACCACCTGCTGGTCCCCTCCAACCTCGGTGGCTGGCACCTCGGCGGCGGCGCGCGCTACGTCGGCGAGCGCGCCGGCGATGCGGCCAACAGCTTCTACCTGAGCAGCTACACCGTGGCCGATGCCTTCCTGCGCTGGGACCTGCCGGTGACCGGCTACCAGACCCGGCTGCAGCTGAACGTGGATAACCTGTTCGACAAGGAATACTACCCTTCGAGCGCCAACAGCCCGCTGCAGGTGGCCGTGGGTGAGCCGCGGACGGCGCGGCTGAGTGCCACGGTGAGCTTCTAAGCCAGCGGCCTGCCCTCACCCCAGCCCTCTCCCAGCGGGAGAGGGGGTAAAGAATGCCAGCCCCGTAATGATGCTCTATCCTAGCCGCCCCGCCGTGGGGCCTCGGCCCGCCTGGCGGGCCTCTTTCGGTCTTCAGCCAGTCTCCGTCATGCTCGATCGTCGCGCCCTTCTTCGATTCGCCGCCGGTAGCGCCCTGCTCGCCGGGTTGCCCGCAGGGGTGTTCGCGCGTGCGTCGGCGGCGGATGGTGAATTCCCGCGGCAGGTGGAGCATGTGGTGGGCAGCACCCTTATCCCACGCCAACCCCAGCGGGTGGCCGTGATCTCCACCGGCCAGCTGGACGCCGCTCTGAGCCTGGGCGTGATCCCGGCCGGCACCACCCGGGTGGACAATCGCGAACTGGCACCCGGCTATCTGCGCACCGCCCTCGCCAGCCGCGCGACGGAGCTGGACGCCATGGTCGATCTGGGCAGTCGCCAGGCACCGGATCTGGAAGCCCTGGCGCGCCTGGCGCCGGATCTGATCGTGCTCAATCGCACCGTGCTCAAGGCCGGCGGTCTGGAGCTGTTTTCGCGCATCGCCCCCACGGTGGTGGCGCGCGGTACCGGTGGCAACTGGCGGCCGGACTTCCTCGTGCTGGCCGATGCCCTGGGGCGGCGCCAGCAGGCCGAGCGCCTGCTGGCGGAGCTGGATCGGGATCTCGCCGGCATGACGCAGCGCCTGGGAACTCAGCCGCCCTCCGCCTCCCTACTGTTTTCCAGCGGCGCCCGACTGCGCCTGATGGGCGTGGATTCCTTTGCCGGCGGCTTGCTGCAGGCCATGGGCGTGACCCGCCCGGCGGCGCAGCGCTTCAAGGGCACCTCGCGGGATGTCAGCGCCGAGCTGCTGGATCTGGCCGACGCCGACTGGCTGTTCTATGCCGAACAGGGCACTGCCCTGGCCAGTCTGGCGCGGCAACCGCTGTGGCCGCGGCTGACTGCGGTGCGTCAGTCCCGGGCCGTTCGCGTGGATACCGACGCCTTCTATCTCAACGCCGGGCCCCTCGCCGCCCGCCAGGTGATCGGCACGGTCGCCGGCGCCCTGGGGATGACATGACCCCGCCGGCCCGCCCCGCTCCCCTTGCGCAACGGGCATCCGCCGCCCGCGGTGGCCTGGTGCTGGTCCTGCTGCTGATCATCCTGGCGCTGGCGGTAGTAGCGAGTCTGGCCATAGGGGCGCGGTCGCTGTCGGCGGCGCAGATCCTGCACCTGCTCGTCGCGCCCGATGACTCCACCGAGGCCGTGGTGCTCTGGCAGCTGCGTCTGCCACGCACCCTGCTCGGACTGCTGGTGGGTGCGGCCCTGGGCCTGGCCGGTGCCCTGATGCAGGCGCTGACGCGCAATCCTCTGGCCGACCCCGGACTGCTGGGGATCAATGCCGGGGCGGCCTTCGCCGTGGTGGCCGGGCTGTCGCTGCTGGGGCTGGACGACGCCCCGACGCGCCTGGCCTGCGCCCTGCTGGGGGCGGCCCTGGCCGCCGGCCTGGTCTATCTGCTCGGTGGCAGCGCCCCGCCCCGTGGCCAGCCGCTGCGACTGATCCTGGCCGGTATCGCCCTCAGCGCCAGCCTCAACGCCTGCACCGGCATCATCACCCTGTTCGACAGCGCGGTGTTCGACAGCTACCGCTTCTGGGCGGTGGGCGCCCTGAGCGGCCAGACGCCGGGTGGCGCCCTCGGCATCCTGCCGCTGCTGCTGATCGGCCTGCTGCTGGGCCTACCCCTGGGGAGCCGGCTCAATGCCCTGGCCCTGGGCGACGACCTCGGTCGCGCTCTCGGCGCCCGCCCCGGACAACTGCGGCTGCTCGCCTTCGTCGCCATCGTGCTGCTGTGCGGCGCCGCCACTGCGGTGGCCGGACCCATCGGCTTTCTCGGCCTGGTAGTGCCCCACGCCCTGCGCCTGCTGGTTGGCGCCGACTGGCGCTGGATCCTGGCGCTGGCGCCCCTGGCCGGAGCCAATCTGCTGTTGCTGGCCGATACCCTGGGCCGCCGCGTGGCCCTGCCAGGGGAGCTGGAGGCGGGAATCGTCTGCGCCCTGCTCGGCACCCCGGTGCTGCTCGCGCTGATCATCCGTTCCGCCCGGCGGGTGCGCCCTTGAGTCGTCATCGCTTCGCCCCCCGCCGCTCGGCGCGCTTCAAGGCCTGCCTGTTGCTGCTCGGGCTGGCGGCCATCGGCATCTGCGCCCTGACCCTCAGCGGCGGCGCCTTCGCCCCGACGCCACACCGGGTAGTCGCTACCCTCATGGGCCAGGGTGATGCTCTGGCCAGTCTGATCCTGCTGGATCTGCGCCTGCCGCGGCTGCTGGCGGCCTTTGGCGTCGGCGCGGCCCTGGGCGCCAGTGGCGCCATCTTCCAGCGGCTGGCGCGCAATCCCCTGGCCAGTCCGGATCTGGTGGGGTTCACCGTCGGCTCGGCCAGTGGCGCCCTGATCACCCTGCTGTGGCTGCAACTGGGCGGCGCGGCGCTGATGCTGGGCGCCCTCAGCGGCGGTCTCTTGGCCGCGGTACTGGTGGCCGGACTCGCCGCCCTGGCCGGCATCCGCGGCGAGCGGATGATCCTGCTGGGCATCGCCATCAGCGCTCTGCTCGCCTCGCTCAACGAATACCTGCTGACCCGCGCCGAGCTGGACGAAGCCCAGGAGGCCCGGCTCTGGCTGTTCGGCAGCCTCGACATGCTGACCTGGAGTCGCACCCTGACCCTGCTCGCCGGCTGCCTGCTGCTCCTGCCGCTGGCCGCCTGGCTGGCGCGGCGGCTGCGCCTGTTGGAGCTGGGCGACGACCTGGCCCGCGCCTTGGGCCTGGCCGTGCTGCCCAGCCAGAATCTGCTGCTGGCCGTCGCCGTGGCCCTGGCCGCCCTGGCCATCGCCACCGCCGGCCCCATCGGCTTCGTCGCCCTGGCGGCGCCCCAACTGGCCCGTCGCCTGACCCGCAGCGCCGATCTGGGTATCCTCGCCCCCGCCCTGCTCGGCGCCTGCCTCACCGCCCTGGCCGATCTGCTGGCCCAGCGGTTGCTGGCGCCCTTCCAGATTCCGGTCGGGTTGCTCACCGGCGCCCTGGGCGGCCTCTATCTGATCTTCCTGCTGAGCCGCGAATGGCGGCGGACCTCATGAGCCAAGACGCCCCCTCCAGCCGCCTCGTCGCTCACGGCCTTACCGTGGGCTACGGCGGCCAGCCGATCTGCGCCGACCTCGATGTGCGGCTGCCCGATGGCCGCTTCACCGTCATCATCGGCCCCAACGGCTGCGGCAAGTCGACCCTGCTGCGCAGCCTTGCGCGGCTGATCCGCCCCAGCGCCGGCGAGGTGCGTCTGGACGGTCGGCTGATCCAGGACCTGCCGACCCGCGAGGTGGCCCGCCGTATCGGCCTGCTGCCGCAAAGCGCGGTGGCGCCGGACGACATCCTGGTCAGCGACATGGTGGCCCGCGGGCGCCATCCCCATCGCCAGGCCTTCGCCGGCTGGACGGATGCCGACGAGCGCGCGGTGCAGCACGCCCTGGAAGCCACCAATACCCTGGAACTGGCCGAGCGGGCGGTGGACAGCCTGTCCGGCGGCCAGCGCCAACGGGTGTGGATCGCCCTGGCACTGGCCCAGGAGACCCCGCTGCTGCTGCTCGACGAGCCCACCACCTACCTGGACATCGCCCACCAGGTGGAGCTGATGGAGCTGCTCTGCCGTCTCAATCGGGAGGGTGGCCGCACCCTGGTGGCGGTACTGCACGACCTCAACCAGGCCTGTCGCTACGCCGACCACATCATCGCCCTGCGCGCCGGCCGCATCCTCGCCGAGGGCCCGCCGGCGGAGATCGTCACCCCCGAGCTGATCGAGGCGCTGTACGGCCTCAGGTGCGCGGTGATCGAGAATCCCCTGGCGGGCACGCCGCTGGTGATTCCTTATTAGGCTCTGAACGTTGGGTTTTGACGGTGAAGCGGTCTCAGCGGCGCCCGAGCTTGTCGGAGGACCTTGCAGGTGCTCCACTGGCGGTTCAGAACAACAACGGAGCCCGCCATGCATATCGTCATCCCCGACGACTACCAGCACGTCGTCGAAACCCTGGATTGCTATCCCTTGCTCCAGCGCGCCGGGCACCAGGTGACGCTCTATCACGACGCCGAGCGCGATCCCCAGGTGCTGGTGGAGCGCTTCCGCGATGCCGATGCCCTGGTGCTGACCCGCGAGCGCACCCGTATCGACGCCGAGCTGCTGGCGCACCTGCCGCGGCTCAAGCTGATCAGCCAGACCGGCAAGGCCACCGCCCATCTCGACGTGGCCGCCTGCACTCGCCAGGGCGTGGTGGTCTGCGAAGGCAGTGGCTCGCCGGTCTCCACCGCCGAGTTGACCTGGACCCTGATCCTCATGGCCCGCCGCCGGCTCAAGCCGGCCATCGACGCCCTCTATGCCGGGCGCTGGCAGGTCAATCTGGGCGAGCGGCTGGATGGACAGATCCTCGGTATTTGGGGCTATGGCAGGATCGGCCAGCGCCTGGCGCGCTACGGCCAGGCCTTCGGCATGCCGGTGCTGGTCTGGGGCAGCGAGGCCTCGCGCGCCCGTGCCGAAGCCGACGGCCATCGCGCGGCCGCCAGCCAGGAGGCCTTTTTCGCCGAGGCCGATGTCATCAGCCTGCACCTCAGATACAGCGAGCGCAGCCGCGGCTGCGTGCGCGCCGAGGACCTGGCGCGGATGAAAAAGAGCGCGCTACTGGTCAACACCGCCCGCGCCGGCCTGATCGAACCCGGCGCCCTGCTCACGGCGCTGGAACGAGGTCATCCCGGCCAGGCGGCGTTGGATGTCTTCGAGCAGGAACCCGTTGCACCGGATGACCCCTTGCTCGCCCACCCCAAGGTGCTCTGCACGCCGCATCTGGGCTATGTGGAAAAGCACAGTTACGAGCTCTATTTCGGCGAGGCCTTCGCCAACCTGGTGGGCTTCTTCGCGGGTGAACCGACGGGTGTCGCCAACCCGGAGGTGTTGGGGCGGTAGCCTCGAATACGCACGCCAAGGCGGCAGCGTTTTCACCACCTTGGCTTAGTCGCATCCGCTGGGCTTCGACGATGGAGCTGTCTCAGCGCCAACCTACGGCAGCTTGGTGAGCCGACGTAGGTTGGCGCTGAGCGCAGCGAAGCCCAACAGTCCAAGGTGCGGTCTGGCTAGCCGACGTAGGTTGGCGTTGAGCGCAGCGAAGCCCAACAGTCCAGGGCGCGGTCCGGCGTTGAGCTTCGACGATGGACCCGTCTCAGCGCCAACCTACGGCAGCCGTTCCCTTACCGCGGCGGCGAAGGCGGCCGGGGCTTCCTGGGGGATATTGTGGCCGCAGCGGGGTACCACCTCGTAGCGGAAGGGTCCGCGGAAATGCCGGGCCACGGCAGCCTCGCCCTGCACCGGGGTCACCCCGTCGTCCGCGCCGGCCAAGACCGTGGTGGGCACACTGATGGGCGGCTGCGCGGCGAGCCGGCGCTCGGTCTCGGCATAGGCTGGATCGTCCGGCGCCAAGCCGTAGCGGTGGCGATAGGAGTGGATCACGGTGTCGACGAAATCGGGATTGTCGAAGGCCGCGGCGGTAAGCGCGTAGGTGGCGTCGCTGAAGTGCCAGCTGGGCGACCACAGTGACCAGAGCAGTCGACAGAAGTCGCGGCGATGTTCCGCGAGGCCGGCCCGACCTCGCTCACCGTGGAAGTAGTACTGGTACCAATAGCGCAGTTCCGCCTCCGGGGAACCGGGCTGGGTAGCGGCAGTGGCGATGTCCTGGATCGGATAGCCGTCGCCCAGCACCAGCCCCGCGACCCGCTCGGGCCAGAGGGCGGCGACGATACCGGCGGCGCGACCGCCCCAGTCATAGCCAGCCAGGGTCGCCCGCTCCAGGCCCAGGGCATCGAGAAGCGCCAGGACGTCATGGGCCAGGGCGGCCTGCTGGCCGGAGCGCGGGGTGTCGGCGCTCAGGTAGCGGGTGGCGCCGTAGCCACGCAGAAAGGGCACATAGACGCGGCAGCCAGCGGCGACCAGTTCATCGGTCACCTCGGCGTAGGCGTGGATGTCGTAGGGAAAGCCGTGCAGCAACAGGACCGGCGGGCCATTTTCCGGTCCTTGGACCTGATAGGTCACGTCCAAGACGCCTGCCTGAAGGGAGGTCAGCATGGAGGGTTCTCCGCTGTTGGTGTTCTAGAGCGGAGAGCCATGAGGGATGGGGAGTTCCCGCCGTTGAAGCATCGCGCGGAAAACGCCGGCGGTTTTCCTCGCTACGACGTTCGAGCGCATCGCAGCCATGGCCGCGATCAGCGACGTAGGTTGGCGCTGAGCACAGCGAAGCCCAACAGTCCACGGTGCGGTCTGACGTTGGGCTTCGACGATGGAGCCGTCTCAGCGCCAACCTACGGCACCCTGGCAAGCCGACGTAGGTTGGCGCTGAGCGCAGCGAAGCCCAACAGTCCAGGGTTTGGTCTAACGTTGGGCTTCGACGATAGAGCTGTCTCAGCCCAACCTACGAGTCTTCCGCCCAGGATGACTTGACTACCCCGCCAGATACCGTCCGATCAGGGTCACGCCGGAGACCAGCACCAGCCAGGTCACCAGGCGGGTGAAGCGTTCGCGGGACAGGCGCCGCTGCAGGTGGCGACCGATCCAGCCGCCGAGCAGCATGGCGGGCAGCAGGCAGACGGCCAAGAGCAGCAGGCTGCCGTCGCTGTAGGCGCCGGCGATCAGCAGCAGGACGATGCGAATGGAGGCACTGCAGCCGATGAGAAAGCTCTGGGTGCCGCGGATGGCGTTCTTGTCTTCCAGGCGGCCATTGAGATAGAGCGCATAGAGAAAGCCGCCGCTGCCGAACAGGGCGCCGCACAGGCCCCCGACGCCGCCCGCCGGGATCGACCAGGCCGGCGCCAGTTGGCGAAAGCCCTTGGGCGTGAGCAGGCTGTAGGTGGAATAGGCGACCACGAAGAGCCCCAGCCAGAGCATCAGCAGCCGGGCATCGGTGCGCATCAGCAGGTAGGTGCCCAGAGCGGCGCCGAGCAGCAGCATGGGCAGCAATCGCCTGAGTTCGCGCCCGGCGATGGCGCGGCGATCCGGCAGCCAGTTGTGGAAGGACGCGAGGAAATCCAGCATCACCAGCAAGGGCACGATGCGCGATAGCGGCATCCAGCTGGTGAGCAAGGGACCGGCGACCAGGGCACTGCCGAAACCGGCCACGCCGAAGATCAGATAGGCCAGGACCACGATGGCTTCGATGAACAGCCAGTCGAGAGGGCTAAAGGCGGGAACGAAGGCAGCGAGGGTTTCGAGCATGGGAGCGCATCCTGCGACAGGAAAGCGCATTCTGCGCCCCGGGAATGGCCTATGAAAACCGCCGGCTGCCCGCGTTCACGGGAACCGGCGATCCAGAGCGACTCAGGGAATCAGGCGCTGGGCTCTGAGGCGGGTGAAGAGGTCGAGAAAGCTCGCGCGGGTGTCGCGATAGCCGAAGAAGCCCAGGTCGCGGCTCTTGGTCATGTCGTTGAGGCACTCGATCTCGCGGCCCAGGTCGGCGTCGCTGTGCCACCAAGAGGCAAGCTTGTCGACATCGGCCTCCACCAGGCCATGTTCCTCGGCCAGCTTGCGCCACTGCGCCGGGGCCGTGTCCTTCATCCGTGCTTCCAGCGGCATGGGCTGCTCGGGATAGGGTGCCGGCTCCAGGTCGAAGAAGGCAGCGATCTCGCTCCACAGCCAGCGCCAGCGGAAGACGTCGCCATTGACGGTGTTGAAGGCCTGGTTGCGCGCCGCCGGCGCCAGGGCCGCCCACTCCAGCTGCTCGGCGAGCAGGCCGGCGTCGGTGACGTCGGTCAGGCTGTCCCACTGGGTACGGGAGCCGGGAAAGACGAAGGGTTGGCCGGTGGCCTTGCACAGCGAGGCGTAGACCGCCAGGGTCAGGCCCATGTTCATGGCGTTGGTGCCCTTGGCCTGGCCGATCATGCTGTGGGAGCGGTGCACGCTCCAGCCGAAGCCGTGCCGCTCGGCGGCGGCGAAGAGGATGTCTTCCAGGGTGTAGTAGAAGTTGGCACCGGGCTGGCGCGGCTCGCTTTCGCGGAAGGGCGTCTCGGCCTTGCCGCTGCCGTATTCCTCGAAGGAGCCCAAGTAATGCTTGGTACCGGTGACCAGCGCCAGATGCTGCAGCGGCGCGCCGTCCAGGGCCTGGCAGAGGTTGTTCATCATGGCGCCATTGGCCTCGACGTTTTCCTTCTCGGTGTCACGGCGGGTCCAGGTGCAGAAGAACACGTGGCTGATCGGCAGGCCGGCCAAGGCCTGGCGGGTGGACTCGGCGTCGAGCAGGTCGGCGGCCACCGGGATGACGCCTTCCTGGGCCACGGGTTTGCGGGCCAGACCATAGACGGTCCAACCCGAGGCCACCAGGGTATGAGCCAGGTTGTAGCCGGAAATGCCGGTGACGCCGACGATAAGAGCGGTGCCCTTGCGCATGAAACCTCCAGATAGGGAAGAAAAGGGGCCTGCGGCAGTGCAGGCGCTGTAGATAAGGGAGTGCCTTGTCTCAGGGTTGATTCCAGCCTATTGGAGAATTAACGGCGTATCCTGGGTATAAATTCCTATTTAATAGGAATCAGATTCCATAATAGGAAGCCAGCCTTGTATTCCTCTGAACGCCTCAAGGGCCTCGACGTCTTCGTCACCGTGGCCGATCTCGGCAGCTTCACCGCGGCCGGCGAGCGCCTCAACCTCACCGGTTCGGCCATCGGCAAGAGCGTGGCGCGACTGGAAAGCCGACTGGGCGTGCGGCTGTTCCAGCGCACCACCCGCCGTCTGCGCCTGACCGAGGCCGGCGCCAGTTTCTATCGCACCTGCACCGGGGTGCTGGCCGAGCTGGAACAGGCCGAGCTGGGGCTGACCGCGCAGGACGGCGAGCCCCATGGCCGGGTGCGCATCGACCTGCCCGCCTCCTATGGCCGCCTGCACGTACTGCCGCTGATCCTGGAGCTGCTGCATCGTTACCCCCTGCTGCAACCGGATCTGTCGCTGTCGGATCGCTTCGTCGATCCGGTCCACGAGGGCATCGACATCCTGGTGCGCATCGGCGGCTCCGATGCCTGGCCAGCCAGCCTGGGGCATCGCTTCCTGGGCACCCAGCGCCAGGTCTTTTGCGCCGCCCCGGCCTATCTCGCCCAGCATGGCCGACCCCAGACCCCAGCCGACCTGGTCGAGCACCAGTGCATCGGCTTTCGCCAGGCCGACGGCCTGATCAGCCCCTGGCAGTTCCGCGGCGAGCAGCCGGGCGACAGCGAACGCTGGATCTTCCAGCCACGCCTGGTGGTAGGCGATGGCGAAGGCGAGGTGCTGGCCGCCCTGGCCGGCCATGGCATCGCCCAGTTGCCGACCTGGCTGATCGGCACGCACCTGGCCAGTGGCGCCCTGGTCGATGTGCTGCCCGAACATGGCGTCGAGGGCTCGCCGATCAACCTGGTATGGCCACGCAGTCGCGAGACCCTGCCACGGGTCCGGCTGCTGCTCGATCACCTGGCCACCCGGCTGTTGCCCACCGTGGCGCCCAGGCTGTCCCGCTAGGCACGACCGGTCGACGGCGGGCCGTGGCAAGGGCGGGAACATCTGCTCTGGCACCCCGGTCGTAAGACCTCGTGCCCTGCCCGCCCATGAGTTCCATCGATGGGCGGCATGACCGATATCGAGACGATCGATTGGTGCCGCCGTGCCTGGCTGCGCAGGATCGACGGTTTGCTAGCTGGCCATGCCCGCCTGGCCGCCCCGCTCCACCCTGCAGTTCCACCATCTAGATGAGGTATCTCATGAGCCAAGCCCAAGGCTACGCTGCCCAGTCCGCCGACCAGCCCCTGGCGCCCTTCTCCTTCGAGCGGCGCGAACCCGGCGCCCACGACGTGCAGATCGACATCCTCTTCTGCGGCGTCTGCCATTCCGACCTGCACACCGCGCGCAACGAGTGGAACAACACCCTCTATCCGTCCGTGCCCGGCCACGAGATCGTCGGTACCGTCACCGCGGTCGGTGCCCACGTGAAGAACTTCAAGGTCGGCGACAGCGTCGGCGTCGGCTGCATGGTCGACAGCTGCCAGCACTGCGCGCCCTGTGATGCCGGCGAAGAGTCCTATTGCGAGAACGGCTTCACCGGCACCTACAACGGCAACCTCTACGGTGGCAGCGAAAACACCCAGGGCGGCTACTCCGACCACATCGTGGTCAACGAGAAGTTCGTGCTCAAGGTGAGCCACACCGAGAACCTGGCCGCCGTGGCGCCGCTGCTCTGCGCCGGCATCACCACCTACTCGCCGCTGGCCCACTGGAAGGTCGGCCCGGGCAAGAAGGTCGGCATCGTCGGTCTGGGTGGCCTTGGCCACATGGGCGTGAAGATCGCCCACGCCATGGGTGCCCACGTGGTGCTCTTCACCACCAGCGCCAACAAGAAGGACGACGCCTTGCGTCTGGGCGCCGACGAGGTGGTGGTGTCGAAGAACGAAGACGAGATGGCCGCGCACGCCAACAGCTTCGACTTCATCCTCAACACCGTGGCCGCGCCGCACAACCTGGACGCCTTCCTCACCCTGCTCAAGTGGGACGGTACCATGACCCTGGTCGGCGTACCCGCCGAGCCGCACCCGGCGCCCAGCGTCTTCAACCTGGTGATGAAGCGCCGCCAGCTGGCCGGCTCGCTCATCGGCGGCATCCGCGAGACCCAGGAGATGCTGGACTTCTGCGCGAAGCACGGCATCGTTTCGGACATCGAGCAGATCGCCATCCAGGACATCAACGACGCCTACGAGCGCATGCTCAAGAGCGATGTGAAGTATCGCTTCGTGATCGACATGCAGAGCCTCAAGCAGGGCCAGACCGCGGCCTGATCCCGCGCTCCGCTCCGCTGACAACGCCCGCGCCCGTCGCGGGCGTTGTCATTTCCGGTAACGCATTTTTGCTGTGACCTGCGGTCTTAGCGATAGCAAAGATCAGGAGGCAAGCGCCATGCAGTGGGACAAGGGACAACGTAGCGACAACGTGCAACAGGCCAGCGGCGGACGCGGCATGAAGATCGGCGGCGGCCTGGGCCTGGGTGGCGTGGCCCTGGTGGTGGTGTTCGGCCTGCTCAGCGGCCAGAGTCCGACGCAGATCCTCGGCAACCTGATCAGCCTCAGCGGCCAGAGCGCGCCCAGCCAGCAGGAGACCACCGCCCCGGCCGACAATCGCCAGGTGGACTTCGTCCGCGTGGTGCTGGGCGAGACCGAAAACACCTGGACGCGCATCTTCCAGGCCCATGGCGAGCAGTACCAGCCGCCCAAGCTGGTGCTGTTCAACGGCCAGGTGCAATCCGGTTGCGGTGGCGCCACCGCGGCCAGCGGCCCCTTCTATTGCCCGGTGGACAGCAAGGTCTACCTGGACCTGACCTTCTTCCAGGAACTGCAGCAGCGCTTCGGCGCCGACGGCGACTTCGCCCGCGCCTACGTCATCGCTCACGAGGTCGGCCACCACGTGCAGAACCTCACCGGCACCACCAACAAGATGGAAGCAGCGCGCCGTCGCGGTATCCCCACCGAAGGCGCCACCGGGTTGTCGGTGCGGTTGGAGTTGCAGGCCGACTGCTATGCCGGGGTCTGGGCCAACGACGCCCAGAAGCGCTTGAACTGGCTGGAGCCGGGTGACCTGGAGAAGGCGCTGAACGCCGCCAACGCCATTGGCGATGACCGCCTGCAACGCCAGTCCCAGGGTCGCGTGGTACCGGATTCCTTCACCCACGGCAGCTCCGCGCAGCGGGTCAAATGGTTCCGCACCGGCTTCGACAGTGGCAAGGTGGAGAGCTGCGACACCTTCGCCGCCAAGGCGCTCTGATCCCCCGGGAGAATCCGCATGCGTCGCCTGCTCGCGCTGTGCCTGGCCTTGGCCTGGGGCTCCGCCCTGGCGGCGCCTCTTGAGGGGGTCGCCCGTATCGTCGGCGACCGCTTGCCACTCGGTCAGGCGCAGGCCGCGTTGCAGCTATCCACCGACTGGAATCAGCCGCACCCGGAAATTCGCCGCGCGCTGGTGATCGTCCATGGTCGCCTGCGCAACGCCGCCACCTATTTCCGTTCCGGCGAGACGGCCACGGCGGCGGCCGGCGCCGCGGCGGACACCCTGGTGATCGCTCCGCAGTTCCTCAACGAAAAGGACGTCCACCGGCATCGGCTGCCGGACGACCTGCTGCGCTGGCAGGGCAATGCCTGGATGGGCGGCGAGCCCGCCCTGGGCCCGCAACCCTTGAGCAGTTTCGCCGTGTTCGACGCCCTGCTCGCCCGCCTGGCGGACCGCCAGCGCCTGCCCAATCTGCAGGAGGTGGTGATCGCCGGGCATTCCGGCGGTGGCCAGGTGGTGCAGCGCTACGCCGTGCTCGGCCACGGCGAGCGCGCCCTCGCCGCCACGGGCATCCGCCTGAGATACGTGGTGGCCAATCCGTCGTCCTATGCCTATTTCGATGCGCGTCGCCCGGATGCCCAGGGCCAACCCGTGCCCTTCGCCGGCGCGGCCAGTTGCCCGGATTTCGACACCTGGAAATACGGCATGCAGGGCCTGCCGGCCTATGCCGAAGGACGCCCGGCGGCCAGCCTGGAGCAGCACTATGCGGAGCTCGACGTCACCTACCTGCTGGGCGCCGAGGACACCGACCCCAACCATCCGGCGCTGGACAAGGGTTGCGCCGCCGAGGCCCAGGGCCCCTATCGCCTGGCCCGCGGACTGAACTACTACCGTTACCTGCAGGGCCGTCATCCGGAGCTGCGCCAGCCGCTGGTGGAGGTGCCGGGCGTCGGTCACAACGGCGATGCCCTTTTCACCTCGCCCGAGGGTCGTCGGGCGCTGTTCGGCGCTGGCGGCTAGCGCTCAACCTTCCAGGGTTTCGGGCTTGCCCAGCAGCTCCTGTACCCGGTCGACCAGGACCTCCAGGGTGAAGGGCTTGCCCAGCACGGCCATCCGCTCGCCGACCAGGGGCACGGGTGGCGCGTTGCCCGCCGCATAACCGGTGATAAAGAGGATCGGCAACTGCGGTCTGAGGGTACGGGCCGCATTGGCCAGCAAGCGGCCGTTCAGTCTCGGTAGCCCGACATCGGTGATCAACAGGTCGAAGCCTTCGCCTTCGCGCAGCGCTGCCAGGGCCGCTTCGGCATCGACGGCGTCGCGATACCGCCAGCCCAGTTCGACGAACAGCTGCACCAGCAACGCGCGGATGACCGCGTCGTCTTCCACCAGCAGCACCCGGACGCTGGGTAGCGCACGGTCGGTCGTGGCGCTGGAGAGCGCAAGCGGCGCGCGGATCGGCGGGGCCGGATGACGCGGCAGCAGCAGGCTCACCCGGCAGCCCTGTCCTGGCGCACTGGTCACGCTCACCTGGCCCCGGGACTGGCGGACGAAGCCATAGATCATGGACAGCCCCAGGCCCGAGCCCTGGCCCACCGGCTTGGTGGTGAAGAAGGGCTCGAAGACTCGTTCCAGCACCTCCGGCGCCATGCCCACGCCATCGTCGTCGACCTCGATCAGCAGATAGTCGCCTGCTGGCAGCGCCGGGTTGGCATCAGGTTGCACCCAGTTGCGCGCACCTATGGTCAGGGTGCCCCCCGCCGGCATGGCATCGCGGCTGTTGATGGCCAGATTGAGCAGGGCGTTTTCCAGCTGGTGCGGATCGGCGTCGACCGGCCAGAGCCCGGCGTCCAGCTCGAGCTGGCAGCGGATCTGCGGCCCCAGGCTGTGCAGCAACAACTCCTGGAAGTCGCCGATCAGCCGGGCAACGTCGACCGCCTGGGGATTGAGCGTCTGGCGCCGGGAAAAGGCCAGCAGCCGATGGGTGAGACTGGCGCCCCGCCCTACCGACTGGGTGGCGGTGTCGAGCAGGTTGCCGACCCCGGCCAGGACCTCCGGCGCCAGGCGGCGGCGCAGGAGATCCAGGCTGGCCTGGATGCCGGCCAGCAAGTTGTTGAAGTCATGGGCGATGCCGCCGGTGAGCTGCCCCACGGCTTCCATCTTCTGCGCCTGGCGCAGTAGCTCCTCGGCCTGGGCGCGATTCTGCATCTCTTCGCGCAGCTGGCGATTGGTCTCTTCCAGCTCGGCGGTACGCGCCTGCACCTGGACCTCCAGGGTGGCGCGCTCGCGGCGCAAAGCCTCCTCGGCCTCGCGACGGTCATCGATGTCTTCGCTGGTGCCGTACCAGCGGATCACGGCGCCCGCCGCATCGCGGCGCGGATAGGCACGGGTACGCAGCCAGCAATGGCTGCCATCCGCCACCCGCACCCGGTGTTCGCGGTCGTAGGCCTGACCGGCGCTGCACGCCACGTCCCAGGCCTGCCGGGTCGCCTGGCGATCGTCCGGATGCACCACCGTCCAAAAGCTATCGGCTTCCAGCATCGGCTGGCCGGTCAGCTGCTGCCAGCGCGGCGAAAAGACCATGTGCTGACCGCTGGGATCGCAGGTCCAGGTGTATTGGGGATTGAGTTCCACCAGGTGCCGATAGTGATCTTCGCTCTCGCGCAGCTGCAGATCCGCCTGATGGCGCTCGATGGCCAGGGCGGCGGTCTCGGTGACCAGGCGGAAGGCGTCGCGCTCGGCGGCCAGCGGGCGCCGCGGCTCGAGGAAATAGTTGGCGAAGGTGCCCAGCAACCGACCGTCCAGGGCCAACAGTGGCATCGACCAGCAGGCCCGCAGGCCATAGCGCAGCGCCAGGTCGCGCGCGCCGGCCCACAGCGGATCGCCGGCGATGTCCTCGACATAGACGGCTTCCCGGCGGTAGGCGGCGGTGCCACAGGAACCCGCCAGCGGGCCGATCTCCAGCCGCCCGAGATCGCGGCTGTAGGCGTCCGGCAGACTCGGCGCGATGCCGTCCTGCAGATAACGGCCATCCTCGCTGAGCAACAGGATGCAGGCGTGCAGGCGGACCTGGGCCAGGACCTCCACCCGTTGCAGCAGCGTGTGCAGCACCTGGGTCAGGGGCAGGCCGGTGGCAAGGCTTTCCAGCGTCTGGCGCTCGTACTGGCGCAGATCGCCGGAGGCTGGCTGATCGCTCGAAGGCGTGTGGAGGCTCATACGGCTGGCCCGACCTGAATCCGAAGCCGGCATCTTAGCCAGCGGCCAGGCAAACAACAGACTATTTACGCCTAACGGACAAATTTCCAGCGTCAGAGCGCCGCCAGGATCTCCGCACAGGTTTCGAAGCGCTGGTCACGCGCCGCGGGCCAGGGATCGCCGGGCTGATTGACCTGCAAGGTGCGACACCCCACCGCCCGCCCACACTCCAGGTCGTAGCGGTGATCACCGACCATCACCAGGCTGGCGGGCGCCACCTGCCAGCGTTCGGCCAGCCGCAGCAGACCGCCCGGATCGGGTTTGGGCGCCGCTTCGTCGCGGCCCAGTACGGCAGGCGGATCGAAGCAGTCCTCCAGGCCAATGGCGGCCAGGGTCAGCAGTGCCAGGTCGCGAGCATTGCGGGTCAGGATGCCCAGGTGGCAGCCGCGCTCATGCAGCGCGCGCACCAGCTCCACCGCGCCCGGCGCCGGGCGGGCGGCCACCGCCAGTTCGCGCTCGTGCTCGAACAGCCAGGCGTGCTTGGCCTCGCGCTCAGTGGCGGGCAGCTCGGCCAGGTGGTGGAGGATGTCGGCCTGCTCGGGAATGCCCAGGTGCCGGCGAATGGCGGCGAAGTCGTGTACCGCCAGGGTCAGGGTGCCATCCATATCGAACACCCAGTGGCTGAGGTGGCGCAGCGTCATGCAGAGATCCTTTGGCGAGGGTGACCTTCGGGCACTTTGGGGGAACCCCCGTCACCCGTGATCCGTCTGGTGGAGACAACCTTCTGCAGGAGTCTACCCATGACGACGACCGTTCGGGCGCTACTTTTCGATGTCTTCGGCACCGTGGTGGATTGGCGCGGCAGTCTGGTCACCGGTCTGCAGGGACTGTCCGCCAAGCACGGCGTCCAGGGCGACTGGGAGCGGCTGGCCGATGCCTGGCGCGCCGAAGCCTATGAGGCCATCCTGCCGCAGATCGCCGCCCGCAGCCTGCCCTGGTTGCCCCTCGACGAGGTCCATCGTCTGGCGTTGGACGAATTGCTGCCACGCCACGGCCTGGTCGGCCTGACCACCGCCGAGGTGGCCTGGATCAATCGCCTCTGGCACCAGCTGACGCCCTGGCCCGATGCCGTACCGGGTCTCACGCGGCTGCGCCAGGGTTATCCGGTCTGCGCCCTGTCCAATGGCAATGTCAGCCTGCTGCTGGACATGGCCCGCCACGCCGGGCTGCCCTGGGACATGCTGTTCGGCGCCGATCTTTTCAAGCGCTACAAACCGGCCGCGGAGGTCTACCTGGGCGCCTGCGCCCTGCTCGACCTGCAACCGGAACAGGTGATGCTCTGCGCCGCCCACAACGGCGACCTGCAGGCGGCCAAGGAGCTGGGCCTGGCCACCGCCTTCATCCAGCGCCCACGGGAAAAGGGTCCGGCGGGTGGCGAGGTGTCCAGCGGCGGCTGGGATCTGGAAGCGAGCGACCTGCAGGACCTCGCCGACCAGTTGGGCATGGCGGCCATCGAGCGAGATCCGGCGGAGCCCGAGCCCGGCGATTGAGCACGGCCCGGGCGCTTCGGTATCCTGCCGGATACCTTTCGCCAGGGCACCGCCATGGGTTTTCTCGACAAGCTGCGCAAGAAACGTGAACGCCAGGCGCTGGCCGCCCTGCCCCGCCTGCACCAGCGCACGGCGCGCCTGCGCCGCGAGCTGCCCGACTATGAGATCGGTGCCGGCACCTACGGCGCGCCCAGGGTGTTCGATCTCAAGGAAGGCGCCACCCTGCGCCTGGGACGCTACACCTCCATCGCCGAGGGCGTGCGCATCCTGCTCGGCGGCCTCCACCGGCTGGACTGGGTGACCACCTACCCCTTCCCTGCCTTCGTCGACGACCTGGCCCACATCACCGACTACGGCGGTACGCGCGGCGATGTGGTGATCGGCAGCGACTGCTGGATCTGCACCGATGCGCTGATCCTCTCCGGCGTCACCATCGGCCATGGCGCCGTGGTGGCCGCCGGCGCCGTGGTCACCCGCGACGTACCGCCCTATGCGGTGGTGGGCGGCAATCCGGCGCGCTTCATCCGCTGGCGCTTTCCCGAAGCCACCTGCCAGGCGCTGCTCGACATCGCCTGGTGGGACTGGCCCGAAGCCGAGATCCTCGCCGCCGGCGAACACCTGTGCAGTGCCGATATCGAGGGCTTCATCGCCTACGCGCGGGCGCGCCATCCGGCGCCCTGAAGCCGTCGCCTGGAACTCGGAACCGCTCCCAGGGTTCACCTTCATTAGTCACTCCGTTGAAGGTTCTCCATGGAAGCGCTCGATCTGTTGCAATGGCCGGCCATGGCCATCACCCTGCTCGCCGCCTGGCTGGTGGCCTCTCAGCGTCAGGGCCGGCGCAATCTGGGCTTCTGGGTGTTCCTGCTCAGCAACGGCCTGTGGATCGCCTGGGGCCTGCAGGCCGAGGCCTATGCCCTGATCGTGCTGCAGCTGGGCCTGGCGGCGATGAATCTGCGCGGGGTGCGCCGCAACGCCGGCGAAGCGCCGGCTGCTGCGGTCGCGGAGGCCTCGGGCAGGGCATAATGACCGGCCCTGCGTCAGACGGCCCCTGCCCATGCAGTACAGCGTCACCCCCATCGGCCACGTCCGCTCCTGCTTCAAGGAGAAATTCGCCATTCCCCGGCAACCCGCGCTGGCCCCGGCCGCCCGTGGCGTGCTGGAACTGCTGCCGCCCTTCGACCGGCCCGAAGCGGTCGCGGGCCTGGAAGGCGTCAGCCATGTCTGGCTGCTGTTCCTGTTCCACCAGGCGCTGGAAAGCCAGCCGCGGCTGCGGGTGCGGCCACCCCGCCTGGGCGGCAATCGCTACCTGGGCGTCTTCGCCACCCGCGCCACCCACAGACCCAATGGCATCGGCCAGTCGGTGGTGCGCCTCGACGGCCTGGAACCGGGACGGCTGCTGCTCTCGGGGATCGATCTGCTCGACGGCACCCCGGTACTGGACATCAAGCCCTATGTGCCCTATGCCGACAGCCCCCCGGGCGCCCACAACGCCATCGCCGAGGCGCCCCCGCCGGCCCTCGCGGTCAGTTGGGCGGACGCGGCGCGGGTCCAGGCCGAGATCCATGGCCAGCGGCTGGGCGAGCCCCTGGCCGAACTGATCGAGCAGTGCCTGGCCCAGGATCCACGCCCGGCCTACCAGACGCCGACGCCCGAGCGGCGCTACGGGGTGCGGCTGTGGGATGTGGAGGTGCACTGGCACTATCCAACCGCGACCTCCATCCAGGTGCTGGACGTCACCGCCGCGGTCTGACACGGCCCCGTTTGCATTCCGGCGCCCGCGCCCCCAACAATGACAGTGCCGGATCGCATGAAGTGGTCCGCACCCGGCTACGGCCGCCGTTCGGCCGTATCACCGATAGGGAAGCATCTATGGCTCCAAGCAGACAGGTCATCAACGCTCAGGTCAGCCCCAAGGGCAGCCTGGAGACCCTTTCCCAGCGCGAGGTCCAGCAGCTCAGCGCCGCCGGCTCGGGCAACCTCTACCAGCTCTTTCGCCAGTGCGCCCTGGCCATCCTCAACACCGGCGCCCACAGCGACAACGCCAAGACCATCCTCGAGGCCTACCAGGACTTCGAGATCCGCATCCATCAGCAGGACCGCGGCGTGCGCCTGGAGCTGGTCAACGCCCCGGCCGATGCCTTCGTCGACGGCGAGATGATCGCCAGCACCCGCGAGATGCTGTTCAGCGCCCTGCGTGACATCGTCTACACCGAGAGCGAGCAGAGCAGCCTGCGCATCGATCTGGAGAGCTCCGAGGGCATCACCGACTACGTCTTCCACCTGCTGCGCAATGCCCGCACCCTGCGCGCCGGCGTGGAGCCGAAGATGGTGGTCTGCTGGGGCGGTCACTCCATCAGCACCGAGGAATACAAATACACCAAGAAGGTCGGCCACGAACTCGGCCTGCGCAACCTGGACATCTGCACCGGCTGCGGCCCGGGCGTGATGAAGGGCCCGATGAAGGGCGCCACCATCGCCCATGCCAAGCAGCGCCTCCAGGGCGGTCGCTACCTGGGCCTCACCGAGCCGGGCATCATCGCCGCCGAGGCACCCAATCCCATCGTCAACGAACTGGTGATCCTGCCCGACATCGAGAAGCGCCTGGAAGCCTTCGTCCGCGTCGGCCACGGCATCATCATCTTCCCGGGCGGCGCCGGCACGGCAGAGGAATTCCTCTATCTGCTGGGCATTCTCATGCACCCGGACAACAGGGACATTCCCTTCCCGGTGGTGCTCACCGGACCGCAGAGCGCCGCGCCCTATCTGGAGCAATTGCACGCCTTCATCGGCGCGACCCTGGGCGAAGCCGCACAACGCCACTACCAGATCGTGGTCAACGATCCGGTCGAGGTGGCCCGGCAGATGGCTCAGGGCCTCAAGGCGGTCAAGCAATTCCGCCGCGACCGCCACGATGCCTTCCACTTCAACTGGCTGCTGCGCATCGAAGAAGGCTTCCAGCGGCCCTTCGATCCCACCCACGAGAACATGGCCGCCCTGCAGCTGACCCATGCCGTGCCGCCCCATGAACTGGCCGCCAACCTGCGCCGCGCCTTTTCCGGCATCGTCGCTGGCAACGTCAAGGCCAAGGGCATTCAGCTGATCGAGGAACGCGGGCCCTACGAGATCCATGGCGATCCCGACATCATGCGGCCACTGGATCGGCTGCTGCAGGCCTTCGTCGAGCAGCACCGCATGAAGCTACCCGGCGGCGCGGCCTACGAGCCCTGCTACCGCGTGGTGAGCTGATCCGTTCGACCGGCCGTTCTGGCCGGTCTTCCCTCTCATGGGACCGTTCATCCCTCCTCCTATCGACGAACGGTCGCATTACTGGCGATATGCTATCGATAAGTCGCTAGCCAGCTATCTAGAGCGCTTCTTCTGGCGATTTTCCGCTACGTTTCCAGATGCGCTCGTCTGAGGAAAAAATCTCGCGCACTAACTGTCGAGGCGCCTGCTAAAGCCCCTCTTCACCACGCCGATAGGGCAAGGCAAGCTAAACTCAACGCGCAGGCTGCCGCTGTGAAAACCCCCGGACCGGAGATCCCGCCGGGCCGTCTTCACCCAGTCGCGCCAGACTTCCTGCCGAGGCCATGGAATGAACAACTGGCTGGGACTCGACTTTCTCGTCGCTCCTCTCGACCACACCCAGATCCACCTTCACGGTCAGCACGACGGCTGGCTGGTCGCCCTCGCCTATCTGGTCGCGGTCAGTGCCTGCTACGTGACCCTGGTATTCGCCGAGCGCATCGGCCAGACCCGCACCCTGGCGCGGCGGCGGGCCTGGAGTCTGATGGGCGCCCTGAGCTTCGGCTTCGGCGTCTGGGGCATGCACTTCATCGCCATGCTCGCCTTCACCGTGCCCACCCGGGTGCACTACGACCTCTTCATCACCATCGCCTCGCTGCTGATCGTGGTGCTGGCCGGACTCATGGCCATGCCCGCCCTCAGCCAGCCCGACCTCACCCTGGGACAGCGCCTCAAGGCCGGTATCGTGCTGAGCGTGGGCATCGTGCTCATGCACTACACCGGCATGGCGGCGGTGCATACCGAGGCCGTGGTGCTCTATCGACCGCTGCCCTTCCTGCTGTCGATCGGCATCGCCGTAGGGGCCAGCTTCGCCGCGCTGCAACTGATCCAGATCTTCCGTCGCCACTACACCGGCATCTATCGCTGGCTGCGCATGGCCACCGCCCTGGTGATGGGACTGGCCATCGCCGCCATGCACTTCACCGGCATGTGGTCCATGGTGCTGATCGCACCGGCCCAGACCGAAAGCACCCTGCAAGGCGCCAGCAATTCCTGGCAGCTGGGGGTGGGCATCGCCATCATCGCCCTGCTGCTGGGGGTGGGCGGCCTGGGCGCGGCCTGGGCGGATCGCCAGCTGCAACGCAAGGAAAACGACCTGGAGCGGGTCAACTCCCTGGTCGGCCAGCTCGACGAGGCCCGCGCTTCGCTGCAGCAGGCGGCGCACTACGACCCCCTCACCGACCTGCACAATCGCCGCGCCTTCAACCAGGCCTTCGCCGAGATCCTCGAACGCCACGCCCAGCAGGGGCGCAACCTGGGAGTGATGTTTCTCGACATCGATCACTTCAAGCGCATCAACGACAGCCTCGGCCACGATGCCGGCGACCAGTTGCTGGTGGCCATGGCCAAGATCATTCGCGACGCGGTGCGCGAAGGCGATCTGGTGGCGCGCTTCGGCGGTGACGAATTCTGCATTCTGGCCAGCCTCGCCGGGCCCGAAGAGGCCCGGCAGCTGGCCCAGCGCATCCTGGAACGCCTGCGCAACCCCGTCACCATCGGCAACCGCACCCTGGTGATGACCACCAGCATCGGCATCAGTCTCTATCCCCGCGACGGCGGCTGCTGCGAGGAATTGCTCAAGAGCGCGGATCTCGCGCTCTATCTGTCCAAGGGCAATGGCCGCAACACTTACAGCTTCTTCGACGAGACCCTGCGCGAGAAGATCTCGCTGCAACTGGAGCTGGAAGCCGAACTGCGCGAAGCCCTGGTCGAGGAACGCGGGCTGCAGCTCTACTATCAGCCGATCCTGGATGTCGCCAGCGGGCAGCTGGACAAGGCCGAAGCCCTGATCCGCTGGGATCACCCCCGCCTCGGCATGCTGGCGCCGAACTGCTTTCTCGGCGTGGCCGAGGCCAATGGCTTCATCGAGGACCTGGACGCCTGGGTGCTCAGACGTGCCTGCCAGGACCTCGCCGAGCTGACCGCCGCCGGTCTCACGGAGTTGCGCCTCGCGGTCAACTGCTCGGCCTTGAGCCTGAGCAATGACGCCCTGCCCGGACAGATCGCCTGGCGGCTGGACGACCATCGGCTGTCGCCGCGGCGCCTGGAACTGGAGGTCACCGAGAACGCCCTGGTCAAGAACGTGCAGCCTACCGCCGAATTGCTGCAGCGCATCCGCGACCTGGGCGTGACGGTGTCCATCGACGACTTCGGCACCGGTTATTCGTCGCTGGCCTATCTCAAGCGCCTGCCGATCGATACCGTGAAGATCGACCGCTCCTTCGTCACCGGGTTGGCCGAGGGCAATGCCGACCACCAGATCGTTCAGGCCATCATCGGCATGGCCCGGCCGCTCAAGCTCAAGGTCACCGCCGAGGGCGTCGAGCACCTGGAGCAGCTGCGCCTGCTCTGCGCCCTGGGCTGCGACTTCATCCAGGGCTATCACATCAGCCGACCGGTCCCCCTGGCCCAGGTGCCCGAGGTGATCGCCCGCTATGCCAGCGGGGTCTGTCCGCTGCAGGCCCAGGCAGAGGCCCAGGCCGAAGCGGACGCCGACGCCCTGGCCCTGGCCAAGGCGCTCGGCTAGCCGCGCCGATAGCGCAGCCAGACGCTGCCGTCGTTCTGGGCTTCGGCCGCGTCCAGTTTGAGGTACAGCGGCTGCTGCCAGGCCTGCTCGGCGATCTCGAAGGAGGCCGGATGGGCACCGCGGCCATCCACCAGCGGGATGATCAGCACACTGATCTCATCCACCAGGCCGGCGGCGACAAAGGAGCCGCTGACATGGGGGCCGCCCTCCACCACCAGGCGCTCGATGCCCAGCTCGGCGTTCAGCAGTTCCAGCACCGCGGCCAGGTCCAGTTCCTGCTTGCCGCCGAAGACATAGGAGGCACCGATGTTCTGCAGGTGCGTCAGGTAGTCGTCGCTGACCCCTTCGGTGAGCACTGCCACCACATGGGAATCCAGGGCCTCATTCTTTTTCCAGGCCACCTTGCCCTGGGGATCGATGGCGATGGCGTACTTGGCGGCGTCGCGCTGGGCGAAATGGTGGGTGCGCGGGATGGGCGCCTGGGCGACGCCGGTGGGATAACCCTCGCCGTGGGCGATCTCTTCCATCGTCACCCGGCCACAGGCCCAGGCGTCGAATTCAAAGCGCTCGGCCAGGCGCTCGTAGGTGGCATCGGCCTGCTTCTTGACGGCGCGGTCCCAGCCATCGGTGAGGGCGTGACCGTCGACCGACGACATCATATGGCAGATCACATAGGGCTTCATGGGGACTCCCGGCAATGGCGTGTCGCCATGACACGCCTTGCAGCAACCGACCGGCCCGGCGCCGGGGGAGTTCAGCCCGCCGGGTCGTGGAAACGAAAAACCCGCCGGAGGGCGGGTTTTCGGGAAGCCGGATCGCGTTACTTCTCGACGAAGGCACGCTCGATCAGGTAATCGCCCGGATCGCCCATGCGCGGCGAGATGGTCAGACCGAATTCGTTCAGCACGGCGCTGGTCTCGTCCAGCATGCTCGGGCTACCGCAAATCATGGCGCGGTCGTCCTGCGGATTGATCGGCGGCAGGCCGATGTCCGCGAACAGCTTGCCGCTGCGCATCAGGTCGGTCTGACGACCCTGGTTGCGGAATTCCTCGCGGGTGACCAGGGGGTAGTAGATCAGCTTCTCGCGGACCAGATCGCCGATGAACTCGTGCTCCGGCAGGGTCTTGGTGATGAAGTCGGCATAGGCCAGCTCGTTCACGTAGCGCACGCCGTGGACCAGGATCACCTTCTCGAAGCGCTCGTAGGTCTCCGGATCCTGGATGGTGCTCAGGAAGGGCGCCATGCCGGTGCCGGTGCTCAGCAGATAGAGGTGCTTGGCGGGCTTGAGGTCACTGAGGATCAGGGTGCCGGTGGGCTTGCGGCTGACCATCAGGTTGTCGCCTTCCTTGAGGTGCTGCAGGCGCGAGGTCAGGGGGCCGTCCGGCACCTTGATGCTGAAGAACTCCAGGTGCTCTTCGTAGTTGGGGCTGGCGATGCTGTAGGCGCGCATCAGCGGACGACCGCCCTCGGTTTCCAGACCGATCATCACGAACTGACCGTTCTCGAAACGCAGGCCCGCATTGCGGGTGGTCTTGAAGCTGAACAGGGTGTCGTTCCAGTGATGAACGCTCAGGACGCGCTCGGTGTACAGGTTGCTCATCGATGACTCCAGGAAAAATCGGTACAGCCCGGGGCTGGATAGAAATTGCGCGACAGTTTATAGAGGGGGAAAATATCCGTGAAATGAATAATTCGAATATAGGTTATCCAAAAGGCAGATATGAGATTCACGTTGCGTCAACTCGAGGTCTTCGTCGCCGTGGCCCGCCAGGAAAGCGTTTCCCGCGCGGCCGAGGCGCTCAGTCTGTCGCAGTCGGCCACCAGTACCGCCCTGGGCGAACTGGAACGGCAATTCGACTGCCGGGTGTTCGACCGCGCCGGCAAGCGTTTGACGCTCAACGCCCTGGGCCGTCAGCTGCTGCCCAAGGCGGTGGCCCTGCTCGACCGCAGCGCCGAGGTGGAAAACCTGCTGCGCGGCAAGACCGGCTTCGGCTCCCTGGAGGTCGGCGCGACCCTCACCATCGGCAACTACCTGGCCACCCTGCTGCTGGGCGACTTCATGCAGCGCCATCCCGACTGCCGGGTGCGGCTGCACGTGCACAACACCGCCAGCGTGGTGCAGCGCATCGCCAACCATGACATCGACCTCGGTCTGATCGAAGGCGACTGCCAGCATCCGGATCTGGAGGTGCAGCCCTGGATCGAAGACGAATTGGTGGTGTTCTGCGCGCCTGGACACGCCCTGGCCGGGAAGCAGGCCACCCAGGCTGAGCTGGAAGCCCAGGCCTGGATCCTCCGTGAACAGGGCTCCGGCACCCGCCTGACCTTCGACCAGGCCATGCGGCATCACGCCCAGCCGCTGGACGTGCGACTGGAGCTGGAGCACACCGAGGCCATCCTGCGGGCGGTGGAGTCGGGGCTGGGCATCGGTTGCCTGTCACGGCTGGCACTGCGCGACGCCTTCGCCCGTGGCACCCTGGTGCCCATCGCGACCCCGACCCTGGATCTGCGTCGCCAGTTCTGTTTCATCTGGCACAAGCAGAAGTACCAGACCGGGGCCATGGTCGAATTCCTCGACCTCTGCCGCCAGCTCACCCAGGGCCTGAGCCGCAGCGATCAGATCGACACCGCGCGGCCCCGATCCTACTGATCACTGGCCCTGGTAGAGCCGCCGATTCTCCAGCTCCCGCTGCTCGTGGCGGCGGTGGGCGCGCAGCGCCAACAGGGCCAGGATGCCGATGATCAGGCGATAGCCCTGGGAATAGAGATCCAGCTCGGCGGTAGCCGACTCGCCCAGCACGCCGCTGATCAGCCGCACCACGAACAGCGTCAGCTGCACGAAGGCCACCAGCAGCAGGCCGGCCGACAGCCATTCCGCCCGTCGAAAGGCCAGCACGGCGAACAGCGCCAGGGCGAACTGCATGCCGCCATACCAGACCCGCGCCTCGGCCACCGACGCCGAATCCATCAGCACCATGCCGCGGGCATTGGCCATCTCGTAGGGGTAGAACCAGTGCGCCAGGGCGAGCCCAAACCAGACCAGGGCCTGCAGACCCAACACCAGACGTGCGAAGCGAAGCTCGGACATTCCCCGTTTCTCCTTGGGGCCAGAGGTGGATGACAGCCGCTCCAGTGTAGCCAGCCAAACGACCTGGCGCAGGTAGCGATCCGCACTGCCGATGCAGACCGCCGCAGGCGGGTTAGGGTTCGCCGGAAGGGCTGGGGTAAGCTGCAGAGACCTTTCGTTTTCGGCTCGGATCGCGAGCCCGCTGCCCAGGTGACCGCCATGCCCGCCACCCTACCCGCCCAGCCGCCGCTGGTGCTGTCCATCCAGTCCCATGTCGCCTATGGCCACGTCGGCAACGCCGCCGCCACCCTGCCGCTGCAACTGCTCGGCCTGCAGCCGGTGGTGGTCAACACGGTGCAGTTCTCCAATCACACCGGCTACGGCGAATTCAAGGGCCAGGTCTTTCCGCCCGAACACATCCACGACGTGCTCGACGGCCTGCGCGCCCGCGGCGTGCTGGAGCGCTGCGTAGCGGTGCTCTCCGGCTACCTGGGCGATGCCGCCATCGGCGAGGTGATCCTGGGCGTGGTCCAGGAGATCCGTCGCCAGCGCAGCGATCTGCACTACCTCTGCGATCCGGTGATGGGCGATGTCGGTCGCGGCATATTCGTGCGTCCCGGCATCCCCGACTTCCTGCGCCGCCGCGCCATCGAACAGGCCAGCCTGATCACCCCCAACCAGTACGAATTCGAATTGCTGCACGGGCAGCCGCTGGCGGATACCGCCGACGCGGTGAGCGCCGCCCGCCTGTTGCTTGGCCGCCCTGGTCAGCCGGGCCCCGCGACCATCGTCATCACCAGCCTGCGCACCCCGGACCTGCCCGCCGACGTCCTCAGTACCCTGGTGGTGGAAAGCCAGGATGCCTGGCTGGTGCAGACGCCCTACCTGGACCTGCAACCACTGCCCAACGGCATGGGTGACGTCTTCTCGGCGGTGCTGCTCGGCCAGTTGCTGAACGGCCAGTCCACGCCCGCCGCGGCGTCCCATGCGGTCAGCGCCCTCTACGCCCTGGTCGCCCGCACAGCTCCCGGCAGCCGCGACCTGCCCCTGATCGCCGCCCGCGAGCAAATCGTGCGACCAGGCGAGTTGTTCGAGGCACAGCGGCTTGCGTAGGTTGGGGTTGAGCGTCAGCGAAGCCCAACGGTGCCACGTTCGAGTCTGCCTGTTGGGCTTCGACGGAGTAGCCGTCTCAGCCCAACCTACGGGCCAGGGTTCAAGGTGCAGCGGTTTGCGTAGGTTGGGTTGAGCGCCAGCGAAGCCCAACGGTGTCACGTTCGAGTCTGCCTGTTGGGCTTCGACGATGGAGCCGTCTCAACCCAACCTACGCCCAGTGGTTCGAGGCGCAATGTCTTGCGTAGGTTGGGTTGAGCGTCAGCGAAGCCCAACGGTACCGTGCTCGACCTTGCTCTGTTGGGCTTCGACGATGGAGCTGTCTCAACCCAACCTACGGCCAGTGGTTCGAGGCGCAACGGCTTTCGTAGGTTTGGCTGAGCGTCAGCGAAGCCTAACGGTACCGTGCTCGGCCTTGCTCTGTTGGGCTTCGACGATGGAGTCGTCTCAGCCCAACCTACGGGCGACCCTTCCTGCGCCATACCGCCCCCTCTCCCCTCGGGAGAGGGCTGGGGTGAGGGAAAGCCCAGTCACCGCACCCTCACGACGACTGCATATGCCGCTCGCGCTGCTCCTGGCGTTCCTTGGCTTCGACGCCAAGGGTGGCGGTGGGTCTCAGCAGCAGCCGTGCCAGGCCAATGGGTTCGCCGGTCTCCTCGCACCACCCATACTCATCACGGGCCAGGCGCTCCAGCGCCTCGTCGATCTTGTCCAGCAGCTTCTTCTCCCGCTCCAGCTGGCGCAGTTGCCATTGCCGCTGCTGCTCGGCGTTACCGACATCGGCCGGATCGCCGTGGGCGTCCATGCCACGCAGGTCTTCCACCTGCTCGTCGATCAGCCGCTGCAGATCGCCACGCTGATCGAGCAGCAGCCGGCGAAAGAAGTCGCGCTGGGCCTTGTTCATGTAGGCCGACTCGGGTTGGGCCAAGAGTTCTTCAGGGGTCATACGACAGCGCTCCTCGATATAAATGTTATATTATAACACTTCACAAGTGCTCTAGCCTGGGTCTTATACCTAGCGAAGCCGTCACAAAAATCTCGTAGTGCCTTTGCCAAACCACTACACAAAGCCAAAAGGCTATGAGAGAGTAGCGCCACAACCTGTATGACAACCTTACAACCACAACAGCAGGTCTCCATGTTCGCCAAGGTCCCCGCCAATGTGCTGAGCGATAACGTCGCTCAACAGCTGCTGGACAAGATCGAAGCCGGTGTCTTCGCCCCCGGCAGCAAGATCCCCAGCGAAGCCCTGCTCTCCGAAGCCTTCGGCGTCAGCCGTACCGTGGTGCGCGAAGCCATTTCGCGGCTGAAGAACGAAGGCGTGCTGCAGCCCCAGCAGGGGCGCGGCATCTTCGTCACCACCCACGCCAGCATCCGCCCACTGCGTATCGACGCCGACGAAGCCAGCCTGCCCGGTAGCGTCTTCCACCTGCTGGCCCTGCGCCGCGCCGTCGAGGCAGAGATCGCCTCCGAGGCCGCCATCAACCGCAGCGAGGCCGATCTGGTGGCCATCGACGAGGCCTTGGCCGCCATCGACGAAGACGTCGCCGACGGCCATGACGGGGTACGCGCCGACGTCGCCTTCCACCGCACCATCGCTCAGGCCGCCGGCAACCCCTACTTCATCAAGACCCTGGAATTCGTCAGCCAGTACCTGGAGACGGCCACGCGCATCACCCGTACCAACGAGGCGCGGCGCGAGGACTTTTCCCGCCAGGTGCACGAAGAACACCAGGCCATCGTTGCCGCCATCCGCCTCGGTGACCCCCTGGCCGCCGCCAACGCCGCCCGCCAGCACATCTACAACGCCGCCCGCCGCCTGCGGCAGGCCGGCTTCGCCTGACCTTTTTTATGGAGAACAACAAGATGCAAGACAACGTCGGTGTCATCGGCCTCGGGGCCATGGGTCTGGGCGTCGCCCGTTCGCTGCTGCGCGCGGGTTTCGCCGTGCATGCTTGTGACGTGCGCGCCAGCGTGCTGGAAAGCTTCGCCAGCGAAGGCGGCGTGGCCTGCACCTCGCCTGCGGCCCTGGCCGACAGCTGCGACATCCTGATCACCGTGGTGGTCAATGCCGAGCAGACCGAAGCCGTGCTGTTCGGTGAAGGCGGCGCCGCCTCTGCCCTGCGGCCGGGCAGCCTGGTGATCGCCTGCGCCACCGTGGCTCCGGCCTACGCCGTCGAGCTGGGCGAGCGCCTGGCCCAGCGCGGCATCCTGTTCTTGGACGCCCCGCTCTCCGGTGGCGCGGCCAAGGCCGCCAGCGGCGAGATGACCATGATGACCTCCGGCACCGCGGAGGCCTATGCCAAGGGCGAGGCGGTCCTGGCCGCCATGGCCGGCAAGGTCTATCGCCTGGGCGATGCGCCTGGCCAGGGTTCCAAGGTCAAGATCATCAACCAGCTGCTGGCCGGGGTGCACATCGCCGCCTCCGCCGAGGCCATGGCCCTGGGCCTGCGCGAAGGCGTCGATCCGGACGCCCTCTACGAGGTCATCACCCACAGCGCCGGCAATTCCTGGATGTTCGAGAATCGCGTGCCGCACATCCTCAAGGCCGACTACACCCCGCTGTCCGCCGTGGACATCTTCGTTAAGGACCTGGGCCTGGTGCTGGATACCGCGCGCACCTCGAAATTCCCCCTGCCGCTGTCGGCCACCGCCCACCAGATGTTCATGCAGGCCTCCACCGCGGGCTTCGGTCGTGAAGACGACTCGGCCGTGATCAAGATCTTCCCGGGCATCGAGCTGCCCAAGGCCGCGGAGTGAAACCCATGAGCCAGACCGAGACCCGCCCGCTGCTGGGCTGCATCGCCGACGACTTCACCGGCGCCACCGATCTCGCCAACATGCTGGTGCGTGGCGGCATGCGCACCGTGCAGGTGATCGGCGTGCCCGCGGCCGACGCCGAACTCGAAGCGGCCGACGCCGTGGTAGTGGCGCTGAAATCCCGCACCACGCCGGCCGCCGAGGCGGTGAGCGAATCCCTGGCCGCCCTCGCCTGGCTGCGCCAGCGCGGCTGCCGGCAATTCTTCTTCAAGTACTGCTCGACCTTCGATTCCACTGCCGCAGGCAACATCGGCCCGGTGGCCGAGGCGCTGCAGGAGGCGCTGGACTGCGATTTCACCCTGGCCTGCCCGGCCTTCCCGGAAACCGGGCGCACCCTGTTCCGCGGCCACCTGTTCGTGCAGGACCAGCTGCTCAGCGAGTCCGGCATGCAGCACCACCCGCTGACGCCCATGGGCGACGCCAACCTGGTGCGGGTGCTGCAGGCGCAGAGCCGCGGCAAGGTAGGGCTGCTGCGCTACGATCAGGTCGCCAAGGGCCTCGAGGCCGTGCGCGCGGCCATCGCCGAACTCCGTACTTCGGGTCATCGCCTGGCCATCGCCGATGCCCTGTCCGACACCGATCTGCATACCCTGGGCGCGGCCTGTGCCGAGCTGCCCCTGGTCACCGGTGGTTCGGGCATCGCCCAGGGCCTGCCGGAGAATTTCCGCCGCGCCGGCCTGCTCCAGGCCCATGACGCTGCCGCCCTGGCGCTGCCCGCCGGTGGCGAAGCCGTGCTGGCCGGCAGCGCTTCCCAGGCCACCAATGGCCAGGTCGCCGCCTGGCTGGAAGCCGGTCGCCCGGCCCTGCGCCTGGACCCGCTGGCCCTGGCCCGGGGTGACGACAGTATCGACGCCGCCCTCGCCTGGGCGCGCGAGCAGGGCCAGGCCGTGCTCATCTATGCCACCAGTCCCGCCGACGAGGTCAAGGCCATCCAGCGCGAGCTGGGCGTGGCGCGCGCCGGTGAACTGGTGGAACGCGCCCTCGGCCTGATCGCCCGCGGCCTGTTCGACCAAGGCGTACGCCGTCTGGTGGTGGCCGGTGGCGAGACCTCCGGCGCCGTGGTCCAGGCCCTGGGCGTGCAAAGCCTGCGCATCGGCGCCCAGATCGATCCGGGCGTGCCGGCCACCCTCGGCCAGGTCGCGGGCGAACCCCTGGCCCTGGCGCTCAAGTCCGGCAACTTCGGCAGCCGCGACTTCTTCGCCAAGGCGTTGCGCCAGCTGGCAGGAGAGCAGGCATGAGCGTCGAAGCCCGTCTGCGCGAAGAGATCTGCACCGTCGGCGCCAGCCTCTATGCCCGCGGCTACACCGTGGGCAGCGCCGGCAACATCAGTGCCCGCCTGGAAGACGGCTGGCTGATCACCCCCACTGACGCCTGTCTGGGTCGTCTCGACCCGGCAGCCATCGCCAAGGTCGGCCTGGATGGCGACTGGGTCTCCGGGGACAAGCCATCCAAGACCCTGGCCCTGCATCGCCAGGTCTATGACCGCAATCCCGGCGTGGGCGGCGTGGTGCATACCCACTCCACCCACCTGGTGGCCCTGACCCTGGCCGGCGTCTGGCGCCCGGACGACATCCTGCCACCCATCACCCCCTACCAGGTGATGAAGGTCGGCCATATCCCGCTGATTCCCTATGCCCGTCCCGGCGCCGCCAGCGTCGCCGAGCAGGTGGCGCAACTGGCCAACCGGGTTCGCGGCGTGATGCTCGAACGCCTCGGCCCGGTGGTCTGGGAGAGCAGCGTGAGCAAGGCCAGCTTCGCCCTGGAGGAGCTGGAAGAAACCGCGCGGCTGTGGCTGCTCAGCGAACCGCGCCCGGCGCCGCTCGATGCCGCCGCCCTGGCCGAACTGGCGGAGACCTTCGGCGCCGTCTGGTGACCTGAAGCCCGCGCTACCGCAACACCCCCACGATGGCCCTCGCGGCCGTCGCGGGATCGGCTTGCCCTGGAAAAACAACAATAGCGAGGAAAGTGCCATGTCCCACGTCGTCAGCCTCACCTGCCCGGAGTCCCGCTCATGAGTCCGTTACTGCTGGTCCTCATCGCCGCGGCGGGCATCGCCCTGCTGCTGTTCCTGGTCCTCAAGTACAAATTCCAGCCCTTCGTGGCGCTGATGCTGGTGAGCATCCTGGTGGCCCTGGCCGCTGGCGTGGAACCGTCCAAGCTGGTCGCCACCATCGAAGGCGGCATGGGCAAAATCCTCGGCCACATCGCCATCATCATCGCCCTGGGCGCCATGATCGGCCGCATCATCGAACTCTCCGGCGGCGCCGAGGCCCTGGCCAAGACGCTGATCGAGCGCTTCGGCAACAGACGCACGCCGCTGGCCCTGACCCTGGCCGGCTTCCTGGTCGGCATCCCGGTGTTCTTCGAAGTCGGCGTGATCGTGCTGATGCCGCTGGCCTATGGCATCGCCCGCACCGCGCGCAAGCCGCTGATCGTCTTCGCCCTGCCGATGTGCGCCACCATGCTCACCGTGCACGCCATGCTGCCGCCCCACCCGGGCGCCGTGGCCGCCGCCGGCCAGCTGGGCGCCGACCTGGGTCGGGTACTGCTGTTCGGCCTGCCGATCACCGCCGTGCTGGCCTTGATCGGCTGGTGGGTGGCCGGGCGCATGACCCGTCGTCACTACCCCATGACCGACGACATCCGCAGCGACGTCTATGGCCCGCAGATCACCGACACCCACCTGCAGCAATGGGGTCGCGGCCAGGACATGGCCCCTGGCCTGCCCAGCCTCGGCGCCGCCGCGGTCAAGGTCGACGAGACCCCGGCCGGCCTCGCCGCCGGTCTGCCGCCCGCACCAGCCCCCGGCTTCGGCCTGGTGGTGACCCTGATCCTGTTGCCCATCGTGCTGATCCTGCTGGGCACCCTGGCGACCAGTTGGCTGCCCGCCGGCAACCTGCTGCGGGACATCCTCACCGTGGTCGGCGCGCCCCTGGTGGCCCTGCTGATCGACACCCTGCTGTGCGCCTATGTGCTGGGCTTCCGCCGCGGCTGGTCGCGCGAGCAGGTCTCCGATGTCATCGGCTCGGCGCTGCCCGGCGTGGCCATGGTCATCCTCATCGCCGGCGCCGGCGGCGTCTTCGGCAAGGTGCTGGTGGACACCGGCATCGGCGCGGTGGTCTCGGACCTGCTGCGCGCCACCGGCCTGCCGGTGCTGGCGCTGGGCTTCGTGCTGACCCTGCTGCTGCGCGCGGTCCAGGGTTCCACCACCGTGGCCCTGGTCACCACCGCCGGCATCCTCGGCCCGCTGATCGCCACCCTGGACCTCTCGGCCAACCACATGGCCCTGCTCTGCCTGGCCATGGGCGCCGGCGGTCTGGCCGTGTCGCACATCAACGACGCCGGCTACTGGATCTTCACCAAGCTGGTCGGCCTAAGCGTCGCCGACGGCTTGCGTACCTGGACCGTCCTGACCACCCTGCTGGGGTGCCTGGGCTTCGCCATCACCCTGCTGCTCTGGCCCTTCGTCTGATCTGGGAGACAAGCCATGCCCCGTTTCGCCGCCAACCTCAGCATGCTCTACCCCGAGCATGCCTTCCTCGACCGCTTCGCCGCCGCCGCGGCGGATGGCTTCCAGGCCGTGGAATACCTCTTTCCCTATGAGCACTCCGCCGCCGAGATCAGGACCCGGCTGGACGCCGCCGGCCTGACCCAGGTGCTGTTCAACGCCCCGCCCGGTGATTGGGCCGCCGGCGAACGTGGCCTGGCCGCCCTGCCCGGTCGCGAAGCCGAATGCCGCGCCGGCATCGACCGCGCCCTGGACTACGCCGCCGTGCTGGGCAATCGCCTGGTGCATGTGATGGCCGGCCTGCTGCCCGCCGGAGTCGACCGGGCCCGCGCCCGCGACACCTACCTGGGCAACCTGGCCCATGCCGCGGAACAGGCGGCCAAGGCCGGGGTGACGATTCTCATCGAGCCGATCAACCCGCGCGACATGCCCGGCTATTTCCTCAATCGCCAGGACGACGCCCAGGCCATCCGCCAGGCCATAGGCGTTGACAATCTCAAGGTGCAATTCGACTGCTACCACTGCCAGATCGTCGAGGGCGACGTCAGCAAGACCTTCGAGCGCGACTTCGCCGGCATCGGCCACGTGCAGATCGCCGGGGTACCCGATCGCCACGAACCGAATCTGGGGGAGCTCTACTACCCCTATCTGTTCGAACGCTTCGATGCCCTCGGCTACGACGGCTGGATCGGCTGCGAGTACCGTCCCCGCGGCGACACCTCCGCCGGACTGGAGTGGCTGCGCCAATTGCAGGCGTGAACCCGTAGGTTGGGCTGAGCGCAGCGAAGCCCAACACCTCGCAACGCCGGTCGCGTGCCCTTGTTGGGCTTCGACGAAAGAGCCGTCTCAGCCCAACCTACGATCAGGCACCGTGCCCGGCGAGGCTGGAGTGGCTGCGCCAGTTGCAAGCGTGAACCCGTAGGTTGGGCTGAGCACAGCGAAGCCCAACACCTCGCAACGCCAGTCGCGCGCCCTTGTTGGGCTTCGACGAAAGAGCTGTCTCAGCCCGACCTACGATCAGGCACCGTGCCCGGCGAGGCTGGAGTGGCTGCGCCAGTTGCAAGCGTGAACCCGTAGGTTAGGCTGAGCACAGCGAAGCCCAACACCTCACAACGCCAGTCGCGTGCCCTTGTTGGGCTTCGACGAAAGAGCTGTCTCAGCCCAACCTACGGTTAAGCCCTGTTCACCGTTATGTACCGATGCCTAGGCGCGGCCGCCGATGCGGCCGCGGGGCAACCGTAGGAGCGGCCCATGGCCGCGATGAAGCTTCCCGTCCCCCTACACCTCCACCACCGCCAACGGCTGTCCTAGCCGCCTCCGGAATTCCTCCAGGAAGGCCGGGGCGAAGGCCCGCGCCGGCCAGTGGTTGAAGATGAAGCCCAGGTCGGAAAAGGCGCAGGGTTGGGGAAAGTCGAAGCCGTTGATGTCGTCTTCGTGATCACATTCCGGGCAGGCGAAGTTGTCGCTTTCCGCCGGCATCCAGACTTCCAGGTGCTCGAACAGCGCCTCGCCGATCTCGCGACGGCAGGCAGGGCAGCGCGCGCGACCCTCGAAGCCGTCCAGCGGAGTGAAGATGCAGCGCTCAGTGACGATCTCCAGGCCACCATCGGGATAGTCGCGCGGATCGTCCATGCCCGGCGTCAGGTGCAATACCTCGGTCAGCCGCGGTCCCGGCGCATGGCCGCGCCGTCCGCGGCTGGGCAGGCACGGCGAGGCCTCGGCCCTGACCACACCGCTGGCGGCGAGCCAGCCAAGGATCTCCACGGCGGTACGCTCCACTCGCGGATGGCTGGAAATGCGGGGAGCGAGGATGGTCTGGCGCAGGGTCATGGAACGCGGGTCTCGGCAAAGGGGGCGCGCAGCTTAATCCCCTGCTCGCCCCACGCCCAGAGCTGCTAAGGTGAGGCCGACGAAAGCCACAGAAAGCGCCCCATGTTCAAGGATCCCTTCGCCCGCCTCGGTCTCGACCGCGAGGTGCTCAGCGTCAGCCAGCTCAACAGCCGCGCCCGGGTGCTGCTGGAAGACGTCTTCGCCCAGGTCTGGGTCGAAGGCGAGATCTCCAACCTAGCCAAGCCTGCCTCGGGCCACCTGTATTTCACGTTGAAGGATGGCCAGGCACAGGTACGCTGCGCGCTGTTCCGCCAGCACGCCGGCCGGGTACGGCAAGCCCTGCGCGACGGCCTGGCGGTCAAGGTACGCGGCAAGGTCTCGCTGTTCGAAGGCCGCGGCGACTACCAGTTGATCCTCGACAGCGTCGAGCCAGCCGGCGACGGCGCCCTGCGCCTGGCCTTCGAGGCCCTCAAGGAGCGCCTGGCCGCCGAAGGCCTCTTCGCCGCCGAACGCAAGCGCCCGCTGCCTGCCCATCCCCAGCGCATCGGCATCGTCTCCTCGCCCACTGGCGCGGTAATCCGCGACATCGTCAGCGTCTTCAAGCGACGGGCGCCCCAGGTCGAACTGACGCTGATTCCTACCGCCGTGCAGGGCCGCGAGGCCACTGCCCAGATCGTCCGCGCCCTGCAATTGGCCGACCGCCAAGGCTTCGACGCCCTGATCCTGGCCCGTGGCGGCGGTTCGCTGGAAGACCTCTGGTGCTTCAACGAAGAACCCGTAGCCCGCGCTCTGGCGGCCTGCCAGACCCCGGTAGTGAGCGCCGTGGGCCACGAAACCGATGTCTCCATCGCCGACTTCGTTGCCGATGTCCGCGCACCCACCCCTTCGGCCGCGGCGGAATTGCTCGCCCCCCATAGCGCCGACCTGCGCCAGCGCCTGGACGGTCTGCACCGCCAGTTGCTCCTGCGCATGCGCGAGCGCCTGGCGCGCGAGCGACTGCGCCTGGAAGCCTGCAGCCGGCGCCTGCGTCATCCTGGCGAGCGCCTGCGCCAGCAGGCCCAACGCCTGGATGATCTGGATCTGCGTCTGCGGCGCGCCTACGTCATCGCCCAGAATCGTCGACGCGATCGCCTGGCCCACCTGGATACCCGCCTGGCCGGCCAGCATCCCGGGCGCCAACTGGCCTTGCTGCGCCAGCGCCTGGAGCAGCTCGCCGAACAACTACCCCGGGTCATGCAACGACAGCTGAAGGAACGTCAGCAACGCCTGGCTGGCGCGGTCCAGACCCTACAGATCGTCAGCCCGCTGGCCACCCTGGGCCGCGGCTACAGCATCCTCCTCGACGAACGCGGCCAGGCCGTGCGTGCGGCCGGCCAGGTACAGCCCGGTCAGAGGCTCCATGCCCGCCTGGCCGAAGGCGAGCTGGAGGTACGGGTGCTGGACAATCACCAGGCACCGGTCACCCTGTCGTTGCTGGACTGACGCTGGCGCCTCAGGGCGCCTTGGTCCCCGGATTGCCATGCTCCACGGTGCGATCAGGCGACTGAGTGGCCGGATCGCTGCCGGGCGCGCTCTTCTGCACCACCTCGCTGCGCTGGGGCGGCGGGGTCTCCGGTGATTTGTCGCAACCGGCGAGTACCGCACTCAGGGTAAGCAGGGCCAGGCTGCTGGCGATGGGACGGAACATGGTCTTCTCCTCTGGGGTTTCAGGGAGGACCCCGGGATTTCCACGGACGTTCCCGCGCGGGCCAACGGCCAGCCGGCTGTCGGCCCTGGCGATCTTCCAGGCGGGCGGCGCAGTCGTACCTGCAGGACCGGTCCCTCCGGTCGCCCACCAGGATCCCACCATGTCCAGACCCACCCTCAGCCGCCTCGCCTTGGCCACGCTATTGACCGCCCTGCCCCTGGCACCTGCCGCCTTTGCCGCCGAGTCCAGCGCCAAGCTGGAAAAGGTCGCCAGCTTCGACCATCAGGTCACTGGCGTTACCGTCAGCGAGAACGGTCGGATCTTCGTCAACTTCCCGCGCTGGACCGAGGACAGCGAAGTCTCGGTAGCTGAACTCAAACCCGACGGTAGTTTGGTGCCCTATCCGGATCCGGCCTGGAACGGCTGGCGCAATGCCAAGCGCGATGAGCTGACGCCAGGCAATCACTGGGTGTGCGTGCAATCCGTGGTGGCCGACGGCCGTGGCAATCTCTGGGTCATCGACCCGGGCGCCCCAGCCCAGGCTCTGGTGGTGCCAGGGGCACCCAAGCTGGTGAAGATCGACTTGGCCAGCAACCAGGTGAGCAAGGTCTACGCGCTGGACGAGAGCGTGGCGCCCCAGGGCAGCTACCTCAACGACGTCCGTCTCAGTCCGGATGGCCGCCATGCCTATATCACCGACTCTGGTGCACGCGGGGCCCTGGTGGTGCTGGACCTGGACAGCGGCAAGGCGCGCCGCGCCCTGGATGGCGATCCCAGCACCCAGGCCGAGAAGGGCGTCAAGGTCAAGGCTGACGGCAAGCCGCTGATGCGTCCGGATGGCCGTGGCGTGGAATTCTCCGCCGATGGTATCGCCCTTTCCCCGGCCGGTGACTACCTCTACTGGCAAGCGGTCAAGGGCAACACCCTCTATCGCATCGCCACCGCCAGCCTGCAGAGCGACGACCTCGCCAGCCTGCCGGCCAAGGTGGAAAAGGTCGGTGAGAACGGTCCGGCCGATGGCCTGCTGATGGATCCGCAAGGGCGCCTCTATGTCAGCGCCGTGGAAGAGCATGCGGTGAAGATCCGCGAGAACGGCCAGCTTACCACCCTGGTACAGGACAAGAAGTTGATCTGGCCGGACACCTTTGGTCGCGGTCCGGATGGCACCGTCTATGTCACGGACTCGCGCATCCCCGAGATGAATTTCTTCGATCCCAAGCAGAAGCCGGCGCTGGAAACCGTGCTCTACAAGATCGTCCCCAACTGACGACCAGAGCCGCAGGTGCCTTGCCCTGCGGCCCTCGCCTGCTCCAGCATGGGCGTTTTCGCCTTTGGAAAACCCATGTCTCGCCTGCTGCCGCTGCTCTGCTGCCTGTTCCTCGCCCTGCCCGCCCACGCCGGCACCTACCTGCAACGTCTGCTGGACAAGCCGGTGCCGGGCGGTGTCGCCGTGGTCCCCATCCCCGGTGACGCCGCGCCGCGGGTGCGCTACCAGGGCAAGCCGGTGCTGGTGGTCAAGGACGGCAATGGCTGGGTGGCCATCGTCGGTATCCCCCTGGGCACGGCCACAGGCCGCCAGCCATTGGAGGTCGCCGGCGCCGCGCCCCAGGCCTTCACGGTTGGCAGCCGCCACTACGCCGAGCAGCGCATCACCCTGAAGAACCAGCGCCAGGTCACGCCCAATCCCGAGGATCTGAAGCGTTTCGAGCGCGAACTGGCCGAGCAGCAGGCCGCCTACCGACTGTTCTCCCCCAACCAGCCCAGCAATCTGCTGCTGGACAAGCCCGTGGACGGCCCGCTCTCCAGCCCTTTCGGCCTGCGCCGCTTCTTCAACGGCCAGGAACGCAACCCGCATTCGGGGCTGGACTTCGCGGTGCCCGCCGGCACCCCGGTCAAGGCCCCGGCCGCCGGCAAGGTGGTGCTGGTGGGCGACTACTTCTTCAATGGCAAGACGGTGTTCGTCGACCACGGCCAGGGGCTGATCAGCATGTTCTGCCACCTGTCCCGCGTCGACGTCCAGGTCGGCCAGGAGGTGCCCCGCGGTGGCGTGGTCGGTCGCGTCGGCAGCACCGGACGCGCCACCGGTCCGCATCTCCACTGGAACGTCAGCCTCAACGACGTGCGCGTCGACCCGAGCATCTTCATCGGGGCCTTCAAGCCCTGATCGATAACAAACAATTGGTTGCAGTCAGGGGCATTGCCAGGCGTCCGGCGCTGGCTTAAAAGAGACGCCCTCCTCTGCCCAGACCTGGAACCGCCATGACCCCAAGACCCCGCTTCGGCAGTGCCCTCGGCAGCATCCTGCTGGTCGCCGCCGCCTGCTACCTGCTCGTGGGCTTCTCCCAGGGCTTCGTCTTGTCGGCCTGGTCCTGGCGCACCTGGGTGGTCTACGCCGTGCTGGTCAGCGTCTATCCCATCGGCCTCTACGCCGGCTGGTGGAAGAAGCGCGAGCCGGCGGAGCGCTAGGCGGGCTACCGCCAACCGTGGCGGGCATAGGCCCGTTTCAACCGCTCCTCGCGCGAGCTGAACAGATCGCCATCCGCCAGGCCGCTCGCGGCCAGTAGCCGATCTTCCAACTCGGTCTGGCTTTCGAGCCGACCGTCCGGGTGGATATGCGTCACCGCCAGGCCCCGCTGCACCAGACAGGGCGCTACCAGCAGGCCACGATGACAGGTCAGGGGATCGCGCTCGGCGCACAGCAGGGCGATCCGCCAGCGTGCCTGGCCTTGTTCCAGGCGCAGCAGTCCCTGCTGAAACAGCGCGCTGGCGGCCAGACGGTCATAACGTACCTGCCCGTCCTCGTAGTGCGCCGGATCCGGGCTGCGCGCACCCAGCTCCCGGCCCAGGAACACATAGGCGATCCCAGCCGCGGCCAGCCCCTCGCGCAAGGCCTCTCGGCGATACTGGGGCACGTGTCGGCTATAGGGCTGCGAGCGCACATCGGCCACCGCCGTCACCTCCTGCGCCTGCAGCAGTTCGATATAGCGCGCCAGTGGGTGATTGGAATGCCCGAGGGTCAGGATCATCGCGTTTCAGCGTAAGGGATCGAGGCGATACAGGCCGCCGATGGGGCACTCCATCCGACTGCCCCGGGCATCGGTGGACACCAGGAAGTCGCCCGGACGCAGGCCGGCGGCTCGCGAGCGATAGCCCAGCCGATTGCCGGCGGCCAGGTTGCGGCAGGGCACGGCGAAGTCCACAAGATAGGCACGACCCAGCCCGGTCCCCAGCGCCAGATGGCGGGTGTCCAGGTAGTGCCAGCCGGAGAGATCGAAGCCCAGGATGGTGTCCACGGCAGCGCCCTGCCGATAGCCCAGATCGGCCAGGCGATCATCCAGGGTCGGTGGAGCGAAGGGACGCCCGGCGCACCCGGCGAGCAGCAATGTCGCGGCGACGGTAAGAACAGCAGCTAAGGGACGCATGGATATCTTCCTGAAAGGGCTGAACCTAGGACCGACCGCAGATGACGAATACGGCAAGCAGGGCGCAGCTTTGCTAACGTGGCGTCCGTAGTATCCCGTCAAGAGACCCCCTATGCCCACGGCCCTGACCCGACTGATCGACGACCTCGAAAAACACCCTCAACTGCTCACCCTGGTCGCCTGCCTCGGCTTGTTGCTGGCGGCCTGGGTCCTCAACTGGATCGTCAAGCGCATCCTGGTGCGGGGCTTCTATCGCCTGCTGCGCAGCACCTCCTTCGGCCAGGATCACGAACTCAATCACCACAGGGTCATCGGCCGGCTGGCCAACATCGTCCCGGCCCTGGTGCTCTCGATCGGCATCGAGCTGGTGCCGGGTCGCCCCGATGCCTTGGTCACCGTGGTGCAGAACGTCTGCAGCGCCTTCATCGTGCTGACCATCGCCCTCGCCCTGGGCAGCGCCCTGAACATGGTCAACGTGCTCTATTCGCGACGGCCCTCGGCGCGGCTCAAGCCGATCAAAGGCTACGTCCAGGTCAGCAAGATCGTCATCTACGCCATCGCGGTCATCCTGATGATCGCCACCCTGATCGACCGCTCGCCGCTGATCCTGCTCTCCGGCCTCGGCGCCATGGCCGCGGTGCTGCTGTTGATCTTCCAGGACACCCTGCTCTCCCTGGTGGCCAGCGTGCAGATCTCCAGCAACGACATCATCCGCGTCGGCGACTGGATCGAAATGCCCCAGCTCAACGCCGATGGCGACGTCATCGACATCGCCCTGCACACGGTCAAGGTGCAGAACTTCGACAAGACCATCACCACCATCCCCACCAAGAGATTCATCACCGATTCCTTCCGCAACTACCGCGGCATGCAGGAAGCCGGCGGCCGGCGCATCAAGCGGGCGCTCAACATCGACCAGAACAGCGTGCACTTCCTCAGCGACGCCGAGCGCGAGCACCTGCACCGCTTCAACCTGCTGGACGACTACCTCACCGCCAAGGAACAGGAACTGGCGGACTGGAACCGCAAGCTGGAAAAGCGCGGCCAGGAGCCGGTCAACACCCGCCGGGTGACCAACCTAGGCACCTTTCGCGCCTATGTCGAACGCTATCTCCGCGCCCATCCCGGGGTCCACCAAGGCATGACCCTGCTGGTGCGCCAGATGCCGCTCTCCGGCGAGGGTCTACCGGTGGAGATCTACTGCTTCACCAACACCACGGTGTGGGCGCAATATGAGGGTATCCAGGGGGACATCTTCGATCACCTGCTCTCCATCCTCCCGGAATTCGGCCTCCATGTATTCCAGCACCCGAGCGGACGTGACTTCCGCGGACGCCTGGAACCACGCGAGGCCATGACCTCCCTGGGCGAACCGGGCACCCCGGCGCCCTGATCCCCCGCCCCCGGCCTAAGGAAAGACCATGATCGTCGTCCACCACCTGAACAACTCCCGCTCCCAGCGAGTGCTCTGGCTGCTCGAAGAGCTCGGCATCGAGTATCGGGTACAGCGCTACGAACGGGCCGCCGGCGGGCTGTTCGCCCCGCCGGAACTGCGCAAGGTGCACCCGCTGGGCAAGTCGCCGGTGATCATCGACGGCGACCTGACCCTGGCCGAATCCGGCGCCATCGTCGACTACCTGGCTCGGCGCTACGGGCCGCAACTGCTGCCGGCCCAGGACAGTCCCGAGTTCGTGCGCTACACCTACTGGCTGCACTACGCCGAAGGCTCGGCCATGACACCGCTGCTGCTCAAACTGGTATTCGACCGCATCGCCACCTCGCCCATGCCCTTCTTCGCCAGGCCCATCGCCAAGGGCATCGCCGCCAAGGCCACGGCCAGCTTCATCCAGCCGCAACTGGACCTGCACCTGGACTACCTGGAAAGCCAGCTGGGCGCCAGCGGCTGGTTCGTCGGCGACAGCTTCACCGCCGCCGACATCCAGCTCAGCTTCCCCCTGGAAGCCGCCGCCGCCCGCGCCGGCCTCGACAACGGCAAGCGCCCCAGGCTGGTGGACTTCCTCAAGCGCATCCACGCCCGCCCGGCCTACCAGCGCGCACTGGAACAGGGCGGCCCCTACGTCTACGCCTGAGACTCGAACGCCGATACCGGCACCCCGTAGGTTGGGCTGAGGCAGCTCCATCGCCGAAGCCCAACAGGCACAGTGTTGGGCTTCGCTGACGCTCAACCCAACCTACGCTGCATCCGGCTGCCTCAACAGGCCCCCTCTCCCCCTGGGCGAGGGTTGGGGTGAGGGTCCCCTCCCTTACCGCCGCATCGGCATCCGGTCGACCGTGCCGAACAAGGCCTTGAGCGACCACCCCTGCTCTTCGCGCACCTTGATCCCACCATCCTTACCTACCAGATAAAGCGTCGCCGGCTGCACGGCGCGGGCGTCCAGCGCCTTGAGCAGCGCCCGGGTCTGCTCCGGACGCAATGGCTGATCGTTGCGGCTGCCGGCGCCGGCCACCACGGTATAGAGCACCATGTCCCGCTCGACGAAGGCTTCGCGATTGGCCGGTTGCGCCAGCTCCTCGCGCAGCTTCACCACCTGGGGATCGTTCGCCGTCGGCGCGACCAGGATCAGCGGTCGGGTCTTCCAGCGTTCCGCCTCCAGGGGGTTGTCGGCCGCCTGGGCCGTCGAGGCCAGACCGGCGATCAGGGTGGTCGCCAGGCCTACCAGTGCGAGGGTCTTCATGGACGCCTTCCTTCCGTTCGGTTGCCAAGAGTCGTCCAGCATTGACCTCGGTCCGGCGTCAGGGATCGCCCTGGCGATTTCGGGTTACACAAAAACCGCCAGGCCCACTGTTCATAAATCACCAATAGGGAGCCCTACATAGCAATAAATCGTCGGCTATAAAGTCTAGACGACCATTCCTGCCAATTTTAAAAAGAAGATTGCGAGCCCTACCCTGAGCGGACTACCGTTAGCGCCATGCACAACGCCCATACCCTCATCCTCCTCCGGCAGCACCGCTGCCTGCGACTGGTCAGTCGACGACTGCGAAGCTCGACTGCGCTCGCTTCGTAAGTCCCGACCACGCCCAAGGAAAGAATCGCCATGACCATGCTTAAAGATCCCTCGCAGAAGTACCGTCCCTTCACGCCCGTCGCCCTGCCCGACCGCACCTGGCCGGACAAGGTCATCGACAAGGCGCCGATCTGGCTGTCCACCGACCTGCGCGACGGTAACCAGTCGCTGATCGAGCCGATGGATGCCGAGAAGAAAATGGCCTTCTTCAAGTGCCTGGTCGCCGTGGGCCTGAAGGAGATAGAGGTGGGCTTCCCCTCCGCCTCCCAGACCGACTTCGACTTCGTCCGCGAGCTGATCGAGGGCGGGCACATCCCCGATGACGTCACCATCCAGGTGCTGACCCAGGCCCGCGACGACCTCATTGAGCGCACCTTCGAGTCGCTCAAGGGCGCCAAGCGCGCCATCGTCCACTACTACAACGCCTGCGCGCCGAGCTTCCGCCGCATCGTCTTCAACCAGGACCAGGCGGGCGTCAAGGCCATCGCCGTGGCCGCCGGCCAGACCATCGTGCGCCTGGCCGCCGAGCGCCCGGAGACCCAGTGGGGCTTCGAGTATTCCCCCGAGGTGTTCAGCTCCACCGAGACCGACTTCGCCGTCGAGGTGTGCAACGCGGTGATCGCGGTGTTCGCGCCGACCCCGGCCAACAAGCTGATCCTCAACCTGCCCGCCACCATCGAGTGCGCCACGCCCAACAACTACGCCGACCAGATCGAGTGGTTCGGCCGCCACATCGATCGCCGCGACAGCGTGCTGATCAGCGTCCACACCCATAACGACCGCGGCACCGGCGTCGCCGCCTCGGAGCTGGCGGTGATGGCCGGCGCCGATCGCGTCGAAGGCTGCCTGTTCGGTAACGGCGAGCGCACCGGCAACGTCTGCCTGGTGACCCTGGCGCTCAACCTCTACACCCAGGGCGTCGATCCCGAGCTGGACTTCTCCGACATCGACGCCGTGCGCAAGACCGTCGAGGAGTGCAACCAGTTGCCGGTGCACCCGCGTCATCCCTATGTCGGCGATCTGGTCCATACCGCCTTCTCCGGCTCCCACCAGGACGCCATCCGCAAGGGTTTCGCCCAGCAGAAGCCGGATGCGCTCTGGGAAGTGCCCTACCTGCCCATCGACCCGGCCGACATCGGGCGCGACTACGAGGCGGTCATCCGCGTCAACAGCCAGTCGGGCAAGGGTGGCATCGCCTTCCTGTTGGAGCAGGAATACGGCATCAGCCTGCCGCGTCGCATGCAGATCGAATTCAGCCAGGTGGTGCAGCGTGAGACCGATCGCCTGGGCCTGGAGATGACCGCGGCGCAGATCCACGGTCTGCTCGAACAGGAATACCTGCAGGCCAAGAGCCCCTATGCGCTGGTCAGCCATAAGCTGCGCGAGGAAGACGGCACCTCCACCGTCGACATCAAGGTCGCTGTCGAAGGTCGTACCGAGCACTGGCACGGTACCGCCAAGGGGCCGCTGGAAGCCCTGGTCGCCAGCCTGCCCCAGGCGGTGGAGATCATGGACTACCACGAGCACTCCATCGGCGCCGGCGCCAACGCCAAGGCCGCCTCCTACATCGAGATTCGCCTAGAGGGCCAGCGCCCGCTGCATGGCATCGGCATCGACGAGAACATCACCACCGCCAGCTTCCGTGCCCTGCTCAGCGCCCTGAATCGCGCGGTCACCCAGGCCCAGGCCAAGGCTGCCTAATACTGACATTCGTCAAACTTAAGGGAATGCCCGTCGGCGTTCCCTTTTTTTATGGCGAACCAGCGGAGATACTCCCCGCTTCCTAGGGATCGTCTCGTCTGCCTGGCACCTGCCGGCCGAGCAGCTTGTCTGGATAGGCAATGACTTCCATTCTGTCGCGAAACACCAGCCTGCGGCGTGACATCGCCGCGCTGTCCCTGCTGTTCCTGATCAGTTCCGTCCTGTGCATTCTCTTCACCCGCCAGGCCTCCAGCACCGTGGCCACCCTCTGGCTGCCCAATGGGCTGGCGATCGCCTGGCTGCTGCGCTCGGCCCGGCGTCGCTGGCCGCTGCAGCTGCTGGCGATCTGGGTGGCTGGCGCCCTGGCCGAATTGCCCTTCAGTGGTGACCCGGCCATCGGAGCGCTCTATTCCCTACCCAATCTGGCGGAGATCCTGTTCGGCGCCTGGCTGCTGCATGGCCGCATCCTCCACCCCGAACGCAACATCGCGGCCATGGGGCGACTGCTGTTCTACGGGGTGCTGATGTCCCCGCTGGCGGGTACCGCCCTGGGTACCCTGATCGCCGCCCAGCAAGGCAATCCCGAGCTGCTGAGGGTGGCCATGCACTGGTACCTGGGCGACGCCCTTGGCCTGCTGGTGGTGATGCCCCTCGCCTTTCTTCGCCGCCCCTTGCAGTGGCAGCAATTCAGCCGCCAGGGTGCCCGCGAATTCCTCGCCCTGCTGCTGATCAGCCCTTTGCTGGTGCTCGGACTGCTGGCCTATGTGCCCTATCCCTTCGTCTATGTCTCCACCCTGCTGCTGCTGATGACCCTGAGGCTCACCGCCCTGGGTACCGCGGTGGTGGGCGGCCTGAACATCCTGATCTTCACCTACCTGGTGGCTCACGGCTACCTGCTTGGCGCCCCAGCCGTCTCGCTGATGCAGGAGGCCCTGACCTACATCCCGGTGGCGCTGATGCAGATTCCACCGCTGCTGCTGGCCGCCGCCGTGGAGCAGAGCCGTCATCACAACCAGCGCCTGGCGCGCAACGAGGCACGCTTCCGCCATGCCCTGAGCACCGCGCCCTATGGTATGGCGCTGCTGTCGGTGGATGGGCGTCTGAGCCAGGTGAACGCGGCCCTGGAAGCCATGCTCGGCTATCCGCGCCACAGTCTCGACGGCCGGCTGCTCAAGGAGTTGATCGCCGATCCCGAAGAACAGTTGACGGTCCAGGAAGGTGAACAGACCCGGCGCCTGCTGCACCGTGATGGCCAGGGCTTGTGGATGCAACTGGCGCTGTCGCCCGACCACGACGACGGCGACCTGCTCAGCGGCTATCTGCTGCAGGCTCGTGACATCGACGCCCAGCGCCGTGCCGAGGCGACCAACGCCCGGCTCCGGGAGCGCCTGCAACTGGCCATTCGCGCCAGCAACGTGGGCATCTGGGAGTGGGATACCCGCAGTCCGGGCTTCAATGCCGATGCCCGCCTGCGTGACCTGTATGGCATCGCCCCCGACAATCTCAGCCGGGACATGGACTTCTGGCTCACCTTCATCCATCCGGATGACAAGGCACTCTCGCTGGAGGTGTTCGAGAAGGTCGTCAGCGCCTCGATGTCCTACACCTTCAACTTCCGCATCAATCGCGGCGGCCCTGGGGGCGAGGTGCGGCACATCCGCTCCGAGTTGATCTCGGTGGTCGAGGCCGATGGCCACGTCCGCCTGGTCGGCAGCAACAGCGACGTCACCGAGCACCATCAGCTGACCACGGCGCTCTACGAGGAAAAGGAACGGCTGCAGGTCACCCTGGCCTCCATCGCCGACGCCGTCCTGACCACCGACGTGGACGGTCGCATCCTCTTTCTCAATCCGGTCGCCGAGCAGCTCACCGGCTGGTCGCTGGCGGATGCCCAGGGGCGCCCCCACGAGGAGGTGTTCCTCATCCACGACAGCCAGAGCGATGAGGTGCTGCCCAGCCCGGTGGCCCGCTGCCTGCGCGACCAGACCATCACCTCGCTGGACGAAGGCGCCGTGCTGCTCAGCCGGCACGGTGAGCGACACGAGGTACAGGATTCCGCAGCACCGGTACGCACGGTGGATGGCCACATCATCGGCGCGGTACTGGTGTTTCAGAACGTCACCCATGCCCGCAACCTGCAGCGCGAATTGAGCTACAACGCCTCCCACGACGCCCTGACCGGACTCTTCAACCGCCTGAAGTTCGAGCAGGAGCTGGAAGCCGCCTGGCAACAGGCCCAGGCCGGCACCACCCAGCATGCGCTGTGCTTCATCGACCTGGATCGCTTCAAGGTGGTCAACGATTCCGCCGGCCATGCCGCGGGCGATCTGCTGCTGCGCGAGCTGGGCACCCTGCTGCGCGATTCCCTGCGCGGCTCCGACGCCGTGGCGCGCATCGGGGGTGACGAATTCGCCTTGCTGCTGCGTGATTGCGATCTGGTGCAGGCCGAGGCCGTCGCCGAAAAGCTCATCGCCAGCATTGGCGCCGTGCGCTTCAACTGGCAGAGCCGGATCTACGACGTCGGTGCCAGCGCCGGCATCGTCGCCATCACCGCCGAGACCCGCAGTCCGGCCGAATTGATGAGCCAGGCCGATGTGGCCTGCTACACCGCCAAGCATGCCGGGCGCAATCGTGCGGCGCTCTATCGCGCCGGCAGCGAGGACGTGGAGCGCCAACACCGCGAGATCCTCATGGCCAGCGGCCTGCGCGAGGCTCTGGAGCAGCACCGCTTCGAATTGCACGCCCAGACCATCGTCCCCACCCGTAGCCGCGGCAGCGCGGCGCAGCATGTCGAGTTGCTGCTGCGCCTGCGCGATGTCCAGGGCCAACTGATCTCGCCGGCCACCTTCATCCCGGCCGCCGAACGCTTCGGCCTGATGAGCAGCATCGACCGCTGGGTGGTACGTCAGGTGCTGGTCGAACTGGTGCTCTGGCTGCAGGAGCGACCCGAGTTGCACGTGGGCATCAATCTCTCGGGCAACAGCCTGAGCGATCCCGACTTCCTGCCCGAATTGCTGGAGCTGATCGCCGCCTCGCCGCTGGATCCGCAACGCCTGCTCTTCGAGTTGACCGAGACTGCGGTGATCAACAAGCTCTCGGTGGCCTCCGAACTCATCAGCCAGGTCCGCGGACGCGGCTGCCGCATCGCCCTGGACGACTTCGGCGCCGGCCTCAGCTCCTTCGCCTACCTCAAGCATTTCCGCGTCGACTACGTGAAGATCGACGGCAGCTTCATCCGCACCCTCGACCAGGATCCGCTGGATCGCGCCATCGTCGAGTCCATCAACCAGGTCGCCCACCACCTGGGCGCCGAGACCATCGCCGAATTCGTCGAATCCCAGGCTACCTTCGAGTTGCTCGGCACCATCGGCGTCGACTACGCCCAGGGCTATGCGCTCGGCAAACCCATCCCCCTGCTGGAGTGGTCAGGGCCGCCGCGTCTCGAACCTTGAGCCGCGGCCATCGGTCGTAACCTGCATGTCTTCCCTATCCAGATGAGGATCCCATGCAAAAACGTACCCTCGGCCACTCCGACCTGCAGGTCCCGCCCCTCTGCTTCGGTGGCAACGTCTTTGGCTGGACGCTGGACGAAGCCCAGTCCTTTCGTATGCTGGACACGCTGCTCGACGCCGGCCTGGATTTCATCGACACCGCCGACGTCTATTCGCGCTGGGCGCCAGGCAACCGTGGCGGCGAGTCCGAGACCCTGCTCGGCAAGTGGTTCGCCCGGAGCGGCAAGCGCGATCAGGTGATCCTGGCCACCAAGCTGGGCATGGACATGGGCGAGGGTCGCAAAGGCCTTGGCGCCAACTATGTACAGCAGGCGGTGGAGGCCTCGCTCAAGCGCCTGCAGACCGATCGCATCGACCTCTACCAGGCGCATTGCGATGATCAGGACACCCCTCTGGAAGAGACCCTGGGGGCCTTCGCCCGTCTGGTGGAACAGGGCAAGGTGCGGGTGATCGGCGCCTCCAACCATGGTGGCCAGCGCCTGCGCGAAGCGGCCCAGGTCGCCGAGCGCCTGGGCGTGCCGGCCTACCAGAGCCTGCAGCCGCACTACAATCTGCACGCGCGCAAGGACTACGAGACCGACCTGGAGCCGGTGGTCCAAGAGCTCGGCCTGGGCGTGATCAGCTATTTCTCCCTGGCCAGCGGCTTCCTTACCGGCAAGTACCGCACCAAGGATGACCTCCAGGGTGCACGGGCAGAGATGGTCAAAGGCTATCTGGACGAACGCGGCATGGCCATTCTCGCCGGTCTCGACGAGATCGCCGAAAAGCACGACGCCACCCCGGCCCAAGTAGCCCTGGCCTGGCTGATCGCCCGTCCGAGCATCACCGCCCCCATTGCCAGCGCCACCTCCCAGGCCCAGCTCGACGACCTGATCGCCGCCACTCGGCTGCAGCTGCCCGCCGACGACGTCACCCTGCTGAATCAGGTCAGCGCCTATCGCTGAGACTTGGCGCCACCCAACCCACTTCATCGTGGTCATGACGGGCCGCCGTAGGTTGGGCTGAGCGTAGCGAAGCCCAACAGGCCTTGCCTCGAGGCGCCGCCAGTGTTGGGTAGCGATCATAGGATTTAATCGCGGCCATGGGCCGCTCCTACACGCTCCGGTTTAGCCGTAGGAGCGGCCCATGGCCGCGATAGACCGCCCCCTCAACGCACATAATCCAGCGGCAAGGCCGTGCTGTACTTGATCTGCTCCATGGCGAAGCTGGAGCTGACATCGAGCAACCCCGGTACCTGGATCAGCCGTTTGTACACACCATCGTAGGCGGCGATGTCCGGCACCACGATGCGCATCAGGTAATCCGTGTCGCCGGCCATGCGATAGAGCTCCACCACCTCCGGAATGGCCGCCACCGCCGCGTGGAAGCGCTGCAGCCAGTCCATGGCGTGCTGGTTGGTGCGCACCGAGACGAACACCGTCACCCCCACGTTGAGCTGGCGGGGATCGAGCAGCGCCACCCGGGCGCGGATGACCCCCTGCTCCTCCAGCTTCTGGATCCGCCGCCAACAGGCGGTGGTGCCCAGGCCGATACGCTCGGCGATATCGGCCACCGGTCGGGTGCTGTCCTGCTGCAAGATCTCGAGGATGGCGCGATCGAAGCGATCCATGAAACGGCTTTCTCCATAAAAGCTATTTAAGAGAATTCTATTCTCATAAAAACGCCAATAAGAGATAAAAAAGCAAATTTCTTCACGAGCGTGAGCGTTAGCCTAGTTTCACTCAAACGCTCGAGGCCGCCATGGACGCTTACCCCCTGTATTTCGACTACGCCGCCACTACCCCCGTCGACGATGTCGTCATCGAGGCCATGTTGGGTTGCCTGGGCCGCCAGGGCGTCTTCGGCAATCCCGCCTCCCGCGGCCATGCCTTCGGCAACGACGCCCAGCAGGCTGTGGATAGCGCTCGCCAGCAGGTAGCCGCCCTGGTCGGCGCCCAGCCCGCACAGCTGGTCTGGACCTCCGGCGCCACCGAATCCAACAACCTCGCCCTGCTCGGCGTGGCCCGTCGTCGCGGGCGCGGCCACCTGATCACCAGTTGCCTGGAACACCGGGCGGTCCTGGATACCGCGGCCCAACTGGAAGCCGAGGGCTTCACCGTAACCTACCTGACGCCTGACGCAGCAGGTCTGATCACCCCCGCCGCCGTCGAGCAGGCCTGGCGAGACGACACCTGCCTGGTCTCGCTGATGCTGGTGAACAACGAGCTGGGCACCCTGACCGACATCGACGCCATCGGCCGGCTGGTCCGCGCCCGTGGCGCCCTCTTCCATGTGGACGCCGCCCAGGCCACCGGCAAGGTCGCCATCGACCTGAACGGCCTGGATGTCGATCTGATGTCCTTTTCCGCGCACAAGACCTACGGTCCTAAGGGCATCGGCGCCCTCTACGTCGGCCCGCGGGCGGAGGGTGCCCTGCAGGCGCAGATCCACGGCGGCGGCCATGAGCGCGGGCTGCGCTCCGGCACCCTGGCCACTCACCAGATCGTCGGCATGGGCACTGCCTTCGCCCTCGCCGGCCAGGCCATGACGCGGGAAAACGAGCGTCTTGGTCAATTGCGCGAGCGGTTCCTGGCAGGGGTGCAGACGTTGAACGGCATGCAGCTCAATGGCTGCGCCCGGCAGCGCATTCCCCATACCCTGAACCTGACCTTCGCCACGCCACTGGACACCGTGGCGCTGCAGCGTCAGTTAGCCTTCTCGACGACCTCGGCCTGCAGTTCGGCCAAGGCGGCACCCTCTCATGTGCTCCTGGGCCTGGGCCTATCCGCCGAACAGGCCGCGCGCAGCTACAGATTCAGCCTGGGTCGCTACACCACCGCGACGGACGTGGACCAGGCCGTCGCCCTGATCCACCAGCATGCCGTCCAGCCCGCGCCCTTCTGGGCCTGATCAGTCCAGGCGGAAGGCGTCGGCATCGCGCTGCGCCGGAAAGCGCTCGCGATAGCCGGCCAGCTCCGCGGCCGACAGGGTCGTGTGGAAGATGCCGGCCGCCGCGCCGGCCTCGACCAGGGGTTCACCCTGGAAGTCCAGCACCTGGCTGTCACCGGCATAGGGATGACCGTTGCCGTCGCTGCCAAGGCGGTTCACCGCGGCGACATAGCAGAGATTCTCGATGGCCCGCGCCGGCAGCAGCCGGTTCCAATGCCCACGCCGCGGCGCTGGCCAGTTGGCCACATAGAGCAGCAGGTCGGTATCGTCCCGAGCGCGACTCCAGACCGGGAATCTCAGGTCGTAGCAGATCAGCGGGCGGATCCGCCACCCCTTGAGCGTCACCACCAGGCGCTGCTCGCCAGGCGCGTAATGCTCGTGCTCACCGGCCATGCGAAACAGATGACGCTTGTCGTAGTGCAGCAACTCGCCTTCGGGCGTCGCCCACAGCAGCCGGTTGCGATGCTGTCCAGCTTCGTCCTGCACGATCAGGCTGCCCGTCACCACGGCGCCGATACGCCGGGCCTGTTCGCGCAGCCAGGCGGCGGTCGGCCCATCGGCGGGTTCGGCGAGGGCCGCCGATTCCATGGAAAAGCCGGTGGTGAACATCTCCGGCAGGATGACCAGATCGGTCTCGCCCACAGCCGTCAGCAGACGCTCGAAATGGGCGCGATTGGCGGCCGGGTCATGCCAGGCCAGTTCGCTCTGCAGCAGCGCCAGGCGCAGGTCCTGGGTGGGGGTCAGATCGCGCATAGCCGCTCCGCTGCCTGACGCAGGGTGTCTTCGCGCTTGGCGAAGCAGAAGCGCACCAGGCGCAGGTCAGCGGGCGGCGTCTGGTAGAACACCGACAGCGGAATGGCGGCGACGCCATGCTCGCGAGTCAGCCATTCGGCCATGGCCACGTCGTCCAGATCCGGGCGGATGGCGGAATAGTCCACCACCTGGAAATAGGTGCCGGCGGCGCGCTGGAAGGTGAAGCGCGAGTTACCCAGGAGATCGCAGAAGAGATCGCGCTTGGCCTGGTAGAAGGCCGGCAGCTCGCTGAGGTGCTCGGGATGGGCGGCCATGAAGTCGGCCAGGGCGGCCTGGATCGGCGTCACTCCGCAGAAGCTCACGTACTGGTGCACCTTGCGCAACTCGGCCGACAGCGCCGGCGGCGCTACCACATAGCCGGTCTTCCAGCCGGTGACGTGATAGGTCTTGCCGAAGGAGCTGACCACGAAGGCGCGGGCATAGAGTTCGTCGTGGGCGGTGACGCTGGCATGGCGCTCGCCGTCGTAGACCAGGTGCTCATAGACCTCGTCGCTGACCAGATAGAGATCGCGCCCGCGGATCAGTGCGGCCAGGCGATCCAACTCGGCGGCGCTGACCAGAGCGCCACTGGGGTTGTGCGGGGTATTGAGCACGATGGCGCGGGTACGCGGACTCAGGGCCGCTTCCAGCGCCGTCCAGTCGATACCGAAGCTCGGCAGCGCCAGAGGCACGTGCACGCAGCGCCCGCCGGCCAGTTGCACCGAGGGTTCGTAGCTGTCGTAGCAGGGGTCGAAGACGATCACCTCGTCGCCTGGCCGCACCAGGGTCTGCAGGGCGCAGAACAGGCCCTGGGTGGCCCCGGGCACGATGGTGACCTCGGCCTCGGCATCCACCTCGCGGCCATAGAAGGCGGCAACCTTGGCCGCTACCTGCTGGCGCAGCGTCGGCAATCCGGTCATGGGTGCGTACTGGTTGTGGCCCGCCGCGACATGGCGACCGACCGCCGCGAGCAACTCGGCGGGGCCGTCGAAGTCGGGAAAGCCCTGGGACAGATTCAGCGCACCGGTCTGGGCGGCGAGCTGGGACATGCGGGTAAAGATGGTGACGGCGAGGTCGGGAAGCTTGCTCTGGATCATCGCGCGGGCACGGGTCTGGCTGGAAGGAGATCGGCAGACTGCGATTTTTTGCGCGAGAGGGCAAGTAGTGCTATGCCGATCAGCCAGCCAGCGGTCTCGGCATAGCCTGGGTACAAGGCTTGATCCAAACATCCCCTCTCCCAAAGGGAGAGGGGATGTTTCGTCCGCCCGGACGCATCAATGCACCGCCGCTGCCGCGAAGAGGAACCACCGTAGCGTGGAAAACGGCTCAGTCTTTTCCACTGGAACAAACGTCGTCCGGGATGCCCGCACCCCAATCCTCTAATCGAGTAGGAGGCGGGTTCACACCCGCCGTCCTCTCACACCACCGTGCGTACGGTTCCGTACACGGCGGTTCAGGTCATGCGGCTAAGCCGGTTGATCGTATCCAGTATCGAGACAAGCCCGAGTCGATCCCAGAGCTTCTTCGGCAGCGCCTGATTCATATGTGGCGCTCCAGAGTTCCACCATGGGCCGCGACCGTTGAAGGCCGATTTGCAGGCACGCTCTTCGCCCAGCCCCAAGCGCATCAGGTTGCGGGCCCTCGTAGAGGGCCGCTTCCATTGGCGCCAGATGACGCAGCGAAGTTTGTGTCTGACCCAGCCGTCCAGCTCCACAACAG
>NZ_FOED01000015.1:24403-84173 GCF_900110545.1 Pseudomonas sp. Snoq117.2 | reverse complement strand
GCGATCAGGGTGACAACCATCTTGATGTTGTCGCCCGGCATCACCATCTCGACGCCTTCCGGCAGCTCGCAGTTACCGGTCACGTCGGTGGTGCGGAAGTAGAACTGCGGACGGTAGCCCTTAAAGAACGGGGTGTGACGACCACCTTCTTCCTTGGACAGCACGTACACTTCGCACTCGAACTTGGTGTGCGGCTTGATGGTGTTCGGCTTGGCCAGCACCTGGCCACGCTCCACGTCTTCACGCTTGGTGCCACGCAGCAGCACGCCGACGTTCTCGCCAGCACGGCCTTCGTCCAGCAGCTTGCGGAACATTTCAACGCCGGTGCAGGTGGTCTTGACGGTGGCCTTGATGCCCACGATCTCGACTTCTTCCTGGACCTTGACGATGCCACGCTCGACACGACCGGTTACCACGGTGCCGCGACCGGAGATCGAGAACACGTCTTCGATCGGCATCAGGAACGGCTTGTCGATGGCACGCTCGGGCTCGGGGATGTACGAGTCCAGGGTCTCGACCAGCTTGCGCACGGCGGAGGTACCCATTTCGTTGTCGTCGTTACCGTTCAGAGCCATCAGCGCGGAGCCGATGACGATCGGGGTGTCGTCGCCCGGGAAGTCGTAGGTGTTCAGCAGATCGCGAACTTCCATTTCGACCAGTTCCAGCAGCTCGGCGTCGTCAACCATGTCGGCCTTGTTCAGGAACACGACGATGTAGGGAACGCCTACCTGACGGGACAGCAGGATGTGCTCGCGGGTCTGCGGCATGGGGCCGTCAGCAGCCGAGCAAACCAGGATCGCGCCGTCCATCTGGGCAGCACCGGTGATCATGTTCTTCACGTAGTCGGCGTGGCCGGGGCAGTCGACGTGCGCGTAGTGACGGATCGCCGAGTCGTACTCAACGTGGGAGGTGTTGATGGTGATACCGCGAGCCTTTTCTTCCGGCGCGTTGTCGATCTGGTCGAAACCACGAGCGGAACCGCCCCAGGTATCGGCACAGACTTTGGTCAGCGCTGCGGTCAGCGTGGTCTTGCCATGGTCAACGTGACCGATGGTACCCACGTTCAGGTGCGGCTTGTTACGTTCAAACTTTTCTTTAGCCATCGACACTCTCTCCCTTCACGAATTGAGCAAAGCAATGCCGCCATTAAAACAAAGGCAGATATTTTCATATCTGCCTTTTTAAGATGGAGCTCATGAGCGGATTTGAACCGCTGACCTCACCCTTACCAAGGGTGTGCTCTACCAACTGAGCTACATGAGCGAAACATTTGCCAGTCAAACTGGAGCGGGTAGCGGGAATCGAACCCGCATCATCAGCTTGGAAGGCTGAGGTTCTACCACTGAACTATACCCGCAGAGCCTAAGCGCTCTAGCAATCTGGTGGAGGGGGAAGGATTCGAACCTTCGAAGTCTGCGACGTCAGATTTACAGTCTGATCCCTTTGGCCACTCGGGAACCCCTCCAAAGTGAGGCGGCATTTTCTTCATCTGCCCTCCTCTTGTCAAGGATCTTTTTAAAATTCCCTTAACAATCAATGCTTTCGCGTCGCTCGCTAGCGTTATCAGCGAAAGCGGGCGCAGTTTATGCAATCACAACGAACCATGCAACCCCAAAACGCAAAAAAAGCTTAAAAAACAAAGGCCGCCCTATCGGCGGCCTTTGTTCACAGGCAATCGCCCTGCTTACAGCTGGGGACCGGCCGCCAGGATGCCTTCGGAGACGCCGGAGAACTTCTTGAAGTTCTCGACGAACTTGCCAGCCAGCTCGCGCGCCGCCGCGTCATAGGCAGCACCATCCTGCCAGGTGTCGCGCGGATTGAGCAGGACGCTGTCCACGCCGGGAACGGCGACCGGGACGTCGAGGTTGATGACCGGCACGTGGCGGGTCTCGGTACCGATGAGGGAACCGCTCTGGATGGCCGCGATGACCGCACGGGTAGTCGGGATGTTGAAGCGCTTGCCGACGCCGTAACCGCCACCGGTCCAGCCGGTGTTGACCAGGTACACCTTGGAGCCGAAGCCCTGGATGCGCTTGATCAGGAGATCGGCGTATTCAGCCGCCGGGCGTGGGAAGAAGGGCGCGCCGAAGCAGGTGGAGAAGGTCGACTTGATGCCGGGACCGGAACCCATCTCGGTCGAGCCGACCAGGGCGGTGTAGCCGGACAGGAAGTGGTAGGCCGCCTGCTCATTATTAAGGATGGATACCGGGGGCAGGACACCGGTGAGGTCGCAGGTCAGGAAGATGACCGCGTTGGGCTCGCCACCCAGGTTGTGCTCGGCGCGCTTGTCGATCAGCTCGCGCGGATAGGCTGCCCGGCTGTTCTGGGTCAGGCTGTCGTCGGCATAGTTGGGCTGACGGGTCTGGGGATCCAGAACCACGTTCTCCAGCACGGCGCCGAACTGGATGGCCTTCCAGATCACCGGCTCGTTCTTCTCGGACAGGTCGATGCACTTGGCGTAGCAACCCCCTTCCATGTTGAAGACGGTGCCCACGCCCCAGCCGTGCTCGTCGTCACCGATGAGGTAGCGGCTCTGGTCGGCGGACAGGGTGGTCTTGCCGGTGCCGGAGAGACCGAAGAACAGGGTGACATCACCCTCCTCGCCCACGTTGGCGGCGCAGTGCATCGGCAGCACGTCCTTTTCCGGCAGCAGGAAGTTCTGCACCGAGAACATGGCCTTCTTCATCTCGCCGGCGTAGCGCATGCCGGCGATCAGCACCTTGCGAGCGGCGAAGTTGATGATGACGGTACCGTCGGAATTGGTACCGTCACGTGCGGGCTCGCAAACGAACTCAGGCGCGTTGATGATCTCCCAGGCCGGCTTGGACTGAGGATTGTATTCGGCCGGATTGATGAACAGGCAGCGGCCGAACAGGTTGTGCCAGGCGGTCTGGGTGCGCATGACGAAGGGCAGGTAGTGCTCGACATCGGCACCTACATGCACGTGGGAGACGAATTGATCACGCTCGTCCAGGTAGGCGCTGACGCGCTCCCACAGCGGTGCGAACTTCTCCTCCGGGAAGGCACGGTTGATCGCCCCCCAGTGGATGGCATCGCGCGTGGAGGCTTCCTCGACGATGAAGCGATCTACCGGCGAACGCCCCGTGCGATGCCCCGTCTTGACGACCAGCGAGCCATTGGCGGCCAGCTCTCCTTCGCCACGTCGCAGGGACTCTTCCACTAACTGCGCGACGCTGATATCGGTATACACGTTGGCTTTCGTCATTTCGTTCCCCATGGCCCTGGGCCGTTCCTCATGCTTGTAGCTCTTACACGGCAGAACTACACGTTGCGGGATTATGCCAGAAAGCCTTCGGGCTTTTGCAACGGCTAGTGCCGGGTATTTCCTGGGGTTTGCGTGCCGCCGCCCGCAAAAATCTGCGTGATATCGGCGGCGTCGAACACCTGCTGCTCATTGCAAAACTGACAATCGACCCGAATTTCTCCCTGCTGTTCGTAGAGCAGACTCTCGACGTCCGCCTGCCCCATGCTGATCAGGGCATTGGCCGCCCGATCACGCGAGCAGCTGCAGCTGAAGGCCACCGGTTGCTCGTCGAACAGGCGCACCGCTTCCTCGTGGAACAGGCGATGCAGGATCACCTCGTTGTCGAGACCCAGCAGCTCTTCGGCCGTGAGGGTATCGGCCAGGGTGACGACATGCTCCCAACTGTCCTGACGGGCCTGGGCATCCTTGATGCGCGACGGCGGCAGCTGCTGGAGCAGCAGGCCGCGGGCGCGGCGACCGTCGGCGTTCAGCCAGAAACGGGTGGGCAGTTGTTCGGAGGTGGCGAAGTAGCCGGACAGGCATTCGGCCAGGTTGGCGCCCTCCAGCGGGACGATGCCCTGGTAACGCTGGCCATGCCGGGGATCGATGGTCAGGGCCAGGACGCCATCGGGCATGAGCTCGCCCAGGGAGGCGGACGCGGTGATCTCGGCTTCTTCGTAGCGGGCGATGCCGCGCACCTCACGTTCGCTGGAACATTCGACCATGAGCAGCGGGATGGGGCCGCTGGAGCGTGCCTGGAGCACCAGCAGCCCTTCGAACTTGAGGGTTCCGCACAGCAGGGCAGCCGCCGCCAGCATCTCGCCCAGCAGCTGGGCGACCGGCTCGGGGTAGGAATGCTTGGCTAGGACCTCGACGTAACTGCGGTCCAGCGTGGCCAGTTCGCCGCGGACGTCGGTTTCGTCGAACAGGAAGCGTTGGGTGAAATCGTGGGAAGTCATGAACTACCTATATAAGGAGGAAGGCCGCGAAACGTGACGCTCACGGCGCACGCCAGGACCGGCGAGCGGACCTGGCCAGGAAAGGGATCCGCCGAGTCGCGACGGGATCAGTCGTCGAACGGGTGGACGTACTCGCGGAACTGATGGATCTGTCGACGCTGCTTCTTGGTGGGCCGGCCATCGGTCTGTAACCCGAGGTTGCCCGCCTTACGCGCGGCTGCGGCCTGCTCGCGCGCCTTGAGGCTTTCCGGCGTCTCGGTATAGAGCTGCTGGGCTTCGGGCGCACCGCGGCGATTCTGCGACAGGGCGACGATCACCACGGTCTTTTCGTCATAGCCCTGACGAATGGTGAGAACATCGCCAACACGGGGCTCCTTGCTGGGCTTGCAGCGCTCGCCACGGCACTGGACCTTGCCGCCTTCGAGGGCTGCCTTGGCCAACGCACGGGTCTTGAAAAAACGTGCCGCCCACAGCCATTTGTCGAGGCGCATCCGTTCTTCAGTGTGATCTACTGCATACATCGAATAAAAGGTCCCCTATTGGGTCTTAGACTCTTCTCAAGAACTCTAAACCATCGGACCGACGCTGCAAGCGTGCCTCTGGAGAGCCATGACCACATTCTTTCCTTCCGACCTGACCGGCCAGACCCGCTGCGCGGGTTGCCAGCAGTCGGAACCCCTGGGCTTCGACTTCGACTTCGCCTATCAGCCCATCGTGGACCTGGGCAAAGGCGCGGTCTTCGCTCGGGAAGCGCTGGTACGCGGACCGGGCGGCGAAGGCGCGCTGTCGGTGCTCAATCAGGTGACCGACAGTAACCGCTATCGTTTCGACCAGCTCTGCCGCACCAAGGCGATCGCCACCGCGGCGATCTTGGGCCTGCAGGAGAGTTTGTCGATCAACTTCCTGCCCAACGCCGTCTATCGTCCGGAGCTGTGCATCCGCAGCACCCTGGCCGCCGCGCGTGAGCACGGCTTTCCCCTGGAGCGGCTGATCTTCGAGACGGTGGAAACCGAGCACGTGGCCAGCAACCACCTGACGCACATCCTGCGCGAGTATCAGCAATTCGGCTTCAAGACCGCCATCGACGACTTCGGTGCCGGTCATTCCGGCCTGACGCTGCTGGCCGAATTCCAACCCGACCTGGTCAAGCTCGACATGGCGCTCATCCGCGACATCGACCGGGACCAGGTGCGGCGGACCATCGTGCGCAACCTGATCGTCATGTGCCGCGAATTGGGCACCCAGGTAATCGCCGAGGGCGTAGAGACCGTGGCCGAACGCGATTGCCTGCGCGACCTCGGGATCGAGCTGATGCAGGGTTATCTGTTCGCCAAACCAGCCTTCAAGCAGCTCGTCGATCCGCAACATTTAGGCGGAGGCCACTGATTTCAAGGAGCAGCGATGAGCAATTCCGCCGAACCGGTCATTATCGGCCTGAGTGAGTGGGTGGCCTTGCCCGAACTGGGCGTGGTGGGCCTGAGAGCCAAGATCGATACCGGCGCCAGCACCTCGGCCCTGCATGCGACGGAAGTCCAGCCCTTCATGCGCGGCAAGGAACGCTGGGTGAGATTCACCGTGCACCTGGGCACCCTGGTCCAATCCCGGCATCGCCATTGCGAAGCGCCGCTGGTGGCGAAAAAGACCATCCGCAGTTCCAACGGTATCGCCCAGACCCGCTATGTCATCCGTACCCTGCTGGCCCTGGGCGAATGCCAGTGGCCGGTGGAATTCACCCTAGCCTGTCGCAAGAGCATGCGCTATCGCATGCTGCTCGGCTCCAAGGCCTTGATCGATGGTGGCCTGCTGGTGAATCCGGCCGTCTCCTATGCGCAAGACAAACCCCAGTTGTCCCTTACTCCGGCCTCCGGTGCCCCATGAAAATCGCCGTTCTCTCGCGTAACCCCAATCTGTACTCCACCCGGCGCCTGGTCGAAGCCGGCGTCAGCCGCGGCCATGAGGTGGTCGTGGTCGACACCTTGCGCGCGTACATGAACATCGCCAGCCACAAGCCACAGATCCATTACCGCGGCAAACCGTTGGAAGGCTTCGACGCAGTCATCCCGCGCATCGGTGCCTCGGTGACCTTCTATGGCTGCGCGGTGCTGCGCCAGTTCGAGATGCAAGGGGTCTTTCCGCTCAACGAGAGCGTGGCCATCAGCCGTTCGCGCGACAAGTTGCGCTCCCTGCAGCTGCTCTCGCGCAAGGGCATCGGCCTGCCGGTGACGGGCTTCGCCCATTCTCCGGACGACGTGCCGGACCTGATCCGGATGGTCAATGGCGCGCCGCTGGTGATCAAGGTGCTGGAAGGCACCCAGGGCATCGGGGTGGTGCTGTGCGAGACCGAGAAGGCAGCCGAATCGGTGATCGAGGCCTTCATGGGGCTCAAGCAGAACATCATGGTGCAGGAATACATCCGCGAGGCGGGCGGCGCGGACATCCGCTGCTTCGTGGTCGGCGACAAGGTGATCGCCGCGATGAAACGCCAGGCCGCGCCCGGGGAATTCCGCTCCAATCTGCATCGCGGCGGTACCGCCAGCCTGATCAAGATCACCCCAGAGGAACGCATGACCGCCCTGCGTGCGGCCCGGGCCATGGGCCTGAGCGTGGCCGGGGTGGATATCCTCAGATCCAATCACGGCCCGCTGGTGATGGAGGTCAATTCCTCGCCCGGCCTGGAAGGCATCGAGCAGACCACCGGCAAGGACGTGGCCGGGATCATCATCGAGTACCTGGAGAAGAACGCCGAGCCGGGGCTGACGCGGACCAAGGGCAAGGGTTGAGGCATTTGCTCCAGGGGTGGTGTGGGCATTCGCGTTATCGCGGCCATGGGCCGCTCCTACAGCCTCCGGCGTAACCGTAGGAGCGGCCCATGGCCGCGCTAGGACAGTTGCTCCTACAGGCTCAGGTGTAGCTCCGCCATGGTCGAGAGATCAGCTGGCGCTACGGGGGAGCAGCAGGCCCAGGGGCAACAGCACCCGGGCTTCCACACCGCCGCCTTCGCGATTGCGCAGCTCGGCGCTGCCGCCGTGCTGCGCGGCGATGCGCTTGACGATGGCCAGGCCCAGCCCGGAACCGCTGACGGTGCGGGCGCGATTGCCTCGGGTGAAGGGATTGAAGATGTCCTGCAGGTCCTTGGGATCGATGCCGGGACCACGATCCATGACGCTCAGGGCGACATAGGGCGCCGTGGCCGATCCCGCGACCTGCCCGACCACCTCGATACCGCCACCGCCGCCATGGCGCAGGGCGTTTTCCACCAGGTTGGTCAGCAGCCGCTTGAAGGAGATGCGTCGCACCGGCAGCGGCGGCAGGACGTCCAGCATCAGCCGCACCCGCTCCGTGTGCTGGTTGTAGGGCGCCACCACCTGGCGAGCCAGCTCGTTGAGGTTGGTGAGTTCCTGAGGTTCGTCGCGACCGTCACGGACGAAGGCGAGGAACTGGTCGAGGATGGCGTTCATGTCCTCGATGTCGCGGATCATGTCCTCCGCCTCTTCGCGCTCGGCCGGCGGCATCAGCTCCACCGCCAGCCGCAGGCGAGTCAGGGGCGTGCGCAGGTCATGGGAGACGCCGGCCAGCATCAGCTCGCGCTCGCGACCGGCCTGCTCGACGTCTTCGGCCATCTGGTTGAAGGCGTGGTAGACGTCCTGGATCTCGCTGGGGGCATCGGTTTCCGGCAGCCGTACGCTACGCCCCTTGCCCAGCTCGCGCGCGGCATTCACCAGGCGACGCAAGGGCTGGTTGAGCTGCCGCACGAAGACCCAGGCGGCGCCGACGGACAGCAGGCCGATGGCCAGGAACCAGCCGAGTACGCTCCAGATGTGCTGACCGCGCAGGGGGTGGGCCATCAGCGGGATCTTGATCCAGTCCGGCCCAAGGGTGGGCGCCAGCACCCAGAGCGCTGGCCCGTGCTGGACCCGCACCCGCACCTCGGTCTCCTCGCCCAGCTCCTGTTTCATCTGGCGCTCGAAGATCTCGCTGTAGGGCCAGTGGTACTCCCCGGCCGGTACGGTCTCGGGCGACTCGTAGCGCAGGCCGGCGGCCTGGGCGATGCGCGGCCGCTCGGCTTCCGGGGTGGCCCAGTAGGCCCTGAGCGTCAGAGCCGCGCCATGACTGTACTGGCGATCGACCAGGACGTCCTCGTTGAGCAGCAGATAGACCAGGGTCAGCGCCTTGGAAAACAGCACCGCGAGCAGGACCATCCATAGCGAGCGGGCGAAGAAACTCTGGGGAAACCAGCTAGGCGCCTTCATCGACCAGGATTTCCGCGCAAAACGGCGCGAAAGCCATCACAACCTCTGGGGTTGCAGGGTTCAGATAGGCAACCCGACATGGAAACATTCGGATACATTTGCTCGTCCATTTTTTCCCTTCGACCTGGAGTTCTCTCGTGTCCGACATCTGCCAGACCGGCCTGGACATCGGCTTCGCCTCGCTCAGCTATGCGCAGATCGCCTTTCTCGGTGTGGTGCAGGGTATCACCGAGCTGCTTCCCATTTCGTCCACGGCGCACATGCGGGTGGTCCCGGCGCTGCTCGGCTGGCGCGATCCCGGTTCGGCCTTTTCCGCCGCCATGCAGATGGCGGCCCTAGCCGCGGTGATCAGCTACTTCTGGCGCGATGTCAGCGGTGTGACCCGGGGCAGCCTCGCTGCGGTGCGCCAGCGCGACTTCGACAGCCCGGACTTCCTGCTGGCAGTGATGATCGTGCTGGCGACCATTCCCATCTGCATCGCCGGACTCTTGCTGGCGCCCCTGCTCAACGCCTGCGACTCGCCCCTGCGCGGCCTGAGCGTTATCGGCTATGCCTGTCTGGCCATGGCCGCCCTGCTGGCCCTGGCGGAGCGGCTCTGCCGGCATAACAGAGACATCTCGCAGATGCGCCTGCGCGATGCCCTGATCGTGGGGATCGCCCAGGTCGGCGCGCTGATTCCGGGCGTGTCCCGCTCGGGCTCGACCCTGACCGCCGCCATGTTCCTCAATCTGCGTCGCGAGGAAGCCGCGCGCTTCTCCTTCCTGCTGGGCCTGCCGGCCATCGCCCTGGCGGGACTCAAGGAGCTGGTGGTGCTCTGGCACGCGCACATCCCGGCCGAGGCCTGGTCGCTGCTGCTGGTGGGACTGTTGGTGGCGAGCCTGTCGGCGTTCGCGGCGATCTGGGGCCTGATGCGCTTTCTGGAACGCTTCTCGACCTGGCCCTTCATCATCTATCGCGCGCTGCTGGGGATATTTCTGCTGGTGGGCGTGCATCAAGGCTTGTTCGCCTGAGCCACCCCCTAGCCGGGGCGCGATGCCCCGGCTACCTGCCTTACTTGCCGGCGCCGTCCGGTACGAAGACGTAACCCACGCCCCATACGGTCTGGATATAGCGCGGCTTGGACGGATCGGGCTCGATCATCCGGCGCAGACGCGAAATCTGGACGTCGATGGAGCGCTCCAAGGCATCCCATTCGCGACCGCGGGCCAGATTCATCAGCTTGTCGCGGGTCAGCGGCTCGCGGGCGTGATCGACCAGCGCCTTGAGCACGGCGAATTCGCCGGTGGTGAGCATGTGGGTCTCTTCGCCACGCTTGAGTTCGCGGGTGGCCAGGTGCAGGGCGTAGTCGCCAAAGGTCACCACCTCGTCGGTCCCGGCGGGGGCGCCAGGTACCACCGGGGCCTGGCGACGCAGCACGGCCTTGATGCGGGCCACCAGCTCCAGCGGGTTGAAGGGCTTGGCCAGATAGTCGTCGGCACCCTGGTCGAGGCCCTGGATGCGGCTGCCTTCGTCGCCCTTGGCGGTCAGCATGATGATGGGGATGCGATTGCCGCTCTCACGCAGCCGACCGCAGGCGGACAGGCCGTCTTCGCCAGGCATCATCAGATCGAGAACGACCAGATTGAAGACTTCCCGCGCCAACAGGCGGTCCATCTGTTCGGCGCTCTCGACGGTGCGTACGCGATAACCCTGTTCGGCTAGAAAACGCTCCAAGAGGCGGCGCAGCCGGGCGTCGTCATCGACGACCAGGATCTTTTCACCTTCTGGGGCAGCAGGGGTGCTCATAATATCTCCTTGTGATCTAGCACTGGATTATGCCGTAGGCCATCCGACCGCGGCGTTGGGCCATTGTTAGCAGATTTTGCCCCACCGCGGGCGGTGGTGGTGGCGCAGGAAGCGGCGGCCCGGTGGGCTCGGGTATACTGCGGCCCGCTTTTTCTTGTGCCAGCCAGGTAGCCCGATGGATATCAATAGCCGTATCGCCGAGGAGCTCGGCGCCCGCCCGCAACAGGTCGCCGCCGCCGTGGCGCTGCTCGACGAAGGGTCGACCGTGCCCTTCATCGCCCGTTACCGCAAGGAAGTCACCGGCAGCCTGGACGACACCCAGCTGCGTCATCTCGAAGAGCGACTGCGCTATCTGCGCGAGCTGGAAGAGCGCCGCGGTGCGGTGCTGGCCAGCATCGAGGAACAGGGCAAGCTGACCGCCGAACTGGCGCGCGAGATCAATCTGGCCGATACCAAGACGCGGCTGGAGGACCTTTATCTGCCCTACAAGCAGAAGCGCCGCACCAAGGGCCAGATCGCCCTGGAGGCCGGCCTCGGCCCGCTGGCCGAGGCGCTGCTGGGCGATCCGACCCTGAATCCCGAGTCCGAGGCGGCCGCCTATGTCGACGCGGACAAGGGCGTGGCGGACGTCAAGGCCGCCCTGGAAGGCGCCAAGTACATCCTCATGGAGCGCTTCGCCGAAGACGCCGACCTGCTGGCGCGGCTGCGCGGCGTCCTGCAGCAGGACGCCATCCTCAGCGCGCGCCTGGTGCCCGGCAAGGAGACCGAAGGCGCCAAGTTCAGCGACTACTTCGAGCATGACGAGCCCTTCAAGGCGGTGCCCTCGCATCGGGCCCTGGCGATCTTCCGCGGGCGCAACGAGGGCATCCTCAGCGCCGCGCTCAAGCTCGGCGAAGAAGGCCCGGGCATCGCCCATCCCTGCGAAGGGCTGATCGCCGCGCATTTCGGCCTGAAGAACGAAGGTCGCGCCGCGGACAGGTGGCTGGCCGAGGTGGTGCGCTGGACCTGGAAGGTCAAGCTCTATACCTCCCTGGAAACCGATCTGCTCGGCGAGCTGCGCGAAAAGGCCGAGGAAGAGGCCATCGCGGTCTTCGCCCGCAATCTGCACGACCTGCTGCTGGCCGCGCCGGCCGGTCCGCGCACCACCCTGGCGCTGGACCCGGGTCTGCGCACCGGGTGCAAGGTCGCGGTGGTGGACGCCACCGGCAAGCTGCTGGCCACCGACACCGTCTATCCCCATGCGCCGCGCAATCAGTGGGACCAGACCCTGGCCACCCTCGGCGTGCTCTGCACCAAGCACGGCGTGGACCTGATCGCCATCGGCAACGGCACCGCCAGCCGCGAGAGCGACAAGCTGGCCGGCGAGCTGATCAGCAAGTACCCGGGCCTGGGCCTGACCAAGGTGATGGTCAGCGAAGCCGGCGCCTCGGTGTACTCCGCCTCGGAACTGGCCGCCCGTGAATTCCCCGAGCTGGACGTCTCCCTGCGTGGCGCCGTGTCCATCGCCCGCCGCCTGCAGGATCCGCTGGCCGAGCTGGTGAAGATCGAGCCCAAGTCCATCGGCGTCGGCCAGTACCAGCACGACGTCTCCCAGCTCAAGCTGGCGCGCAGCCTGGACGCCGTGGTGGAAGACTGCGTGAACGCCGTGGGCGTGGACGTGAACACGGCTTCCGCCGCCCTGCTGGCGCGGATTTCCGGCCTCAACGCCACCCTGGCGCAGAACATCGTGCAATTCCGCGACGCCAACGGCGCCTTCGCCACCCGCGAGGCGCTGAAGAAGGTGCCGCGGCTGGGCGAGAAGACCTTCGAGCAGGCCGCCGGCTTCCTGCGCGTCATGAGCGGCGCCAATCCGCTGGACGCCTCGGCGGTGCACCCGGAGACCTATCCGCTGGTGCAGCGCATCGCCGCCGACACCGGCCGCGACATCCGCTCGCTGATCGGCGACTCGGCCTTTCTCAAGCGCCTGGATCCGAAGAAATTCACCGACGAGAGCTTTGGCCTGCCGACGGTGACCGACATCCTCCAGGAACTGGACAAGCCGGGTCGCGATCCACGTCCAGAATTCAAGACCGCGGTGTTCCAGGACGGCGTGGAGAAACTCTCCGACCTCAAGCCGGGCATGGTGCTGGAGGGCGTCATCACCAACGTCACCAACTTCGGCGCCTTCGTCGACATCGGCGTGCACCAGGATGGCCTGGTGCACATCAGCGCCCTGTCGGAGAAGTTCGTCAAGGACCCCTACGAGGTGGTCAAGGCGGGCGACATCGTCAAGGTCAAGGTGATGGAGGTGGACGTGCCGCGCAATCGCGTGGGGCTGTCCATGCGCATGGGCGACACCCCCGGCGAGAAGGTCGACGGCAAGCCCGGCGGCCAGGCTCGCGGCAACGGCGGCAAGCCCCGCGCCGACAAGAGCGCCCCGCGTCAGACCCAGGCCACGCCGGCCAACAATGCCATGGCGTCGCTGTTCGCCAACGCCAAGCAACTGAGGAAATAGGCATGAGCGGTTCTCCCGTAGGCAAGGACAGCGCCTTCAGCACCCTGCTGGGCATGACCATCCACAAAGCCGAGGCCGGCGAGTCCGAGGTGCGCATGAGCGTGCAGGACAGGCTCATCAACCTGCATGGCAAGCTGCACGGCGGGGCCATCTTCTCGCTGATCGACACCGCCCTGGGCCAGGCCAGCCACAGCCTGTTCGACGGCCAGCCCGGCAGCGTGACCCTGGAGTGCAAGGTCAACTACGTGCGTGGCGTCAGCGAAGGCGAACTGGTCTGTCGCGCCCGGGTGATCCACCCGGGTCGCAAGACCCATGTGCTGGAAGCCCAGGTGCATCAAGGCGACAAGCTGATCGCCCTGGCCCAGGCGACCTTCGCCTGTCTGTGACCGGCCAGCCCGGGCGGCAGCGAAGCGGCGCATATCGCCCTTTGCCGCTGCCTGAGCTACGCTGGGAGACAACTGAGCGGGTTGCGGTCTGAGGCTTGAACCCGGACCGCAGCAGTGACTGCTGCCCCCGCGTCGGCCCTGGCCGGCAACCCTCATTTCAGTCGGTTTCTTCTACCCTGCCCGGGGCGAGTACCGCCAAAGGAAGTCAACTTGAGCGATATCCTGTCCCGCCGCCTGGCCCTGCTCGGCGCTGATCCCACCCTTCTGGCCGAATGCCTGCACGGCATCGAGCGCGAGACCCTGCGGGTGGACGCCCGTGGCCAGTTGTCCCGGCACCCCCATCCGCAGGCGCTGGGCTCGGCCCTGACCCATCCGCAGATCACCACGGACTACTCCGAGGCCCTGCTGGAATTCATCACCCCCACCGGTACCCGCACCCCCGAGGTGCTGGCCGCCCTGGATCGGGTGCATCGCGCCGCGGTCGCCGAACTCGATGGCGAGCGCCTCTGGAGCGGTTCCATGCCCTGCGCGTTGCCGGCCGAAGACGAGATCCCCATCGCCGACTACGGCAGCTCCAACATCGGCCGGCTCAAGCACGTCTATCGGCGTGGTCTGGCCCTGCGCTACAGCCGCACCATGCAATGCATCGCCGGCATCCACTACAACTTCTCGCTGCCGGAAGCGGCCTGGGAACTGCTGCGCCAGCAGGAGGGTGACGCCCGCGACGCCCGCGACTACCAGTCGGCTCGCTACATCGCCCTGATCCGCAACTTCCGCCGTTATAGCTGGCTGCTGATGTACCTGTTCGGCGCCTCGCCGGCACTGGACGTGGGGTTCCTGCGCGGCCGGCCGCACCAGCTGCAGACCCTCGACGAGCGGACTCTGTACCTGCCCCATGCCACCAGCCTGCGCATGAGCGACCTGGGCTACCAGAGCAACGCCCAGGCCAGCCTGACGCCGGACTACAACGACCTGACCACCTACACCGAGAGCCTGAGACGCGCGGTGGGCACGCCCTACCCGCCCTATGCGGAAATCGGCACGCACCAGAACGGCGAGTGGGTGCAGCTCAACACCAACATCCTGCAGATCGAGAACGAGTACTACGCCACCATCCGCCCGAAGCGCGTCACCCGCAGCGGCGAGCGGCCGGTGCAGGCGCTGATGGCGCGTGGCGTGCAGTACATCGAGGTGCGCTGCCTGGACATCGATCCCTTCCTGCCGCTGGGCATCGATACCACCACCGCCCTCTTCCTCGACGCCTTCCTGCTCTATTGCGCCCTGGAAGGCAGCCCGCCGCTCAACGGCGAGTGCAGCGAATGCACCGACAACTTCGCCAGCGTGGTGCGCGAAGGCCGCAAGCCGGGTCTGCGCCTGCAGCGCCATGGCGCCTCGGTGACCATGATCGACTGGGCGGCGGAGATGCTCGACCAGATCGAGCGCTGCGCCGAGACCCTGGACGCCAGCCTGGGCGGTGACGCTCACCGCCGGGCGGTGGCGGCACAGCGGCAGAAGGTCGCCGACGTCCGCCTCACCCCCTCGGCGCGGATGCTGCAGGAGCTGCGCGAACGCGGCGAGAGCTTTGCCGACTTCGGCCTGCGCCAGAGCGAGGCTCATGCGGCCTATTTCGCCAGCCATCCGCTGAGCGAAGGCGAGCAGGCGTGCTATGCCCAGATGGCGCGCCAGTCGCTGGACGAGCAGGCGGAGATCGAGGCGGCGCCCCAGGGGGATTTCGATACCTTCGTGGCGGCCTATCAGGCGAGTATTCTGGCGACGATCGGGGTGTAGGCAGGTAGGTTGGGTTGAGACGGCTCCATCGTCGAAGCCCAACGTTGCGGTGCCAAAGAGTTTGTTGGTGCCCTAGCTGATTATCGTGTTCTGCTGGTGGATCTTGTTTCGCCCACCCGGGCGACTCACTTTTTTCAAACGCGAAAAAAGTAAGCAAAAACGCTTGCCCCACGTTTCGGCCCTCCGCTGCGTTGCGGGTCCCCTCGCTCCGGTGCCGCTCCAAGGGCACGGCACGAAGGGGCATCCTGCCCCTCGCGCCTTGCTCGGCGTCCTGCCTCGCATCCCCCTCCGCAACACCTACACTCGGCCTCACTGACGGGGCGGGGCGCTAGCCTGAGGCTTGGTGCTTACACCTTTGTAGCGTGGAAAACCGCGCAGCGTTTTCCATTGGTGGGTACCGACGCTATCAGTGGACAAGGCTTCGCCGTTGTCCACACTACGGACGGTTATGGCTCTTCAACCAACACTTTCAGGCTAGCGAACCGCCCCGTTCAGGAGGGCGAACGCCAGTGTCGTGGAGTGGGTCGAGCCGCATGGATGCGGCGAGAGGCCTAACGGGCCATGGACGGCCCGTGTAGGCCGACCCCGGAACGGCGCTGGGGTGAGCGGACCTGGAGCGAAGCGGAACGCCGGATGGTCGGGGCAAGCGTTTTTGGTTACTTTTGCCGCGACTGGCAAAAGTGACTCGCCCGAGGGGGCGAAACAAAAACCATCTGAAAGCTCGGTAATCAGCCAGAAGCCAGCCAGAACGTTGGGCTTCGACGATAGAGCCGTCTCAGCCCAACCTACGAGCGCGCGCTCTTACAAGCCCTTCTCGAAGATCTTCGAATTGCGCTGGAAGTTGTACAGCGAGGCCCGCGCCGCAGGGAGCCGCTCCACGCTGCTGGGTTCGAAGCCGCGTTCGCGGAACCAATGGGCGGTCTTGGTGGTGAGCACGAACAGGGTGCCGAGGCCGCGCTCACGGGCGCGTTGTTCGATGCGTGCCAGCAGGGCGTCGCCGCGGCCGCCGTGGCGGTAGTCGGGATTGACCGCGAGGCAAGCCAGCTCGCCCGCCGCCGAGTCGGCGATGGGATAGAGCGCCGCGCAGGCGATGATCAGGCCTTCGCGTTCGACGATGCTGAATTGCTCGATCTCGCGCTCCAGCACCTCGCGGGAGCGGCGCACCAGGATGCCCTGCTCTTCCAGCGGGCGGATCAGTTCCATCAGGCCGCCGACGTCGGCGATGGTCGCTTCGCGCAGGGTCTCGAAGGGTTCCTGGGCCACCAGGGTGCCGCTGCCGGCGCGGGTGAAGAGTTCGGTGAGCAGGGCGCCGTCCTCGGCGTAGCCGACGATGTGGCAGCGGCGAACACCGCCACGGGTGGCCTGGGCGGCGGCATCGAGCAATTCGGCCTGGTAGGAACTGCCCAGGCGCGCCAGATGGGTGGGGATCTGCTGCGGGCCGATCTCGCGGATCAGGGCGCCGTGCTCGTCCAGCAGGCCTGGCTCGGCGCCGTAGAGCACCAGCTTGTCGGCGCCCAGGTCGATGGCGGCGCGCATGGCGACGTCTTCGCAGGCCAGGTTGAAGGTCTCGCCGGTGGGGGAATAGCCCAGCGGCGAGAGCAGCACGATGGTGCGCTCGTCGAGCAGGCGGCCGATGCCGCGGCGGTCGATGCGGCGGACTTCGCCGGTATGGTGGAAGTCGACGCCGTCCTGCACCCCCACCGGGCGCGCGGTGACCAGGTTGCCACTGGCGACCCTCAGCCGCGAGCCCTGCATGGGCGAGGCGGCCATGTCCATGGACAGCCGCGCCTCGATGGCGCTGCGCAGGCTGCCGACGGCATCGATCACCGCTTCCAGGGTCGGGCCGTCGGTGATGCGCAGGTCGTTGTAGAAGCGCGGCTCGATACCGCGGGCGGCCAGGCGCGATTCGATCTGCGGACGGGAGCCGTGCACCAGCACCAGGCGCACGCCCAGGCTGTGCAGCAGCACCAGGTCGTGGACGATGTTGCCGAAGTTGGGGTGGGCGACGCCGTCACCGGGCAGCATGACGACGAAGGTGGCGTCGCGGTGGGCGTTGATATAGGGCGAGGCGTGGCGGAGCCAGTTGACGTAGTCGTGCATCGAGACGAAGACCCTTGGTGAATAGGCGTGAGGGTGAACGAGGGCAGGCAGGGCGTTCAGCGTCGTCGCAGCACGGAGGTTCCTCGACAGGGAGCGGATGGGCAGGGTCAGTAGACCGCCTGGAGTTTACAAAAAGTCACGCCAAGCGCGCGGATCTGTTCATCGGGCGACCGCCGCCTGCTCCAGGCAGTAGTGGCCGATCAGTTGCTGCAGCAGCTTGACGGTAGGTGCGATCCGCGCCAGCGCCAGGTGCTCCTCGGGCTGGTGCGCGCAGCCGATGTCGCCGGGGCCGAGGACCAGCACCTCCTGGGCGATCGCCTGCAGATAGGGCGCCTCGGTGGCGAAGGCCACGGCGTCGGCGGCGTGGCCGGTGAGGCGCTCGGCCAGGCGCACCAGCTCGGCGTCGGCCGGCTGCTCGAAGGGCGGCACGGCGGGAAACAGTGGCTGGTAGTCGATGCGTACCCCGAAGCGCTCGGCGACGGGCAGCAGGCGTCCGCGGATGGCCTGGCGCAGGACTTCGGGCTGCATGCCCGGCAGCGGGCGCAGGTCGAATTCCAGGGCGCACTGGCCGCAGATGCGATTGGGGTTGTCGCCGCCATGGATGCAGCCCAGGTTGAGGGTCGGCTGGGGCACCAGGAACAGCGGATTGCGGTATTCGCGCTGCCACTGGGCGCGCAGGTCGAGCAGCTCGCCCATCACCGCCTGCATGGCCTCCAGGGCGCTGTGGCCCAGACTCGGATCGGAGGAATGGCCGCTCTGCCCGAGGATGTCGATGCGCTCCATGAGGATGCCCTTGTGCAGGCGGATCGGCCGCAGCCCGGTCGGCTCGCCGATCACAGCGGCGCGGCCCAGCGGGCGGCCGGCCTCGGCCAACACCCGGGCGCCGTCCATGGAGGATTCCTCGTCGCAGGTGGCGAGCACGATCAGCGGCTGGCGCAACTGGCGCGGATCCAGTTCGCGCACCGCTTCGAGGATCAGCGCGAAGAAGCCCTTCATGTCGCAACTGCCCAGGCCGTACCAGCGATCGTCGGCTTCGCGCAGACGCAGGGGATCGGCCTGCCAGAGCGCCTCGTCATAGGGCACGGTATCGGTATGGCCGGCCAGCACCAGACCACCCGGCCCGCTGCCCAGGGTGGCGATCAGGTTGAACTTGCCCGGCGCCACCTCCTGGGTCGCGCAGGCGAAGCCCAGGGCGCCGAACCAGTCGCTCAGGCGAGCGATGACGCCGGCGTTGGACTGGTCCAGGGCGGGCTGGGTGCAGCTCACCGAGCTTTCGGCGATGAGGGTTGAGAACAGAGCTTTCAGCGCGGGCAGGGTCATGCGGGGTCTCCTGGTCACGGCTCCATCATGGCGCCATCCGCCGTGCGATGAAACCTTCATGGGCCTTGGCGACGCGGACCGGCTAAACTAGCGGCCACGTTCTCGCCGTCCGTCGTCATGACGCGCTCGGCACGGAGCCGGACCGTTCTCTTCCGGCGCCAGGATCTTCCAATGGCCAAAGAAACCGAAATCAAGCTGCGCGCCAGTGCGGCCACCCTTGACGCCCTGCGCGCTCATCCGCTGCTGAAAAAGCGCTGCAAGGAAGGCTGGCAGCGCCACGAACTCTCCAACTGCTATTACGACACCGATACCCGCGACCTGGCCCATGCCAAGGTCGCCCTGCGCGTGCGGCGTGATGGCGAGCGCTTCATCCAGACGCTCAAGAGCCGTGGCCAGAGCCTGGCCGGGCTGTCCGAGCGCAACGAGTGGGAGTGGCCGCTGGCCGATGCCACCCTGGATACTGCGCTGTTCGACGACAGCTGCTGGCCGGCGGAGCTGGCCGACCTCGACCTGCGCCGCCTGCAGCCGGTGTTCGATACCGATTTCGTCCGCGACGCCGCGGAAATCGCCTGGGGCCGGGGCAAGACCCGTACCGTGATCGAGGTGGCCCTGGACCAGGGCGAGGTGCGCGTGGGCGAGCAGCGCGAGGCCATCGCCGAGGTCGAGCTGGAATTGCGCCAGGGCGAACCGGCGGCGTTGCTGGAACTGGCCGAGCAACTGGCGGCCGAATTCCCGTTGATGCCCTGCGACATCAGCAAGGCCGAGCGCGGCTATCGCCTGCACGATGCGGCCAGCTACACCCTCTATCTGTCCGCGCCGGAACTGGACGCCGAGACGCCGTTGGACGAAGCCGTCGCGCGCCTGGGCTGGCACCTGCTGGCCGGCAGTCAGCGCCTGGCCGAACAGTATCGCTGGAATGGCCACTGGCGCCTGCTGGTGGACTGGGTGCACCAGCTGATCGATCTGCGCGCCCTGCTCGGCAGTCTCGGCCAAGCCGCGCCGCGTGCCACCAGCCGCGAGCTGCGCCAGGCCCTCGATGACCTGCTCGCCGACTGGCGCCCGCTGGCGGCCATCGGCCAGGACGACGAAGAGGCCCGCCGCCAGGCGCCGCAGCGCTTCGCCGCCGAGCTGGAACAGCCGCGCTGGGGTCTGTTCTCCCTGCGTGCGGCGCGCTGGCTGCATGAGCGCGCCTGGATCCAGGGGCGTACCGGCCGCGGCGAGCGCCAGGGCGTGACGCCCCTAGGCCAATGGCTGCCGCGCCTGCTGGCCCAGGAGGCGGCCGAACTGCCGCTGCTGCGCGCCATCACCGAACCCGAGTTGATCCAGCAGCAGTTGCCCCGTCTGGAGCGGATGCAGGTCTGGCTGCACCTGGCGCGGGGCGCCCTGGACCTGCCCGAAGCCGACCGCCTGTATGGCGAACTGGGCAAGCTGGCGCCGCTGAGCGCCCATGGCGATCTCGCCGGGGTGGCCGAACAGGCGCGCCTGGTCCATGGCCTGACGCCCTGGAAAGCCCTGGCCTGAGCCACCGGACGGCAGGAACGCCTGGCGCGCCCAGCCGTCCATCCTGATGGCACAAGGCCGCGAGCGATTCCTTAAAACAAAGTCGCTATGCTGGAGGAGGCGACCAACCTGGCGGTACGGCAGGCGGGTCGTTCCCGGTCAGGCACCGGGCGCCACCCGAGTGTGACCACCTTTTCAAGGAGTCCAGATGTCCGCCATAGCTTCCCCTTCCGCTGATCGTTGGCTCGACCTGGGCGACATCCTGCGCGAGCTGGTCAGCCAGCAGCGGATCGACCAGCAGACCGCTGAGCAGTGCCTGCTCTTGCGCCGTGGCTCGGCCAATCCGCAGCAGCATCCGCTGGAGTTCCTGGCGGCGCAGAGCGTGGACGACCTCAGCCGACCGGGGCGCAAGCTGGATCTGGACAGCCTGACCCGCTGGCTCGCCGAGTACTCGGGCCAACCCTTCTACCGCATCGATCCGCTCAAGGTGGACGTAGCCTCGGTTACCCCGCTGATGTCCTACGCCTTCGCCCAGCGCAACAAGATCCTTGCCGTGGCGGTGAGCCCGGACGAGGTGACGGTGGCCAGCGCCCAGCCCTTCGTGCACAGCTGGGAGAGCAACCTCACCCATGTGCTGCAGCGACCGATCAAGCGGGTGGTGGCCAGCCCCGCGGACATCACCCGCTATACCCAGGAATTCTTTCGCCTGGCGCGCTCGGTCACCGGCGCCTCGGCGGTGGAGCAGAAGACCAGCGGCGTCGGCAACTTCGAGCAGTTGGTCAATCTCGGTGCCGCCGATGGCGAGCCGGATGCCAACGATGCCCACATCGTCAACATCGTCGACTGGCTGTTCCAGTACGCCTTCCAGCAGCGCGCCAGCGATATCCACGTCGAGCCGCGCCGCGAGCAGGGCGCGGTGCGCTTTCGCATCGACGGGGTGCTGCACACCGTCTACCAGTTCCCCGCCCAGGTCACCCTGGCGGTGGTCAGCCGGATCAAGAACCTCGGCCGCATGAACGTCGCCGAGAAGCGCAAGCCCCAGGATGGCCGGATCAAGACGCGCATGGCCGGCGAAAAGGAAGTCGAACTGCGCCTCTCGACCATGCCCACCGCCTTTGGCGAAAAGCTGGTGATGCGGATCTTCGACCCGGACGTGCTGCTCAAGAGCTTCGACCAGCTCGGCTTCTCCGCCGATGACCTGCGCCGCTGGGCCGGCATGACCGGGCAACCCAACGGCATCATCCTGGTCACCGGCCCCACGGGTTCGGGCAAGACCACCACGCTGTACACCACCCTCAAGCAGCTGGCCACGCCCGAAGTGAACGTCTGCACCATCGAAGACCCCATCGAGATGGTGGAGGACGCCTTCAACCAGATGCAGGTGCAGCCCAATATCGAGGTGACCTTCGCCAGTGGCGTCAGGGCACTGATGCGGCAGGACCCGGACATCATCATGATCGGCGAGATCCGCGACCTGGAAACCGCCGAGATGGCCATCCAGGCGGCCCTGACCGGCCACCTGGTGCTCTCCACCCTGCACACCAACGACGCCCCCAGCTCGGTGAGCCGGCTGATCGAACTGGGCGTGCCCTATTACCTGATCCGCGCCACGGTGCTGGGCGTCATGGCCCAGCGCCTGGTGCGCACCCTTTGCCCGGCCTGCAAGACGCCCACCGAGCTGGATCCGGCCGCCTGGCAGGAACTGACCAAGCCCTGGAACGCGCCGCTGCCCACCGGGGCCATGCAGCCGGTGGGTTGTCCGGAGTGTCGCGACACCGGTTACCGCGGTCGTGCCGGGGTATACGAAATCCTCACCCTCTCCGATAGTCTGCGCGAACTGGTGACGGCGGATACCGACATCACCGCGCTGCGGCGGCAGGCGTTCAAGGAAGGCATGCGCAGCCTGCGGCTGTCCGGTGCGCAAAAGATCGCCGCCGGCTTCACCACCGTGGAAGAAGTCCTGCGCGTCACGCCCCAGAGCGAGCGTTAGCGCCCCAGCATCCCGCGAGCGGAACAAGGATAGCCAGCCGTGCAGACAACCGTCGTGAATCCTGCCGTAGGCGCCGAGGACGCCGAACAGCGCCGTCGCCGCCAGGAGGTCCTGACCGCCTACGGCGTGCTCGACGACCAGCCGGAGCCGGCCCTCGACGACCTGGTGGAACTGGCGGCCACCCTGTGCGAGACGCCCATCGCCGCGGTCAACCTGCTCGGTGAAGAGCAGCAGTTGTTCATCGCCGAGCGCGGCCTGGGCGTGGCGGAGATCCCCCTGGCCCTGTCCTTCTGCCAACACCTGCACGCGGCCCAGGAGGCGCGGCAGATCGAAGACCTGAGCCAGGACCCGCGCTTCACCGACAATCCCCTGGTCACCGATCCGGCCGGGCTGAGATTCTATGCCGGCGCTCCGCTGCGCACGGCGGACGGTGTCTTTCTCGGCACCCTCTGCGTGCTGGACTGGCAACCGCGCGAATTGAGCGCCGCGCGCCTGAGCGGACTCGAACGCCTGGCGCGCCAGGTGCTGCGCCTGTTCGAGACTCGCCTGCAGGCGGCGTCGCCCACCCGGCACAGCACCCTCGACGAAACCCATTACCGCGCCCTGATGGACGTCAATCCACAGATCATCTGGTTCGCGCGGCCCGATGGCAGCTTCGAATACGCCAATCGCTACTGGTACGAATACAGCGGCCTGAGTCCGGCCAACGTGGTCGCCGATCCCGATCTCTGGGCCGGCGCCATCCATCCCGAGCAGCGCCCGCAATTGCTGCGCCGCTGGCGCGAGGTGCGCGAGCAAAGAGTCGCCGGCAGCCTGGAGTTGCAGCTGCGCGATGCCGAGGGTCGCTACCGCTGGTTCGAAACCCGCACCATGCCCTTCACCAATGCCAGCGGCGAGATCGAGCACTGGGTCGGCGTGGCCCAGGACATCGACAGCCGCAAGCGGGCGGAAACGGCGCTGCGGGAGAGCGAGGCCTTCGCCCACCTGCTGCTCGAATCGACCCACGAAGGCTTCTGCGCCCTGGATCGCGACGGCCGCGCCACCCTGTGCAATCGCGCCTTCCGGCAGATGCTCGGGCTGTCCGAGGAACGAGACCTCCTCGGCGAACGCCTGGATACGCGACTCAGCTCCGCCCGCAGCGAGGATGGCGCCCGAGCCCTGCAACGTGCTGCCAGCGAAGGCGCCACCCTGCACCTGTCCGCCGATGCGCTGTTGCGCGAGGACGGCAGTCTGCTGCCGGTGGAATGGCGCGCCCAGCCGCTGTGGCGCGACGGCGAGGTCCAGGGCGCCATCTGCACCTTCGTCGATCTCAGCGAACGCATCCGCAGCCATGATCGCCAGCGCTTCCTGCTCGAACTGGGCGATCTGCTGCATGGCGTGACCCACACCGGCGAGGTCGCCTCGGTACTGGGCGACAGCCTTGGCCACCTGCTGGCCGTGCAGCGCATCGGCTACGCCCGGGTCGGTCGCAACGGCAGCCTGACCATCGACAGCGACTGGCTCGAACAGGGCCGTACCCATCGCCTCAACCTGCCCAGCCTGGGTCACTGGCACACCTCGGCGGTGGAGGAATTGCGCCGTGGCATCATCGTCAGCGTGGAAGACAGCGCCCAGGACAGTCGCCTGGGCGAGATGCGCGCCCAGTTGGTCGAGCATGGCGTGCGCGCCGGCCTGGTGGTGCCCTTGCTCGCCGAAGAGCAACTGGTTGGCCTGTTGTTCCTCTATGCCGACACGCCCCGTCACTGGACCATCGGCGATGTGGCCCTGGTGCGCGAGGTGGCCGAGCGCATCCGCATCGTCATCGAACGCACCGCGGCGGCCGAGGCCCTGCGCCTGGCCGAGCAGCGCATCGCCCTGGCCATGGACGTGGCCGACCTGGGCGTCTGGGACTATGACATCGACCGCGATCTGATCAGCTGGGATTCGCGCCTCGCCCATCTGGTCGGCGCCACGGAGCGCCGCTGCACCCTGCGTGGCGCGGCGCTGCTGCGCGCCCTGCATCCCGCCGATGCGCCCCGGGTGCGCGCCTATGTCAGCGCGGCCATCCAGGGCGGCAGCAATGCCTATGACCTGCGGCTGACCTTTCGCGTCCGCAGTCCGCGCCAGGGCGAACCGGTGTGGCTGAGCATCCGCGGCCGCGAACGTCTGGAGCCCGGCGGTCAGCGGCGGCTGGTGGGCATCGCTCGCGACATCACCCGTGAACGCCACGACGCCGATCACATCAGCGAGACCAACCGCCAGTTGCGCCGGCAGATCGAGGAGCGCCGCGCCGCCGAGGCGCGTCAGCACGCCCTCATCGAACTGGGCGACCGCTTGCGTGAAGGGGATCCGGAAAGCACCGGCGTCGCTGCCGCCCTGGAGCTGGTGGGTACGCGACTGGGCCTGCGCCGGGTCGGCTATGCCCGTCTGGACGAGAATCGGGGCATCTTCGTCCCGCAGCAGATGTGGACGCCCAACGGCCATTGCGATCAGGCCCTGGCCTATCCCCTGCTCGCTCCCGACAGCCTGGGCAACCAGGAGGGCGCACCACCCCTGGTCATCGACGATGTCAGCCAGGATCCGCGGGCCCAGGCCAATGCCCAGCCCCTGCTCGAATTGGAGATCGCGGCGCTGGTGGACATCCCGCTCTATGAGGACGGTCGCCTGCGGGCGCTGTTCGTCGCCCATGACCAGCGCGCTCGGTTGTGGACGGAAGGCGAGGTGCAATTCCTGCGCGATGTCACCGACCGCCTCTGGGCGGCCATCTGCCGGCAGCGCTCCCAGGACGCCCAGCGCGAGAGCGAGGGCCGCTTCCGCCTCATGGCCGACAGCGCCCCGGTGTTGATCTGGGCCTGCGATGCCGATGGCCAGTTGCAATTCGTCAACCAGCGCTTCGCTCGCGAATTCGATCTGCACGACGCCGATCTGCATGACCAGGGCTGGAGCGCCCTGCTCCCGGACAGCGAATGCCCGGCCTTCGAGGGCGCCTTCAAGCAGGCCATCGCCACCCACAGCGCCCTGCGCGCCGAGGTGCGGGTACGCAATGCCCAGGGCGAATGGCGCTGGCTACGGCTGGAAGGTACGCCGCGACTGGAGCTCGACGGTGAATTCCATGGCCTGGTGGGCTGTGGCGTGGACGTCACCGAGGCGCGCCAGACCACCGACCAGCTGGAGCAGCGCATCGCCGAACGCACCCAGGAGTTGGGACGCAGCCATGCGCGGCTGATCGCCGAGATCTACGAACGCGAGCGCACCGAAGAAGCCTTGCGCCAGTCACAGAAGATGGAAGCCATCGGTCAGCTCACCGGCGGTATCGCCCATGACTTCAACAACATGCTCACCGGCATCGTCGGGGCCCTCGACCTGATCCGCCTGCGCATCGCCAACGGGCGCACCCAGGACCTGGATCGCTACATCAACGCCGCGGTCAATTCGGCCGATCGCGCCGCCGCCCTCACCCATCGGCTGCTGGCCTTCGCCCGCCGCCAGACTCTGGATCCGCAGCCGGTGGACGTGCACCAGCTGGTCGGCTCGCTGCAGGACCTGCTGGTGCGTACCGTGGGCGAGAACGTCGCCCTGCGCCTGGATCTGGCGCCGGTCGCCTGGCTCGCCCACAGCGATACCCACCAGCTGGAAAACGCCCTGCTCAACCTGGTCATCAACGGCCGCGACGCCATGCCGGCGGGCGGCGAGCTGTGCATCGCCACCGCCAACCTCAGCCTCGACGCCGAGGCCGCCGCGCGCGAATCCCTGACCCCGGGCGACTACGTGCGCCTGAGCGTGGCCGACACCGGCACCGGCATGCCGCCGGAGGTCAAGGCCAAGGCCTTCGAGCCCTTCTTCACCACCAAGCCGGCCGGCCAGGGCACGGGGCTCGGCCTGTCGATGATCTACGGCTTCGTCAAGCAATCCGGCGGCACCGCGCGCATCGACACCGAGCAGGGTCAGGGCACCACCATCAGCCTCTATCTGCCGCGTCATCCCGAGCTGGCAGCGGCCACCAGCGAGCAACCGACGCTCAAGGTCGCGCCCCGTGCCGAGGCCGGCCAGACCGTGCTGGTGGTGGAAGACGAGTACGCGGTACGCATGATCGTGCTGGAGGTGCTCGCCGAACTGGGCTACATCGCGCTGGAGGCGAGCGACGCCGATGGCGCCCTGCCGATCATCGAGAGCGGCCAGCGGCTGGACCTGCTCATCAGCGACGTCGGCCTGCCCGGCATGAACGGCCGCCAACTCGCCGAGATCGCCCGCGGTCGGCGGCCCGAGCTCAAAGTGCTGTTCATCACCGGCTATGCCAAGAACGCCAAGGTGCGTGGCGAATTCCTCGGCGAGAATATGGACATGCTGATCAAGCCCTTCGACATCGATGCCCTGGCGGAACGCATCCACAGCATGATCCAGGGCTAGGCGCGGTCGGAAGGCGCCTGCACAGCCCTCCGGAACTCAAAGGATGTCTGAGCTCTCTATAGGAAACCTCAAGAAGGAGATCTCATCCATGCGCCTGAAGAAGCTTGCTCTGGTTTCCCTGATCGGCCTGCCGCTGTTGGCCGCGACCACCGCCGCCAATGCGGATGCGCGGTTCTGGCGGCATGCCGCGACCCTGGGGGCGACCTCCGGCTCGTTCTATACCACCAGCCGTGACGACCACAAGATCGTCGCCGCCACCCAGGACGACGCCAGCTCCTACCTGGCCAGCAACGGCCAGATCCGTGGTCCCTACCTGGAAGCCGCGCTGCGTGACATGCGCGCCGCCGAGCCGGGCCTCAAGGCCAGCGACAACGATCTCGCCATGCGTATCCTGACCCAATAAGGGCCAGGCAAAAAAGAACCCCGCCGGTCAACGCCGCGCGGGGTTCTTTTTTGCCGGTTGCCTGGGCGTGAGGCTGTCGCCTCAGCTCTCGCTGGCCGCGCGATAGCCGTCGGCGTCGAGCAGCCTGTCCAGCTCGGCCGCGTCCTGCGGCTTGAGCTTGAAGAACCAGGCGCCATAGGGCTCGCCATTGACCTGCTCGGGGGCGTCGGCCAAGGCCTCGTTGACGGCGATCACCTCGCCGCCCACCGGGGCATAGATGTCCGAGGCCGCCTTGACCGACTCCACCACCCCGGCCTGGTCACCGGCCGCGAGGGTCTTGCCGACGTCCGGCAGTTCGATGAAGACCACATCGCCCAGGGCTTCCTGGGCATGGTCGGAAATGCCGACGGTCACGCTACCGTCGGCTTCCAGGCGCGCCCATTCGTGGCTGGCGGCATAACGCAGGTCGGCGGGAATCTGGCTCATGAGGGGTCCTCGGGGCTGGCACGGTTAAAACTCAAGGGTAGCCTGCCGACCCCAGGGACCGCCATCGCTGACCGGGCTTAATTGGGCCCGATGCTGGCGCAGCTGGTGTTGTCGACGTACTTCTTCAGGGTCGCCCACTGGGGACGATCCACGCCGTTGATGGGTTCCACCGCCAGGTTGTAGTTGCCCCAGCCCGGACCGGCAGCCCAATAGCTGGCCGGGATGCAGTGCTGCTTGAGATAGGCCAGCATGTTGTCCATGGCCACCAGCCAGCGCGGATCGTCGTCCGGCACACCGAATTCGCCGATATAGCCCTGCTTGCCGTTCTTTTTCAGCCAGTCGACGAAGGGCTTGACGCGCTTCACCCCGACCTGGGGATCGAAGCCGCTCATGTCCTTGCTGGCGTACTGGCCGCCGCCGTCGTTGTCGAAATAGACGTGGGCGGAAAAGATCAGCTTGTTGGCCGGATCCTTGAGCTCCAGCAGCGGATCGTTCCACTGTGGCCAACGGGCGGCGCTGGACCAGCCGTTGCCCTCGACGATGATCGGATGGACGTTGTCCACGGTACGGATGCCGTTGATGCCATGCTGGGCGGCGGTCGGCCAGAAGGCCACGGCGTCGTGGGGCTCGTTCATGATGTCGTAGCCATAGAGCGCCGGATGCTTGCCGAAGCGGAAGGCCAGGCGGTAGGTCACGTCCCAGTAGTTGAAATAGGTGACCTTGCCGGCGCCGATGACCTCGCCGCGATAGCGCGCATAGTTGTGCAGGTCGAGGATCACCTTGACGCCGTACTTCTGGGCGTAGTTCAGCGTCTGGGTGACCAGGGCGCCATAGTCCGGATCCAGCATGGAGTTCAGCTTGGGCTGGATACGCTCCCAGATGATCGGAAAGCGCACCAGCTTGATGCCTTTGGCGCTCCAGTCCTTGAAGTGCTGCTCGCTGGGAAAGATGTAGTTGCGGTTGTTGAGGCCGGGTAAGACATGGCTGGCGAAGCCGGCACCGGAAAAGTTGAGCCCGACCAGCTCGACCGCCTGGGCCGAACCGAAGAGGGCGCTGCTCAAGGCCAGGGTACCGGCCAGACGCAGGGAAAACTGGCGCACGCGCCGGGTAAGGGATTGCATGACTGCACCTGTGGAAAAGAAGACTCCCCGCCCCCCGCAAGCTAACGGGTTCCGGCGTGGGCGAGCTCAGGCGGCCGCGTCCTGTTGCGGCGCCGCTGGGTGCGACTTCGTCGTCATTGTTGGGGCTGCTATCGGCGTCACCGCCCCCAGCTTTAGTGAATTTTTTCCTGCAAAAACAGCCAGTTACGCCATGATTCGCGTCAGATAGCCGCCGTTTTTCCGCAACTGCCAGCGCAGCCGAGCTAACACCTTGAATCGACAAGACTTTCTGTATCCATAAAAGAACGGGTCAGACGCCGTGGCACGCAAAAAGACCAACATTCCCGAAAGAGTCATTTTCAAGACCCACTGGAGCGGACCTGCCGGATGACCCCAGGACCTGGCCCGGAACGTTCGCCGGAGCCTGCGCTCTATCCTGCGAAGCCCACCGCGAGAGCCCTGCCATGCCCCTGAGCGCGCCCCTGCCGCTGCGTACCCTGGCTGTGACCCTGGCCACCTTGACCCTGCTTGGCTGTGGCGAGACCGCACGGCTGCAGCGCGAAGCCGGTTACGGCCCGGCACCGACCCTGCCGGAACCCCACAAGACCCTGCTGCCCACCGTCAACGTGGCACCGGCGGTCGGCTGGCCCGAGGGCGGCAAGCCCACTGCCGCGCCGGGCACCCAGGTGCAGGCCTTCGCCGGCGGCCTGGACCATCCGCGCTGGCTCTATGTATTGCCCAACGGCGATGTGCTGGTGGCGGAAAGCAATGCGCCCAGGCGCGAGGACTTTCCCGGCATCAAGAACTGGATTGCCGGCCTGTTCATGAAGAAGGCCGGCGCCGGGGTGCCCAGCGCCGATCGCATCACCCTGCTGCGCGATGCCGACGGCGACGGCGTCGCCGAGACCCGCCTGGTCTTCGCCGAGCACCTGCATTCGCCTTTCGGCATGGCCCTGGTGGGCGAGGACTTCTATGTCGCCAACGCCGATGCCCTGGTGCGCTTCACCTACCGCCCCGGTGCCACCCGCCTGGAAGGCCAGGGCACCCGGGTCACCGACCTGCCGGCCGGCATCAATCACCACTGGACCAAGAACGTCATCGCCAGTCGCGATGGCCGGAAGCTCTATCTCACCGTGGGCTCCAACAGCAACGTCGGCGAAAACGGCCTGGACATCGAACAGGGTCGCGCCGCCATCTGGGAGCTGGATCGCGCCAGCGGCCAGAAGCGCCTGTTCGCCACCGGCCTGCGCAACCCCAATGGCCTGGACTGGGAGCCCACCACCGGCAGGCTGTGGACGGTGGTCAACGAACGCGACGAGATCGGCAGCGACCTGGTCCCGGACTATGCCACCTCGGTACAGGATGGCGGCTTCTATGGCTGGCCCTACAGCTACTGGGGCAAGACCGTGGACAGTCGGGTGCAGCCACCCCGGCCGGATCTGTTGGCCAAGGCGCTGACCCCCGACTATGCCCTGGGCACCCACACCGCCTCCCTGGGCCTAGCCTTCGCGAGCACCGACACTGGGTTGCCGGCCGCTTTTCGCCAGGGAATGTTCGTCGGCCAGCACGGCTCCTGGAATCGCGATCCCAAGAGCGGTTACAAGGTCATCTTCGTGCCCTTCCAGGACGGCAAGCCCAGCGGCCCGCCGCGGGACCTGCTGACCGGTTTCCTCAATACCAAGGAAGAGGCCCAGGGGCGCCCGGTCGGGGTGGTCAACGATGGTCGCGGCGGCCTGCTGGTGGCCGACGATGTCGGCAATACCATCTGGCGGGTCAGCGCCCAGCGCTGAGACCTTGTTAATCCGGCCTTAAGCGCCCGGGCCTAGGCTGGAAGCTGACCATCCTGGGGGATGGTCACCGCTCTTGCCGAGGCCGGCCCGGAGCGGTACAACCGCTCCACCGCCTGGGAAAAACCGATGAGAATACTGCTGGCCGAAGACGACATGTTGCTGGGCGACGGCATCCGCGCCGGCCTGGCGCTGGAAGGCGATACCGTCGATTGGGTGACCGATGGCCAGGCCGCCCAGGCGGCGCTGGAAACCGATCCCTTCGATCTGGTGGTGCTCGACATCGGCCTGCCCCGCCGCTCGGGACTCGAAGTCCTGGCCGCCCTGCGCAAGCGCGGCGACGCCACCCCGGTGCTGATCCTCACCGCCCGCGACAAGGTCACCGACCGGGTCACCGGGCTGGATACCGGCGCCGACGACTACCTGAACAAGCCCTTCGACCTCGACGAACTGCTGGCCCGGGTGCGTGCCCTCACCCGCCGCAGCGCGGGTCGGGCGCTGCCCCAGCTGGAGCACAACGATCTGCGGGTCGACCCGGCCACCCACCGGGTGACCCTGGCCGGCCAGCCAGTCGAACTGGCGCCGCGCGAATACGCCCTGCTGCGCCTGCTGCTGGAAAACATGGGCAAGGTGCTCTCGCGCAATCGCCTGGAGCAGGCGCTCTACGGCTGGGATGGCGACGTCGAGAGCAATGCCATCGAGGTCCATATCCATCACCTCAGACGCAAGCTCGGCAGCAGCCTGATCCGAACCGTGCGCGGCATCGGCTACGGCATCGACCAACCCGAGCGGCCGGCGCCGTGAGCGACGGCCCGGCCATCTCGCTGCGGCGGCGACTGCTGACGCTGCTGCTGTGCGGGATCTTCGCCTGCTGGCTGATCGCCGCCCTGGTGACCTACCAGCTGGTGCTGCGCCAGGTGAATCGCCTGGCGGACGAGGACATGCTCGACTTCGGTTCCGCGGCGCTGCACCTGGCCACCCTCGGCGCCGGCAGCGATCACAGCCTGCCGCCCGCGGCGCGTACTCTGGAGCGCAGCCGCACGGCCATCGCCGACTTGCCGCTGTTCAAGCGCCGCAACGCCCTGGGCTATCTGCTGCAAGCCGGCGACCAGCGCCTCGGCACCCCGGCGCCACCCGCCGGCCTGGCCGAGCAGCCGCCCGGCTTCAGCAGTCTGCTGGCCGAAGGGCAGCACTGGCGCGTGCTGCGCCTGAGCAGCGGCGATGGACGCATCTGGATCTACGAAAACCTGGCCGATAGGCGCGGCGCCACCAACCTGCTGCTGCTCGGCTCACTGTTTCCCCTCGCGCTGGCCCTGCCGGTGCTGGCCGCACTCATCTGGTTCGGCGTCACCCGCGGTCTCGAACCGCTGCGCCAGCTGGCCGCGCAGATCAAGCAGCGTTCCGCCCAGCGCCTGGAGCCCCTGGCACTGAACCGGGTCCCCTTGGAAGCGGCGGTGCTGGTCGAAGAGATCAACGCCCTGCTGCAACGCCTGGACGGCGCCCTGGAAGCCGAGCGCCGGCTGACCAGCGACGCCGCCCACGAGATCCGCACGCCCCTTGCCAGTCTGCTGACCCACACCCAGGTCGCCCTGAGATCCAGCGATCCCCAGGCCCACGCCCGGGGCCTGGTGCAGGTGCGCCGCAGCGCCGAACGCATCAGCCAGTTGATGGAGCAGATCCTGCTCCTGGCCCGCCTGGACAGTGGCGCCCTGCAGGAGCAGTTCGTCCCCGTCCACCTCGGTCGCCTGGCGGCGGACACCCTTTCGGAACTCGCGCCGCTGGCCATCGAAAAGCACATCGACCTGGTGCTGGAGGATCAGGAGGTCAAGCTGTCCGGCATTCCCACCTGGCTGGGGGTGCTGCTCACCAACCTGGTGGGCAATGCCATCCGCTACACCCCCAGCGGCGGCCAGGTACTGGTGCGGGTCGTCGAGGACGTACCCGGTCGGGTACGCATCAACGTCTGCGACAGCGGCCCCGGGGTCAGTCCGGAAGAGCGGGCGGCGATCTTTACCCGCTTCTACCGCAGCGAGAGCGCCGGCCAGAACGTCGGCAGCGGCCTGGGCCTGCCCATCGTCAAACGCATCGTCGAAATCCATGGCGGCAGTCTGCACCTGGGCGAAGGCCTGCAAGGACGCGGGCTGGGCGTGTACGTCGAGCTGCCGGGCCTGGCCTGATCCAGCCGCCTACGACCAAGGCGATCTTTTACCCGGGCCGGCCTAGGGCTTACAGTGCAGGGCTTCGCCACCAGCGAAGGCAGTCCTGCCCTCTGGAGAGCCCGGCCCATGTCCATGATCCTGTACCACACTCCCGCCTCGCCCTTCGGTCGTAAAGTCGTGGTGATGCTCCACGAGACGGACCTGATCGAGCAGGTCGAAGTGGAAATCGTCCAGCAGACGCCGCTCAACCCCAACCGCGACGTTCTCGATACCAATCCGGCCGGCAAGATTCCCGCCCTGCGCCTGGCCGATGGCACCTGCCTGCACGACAGTCGCGTCATCCTCGACTATCTGGACACCCTGCACGAGCGCACCCCGCTGATCCCGCGTCAGGGCCCGGAGCGCTGGCGCCGCCTGACCCTGGCCTCGCTCTGCGACGCCATGATGGAAGCCGCGGTGCAGATCCGCTACGAGAGCTTCATGCGCCCGCCGGGCATGCAATGGAAACTCTGGCTGGACAACCAGCAGGAAAAGATCGCCCGAGCCCTGGACTACTTCGAGCGCGAGGCCATCCAGGAGTTGGACGGCGAATTCGACGTGGCCAGCCTGGGCATGGCCTGCCTGCTCGGCTATCTGGACTTCCGCATCCCCACCTTTGCCTGGCGCAGCGACTGTCCGCGCATCGCCGCCTGGTATGCCCGCACCGACGAACGCCCGTCGCTGCAGGCGACCCGCCCCTGAGCCGGCGCTAGGCCTGCTGCCAGAGCCGCTGCAGATTGCGAAAGCCCCACTCCTCCGGATCCTCGCGCCGCAGGATGCGTTCGTTGGCGGGGGGCCGGGCGAGATCCAGCAGCCGCTGCGGCAGGGGCGTGCGCGAGCGAGCGGAAAAGAACACCCGCACCCGCGGCGTCAGCAGGCTGTCCGGGTGCTGCTCGACCACCACCGCCAGCTGCTCGTTGCTCAGCCGCACCAGGGAGCCGATCGGATAGATGCCCAGCGTCTTGACGAAGGCCTGGAACACCTGGGGATCGAAATGCCCCTGCCATTCCGCCATGCGCCGAATCGCTTCCGCCGGACTCCAGGCGGTCTTGTAGGGACGGGTCGAGGAAATGGCGTCATAGACGTCGCAGACCGCGGCGATGCGCGACAGCAGACTGATCTGCGTCCCGGTCAGGCCACGGGGATAGCCAGTGCCATCGAATTTCTCGTGATGGTGCAGACAGACGTCGATCACCTCCGCGGCCGCGCCCCACTGCTGCAGCAGGGCGACGCCCTCCTCGGGGTGCCGCTGCATCACGGCGAATTCCGCGTCGGTCAGCTTGCCTGGCTTGTTCAGTACCTCCAGAGGGGTACGCATCTTGCCCACGTCGTGCAGCAGGCCAGCCTGGCCGGCGAGCTGCACCTGCTCCGCCGGCAGCTCCATCTGCCGCGCCACCGCCGTCATCAGGGCGCAGACCGACACCGAATGGATGTAGGTATACTCGTCAGCCGTGCGCAGCCGCGTCAGACTGATCAGCGCCGTGGGATGCCGCAGCACCGACGCCGATATCTGCTCGACCACGGTCGCCACCTCGCTCAGCTCGATGGCCTGGCCCAGGCGCACGTCCTGGAACAGTCGCGCCACCTCCTGCTTGGCATGGGCGCTCACGGCGGAAGCCTGGGCCATTTCCTGGGGACAACTGATGGCAGTGCCTGGGGCGCTGGTCGCGAAGGTGGTGGGCGTAGGCCGGGCTGGCGCGACGGCGGGTTCAGGAGGCGTGACCGGAGCTACGGGCATCGGTGGCTTGGGCTGGCAATCCAGACCCTTGGCGATATCGATCCACACGGCGGTCACGGCGCTGTCCTGGATCTTCTGCAGGTCGCGCTGTTCCTGGAGCAGAAAGCGCGCCTTCCAGAACGGATGGTCGATCCAGCTGCCTTCGAACCTGTGGATGTACATGCCGAGGCAGACTTCGGCACTGGTAACCTTTTTGAGCATGGCGTTCACTTCGCAGCTTATCGGCAGCAGCCATTTGGAAGCAGATGATCGCAAACTGCCATGGCACGCTAAAGACTATCGCCCCAAGTTCTAGACGAGAGAATCCATGCACCTCCTGACCGGTATCGCCGTCTCCCTGCTGCTCCTGCTGAACACCCTGGTCATGATCGGTCCGCTGCTGGCATTCGCCTTGATCAAGCTGCTGCCCAGCGTGGCGCTGCGCGATGTCTGCTCCCGGGTAGTCACGACCATCGCCGAGACCTGGGCCGAGATCAACAAGGTCATCTTCGCCCGGCTCACCCCTACCGTCTGGGACATCCGTGGCACCGAGGTGCTCAGCCGGGACAGCTCCTACCTGGTCATCTGCAACCACCAGTCCTGGGTCGACATCCCCGCCCTGATCGAAACCTTCAACGGCAAGGTGCCCTACTTCAAGTTCTTCCTGAAGAAGGAGCTCATCTGGGTGCCCTTCCTGGGTCTGGCCTGGTGGGCGCTGGACTACCCCTTCATGAAGAGATACAGCCGCGCCCAGCTGGCGCGCCGCCCGGAACTCAAGGGCGCGGACCTGGCCATCACCCGCCGCGCCTGCGAGAAATTCCGTCGCCAGCCGGTGACCATCGTCAACTACCTGGAAGGCACCCGCTTCACCGCCGCCAAGCATGCCGAGCAGCATTCGCCCTATCGCCACCTGCTCAAACCCAAGGCCGGTGGCATGGCCTTCGTCCTCGCCGCCATGGGCGAGCAGCTGGACACCCTGCTGGACGTCACCCTGGTCTATCCGGACGGTCGCGTGCCCGGCTTCTGGGACCTGCTCTGCGGACGGGTCAAACGCGTTATCATCGATATCCGCGCGCGCCCTCTGGATCCGGCGCGCTGGGCGGGCGACTACAGCGAAGACGCGGAATTTCGCGCCGACTTCCAGCAATGGGTCAGCCAGCTCTGGGCAGAAAAGGACCAACGGATCGAGGCGCTACTGGATTCCCGCTCGCATTGAATCAGCGGGGCACCCTGCCGCCTGCCGACAGTCAGAGTGCGGGTAGTCGGCTGTCTCGACAAGGACCCCTCAATGCCCACCCCGACGCTCGATACCACCACGACCCGCTGGCTTCCCTGGCTGATCGCCGTCGCCTTCTTCATGCAGTCGTTGGACGCGACCATCGTCAACACCGCCCTGCCGCGCATGGCCGCCGACCTCGGCGAGAATCCCCTGCGCATGCAGGGGGTGGTGATCGCCTACCTGCTCACCGTCGCGCTGTTGATTCCTGCCTCGGGCTGGATTTCCGATCGTTTCGGCAGTCGCCGCGTCTTCTTTACCGCCATCGCCCTCTTCACCTTTGGCTCGCTGCTCTGCGCCCTGGCGCCCAGCCTCAACCTGCTGATCGCCGCCCGGGTAATCCAGGGCCTCGGCGGTTCGCTGATGCTGCCGGTGGGGCGGCTGGTGATCCTGCGTGTCTATCCCCGCAGCGAACTGGTGCGCATCCTCAGCTTCATCACCATTCCCGGCCTGGTCGGCCCCCTGGCGGGCCCGGCGCTGGGTGGCTGGCTGGTGGAGGCCGTGTCCTGGCACTGGATCTTCCTGATCAACCTGCCGGTGGGCATCCTCGGCTGTCTGGCCACCCGCCGCCTGCTGCCGGACCTGCGCAGCCCTCTGCCGCAGCGCTTCGATGGCCTGGGCTTTCTGCTGTTCGGCGCCTCCATGATCCTCATCAGCATCGCCCTGGAAGGCCTCGGCGAACTGCACCTGCCCCATGTGCGCGTGGTATTGCTGCTGATGGGGGGCATGGCCTGCATGGTCGCCTACTGGCTGCGCGCCCTGCATCACGACCAGCCGCTGTTTTCCGCCGAGCTGTTTCGTATCCGCAGCTTCGCCGTGGGCATCTTCGGCAATCTCTTCGCCCGTCTCGGCAGCGGCGCCCTGCCCTTTCTTATCCCGCTGCTGTTCCAGGTCGGCCTCGGCTATTCGCCGACCCAGGCCGGTCTGCTGATGATGCCCCTGGCCTTGTCGGCGATGCTGGCCAAGCCCATCGCCGGTCCGCTGATCGGCCGTCTCGGCTATCGGCGCCTGCTGGTGGGCAATACCCTGCTGCTGGGCTGCCTGATCGCCAGTCTCGCCCTGATCGGCCCTACCACCCCCTTCGTTTGGCTGCTGATCCACCTGGGCATTCTCGGCGCGGTGAACTCCATGCAGTTCACCGCCATGAACACCATCACCCTCATCGACCTGCACGACCAGCAGGCCGCCAGCGGCAACAGTCTGCTGTCGGTGGTCATGCAACTGGCCATGAGCTTTGGCGTCGCCTGCGCCGCGGCGTTGCTGGGCGGCTTCCAGGACGACTATGGCGACACCGAGGTGCTGTCCGCCTTCCGCGCGACGTTCTTGAGCGTCGGAGCCCTGTCGATGCTGGCGGCGGCGATTTTCCTGCAGGCCTCCCGCGAAACCGGTCGCCGAATCAAGCCCCTGGCCGCCGAGCCGGAAAAGAGCGCGCAGAACGTGGAGTGACGCGGCCGGCCAGGCCGATCGAATCGGCAGAAACGAAAAACCCCGGCCTGGCCGGGGTTTTTCGTGAGCTTCGGGCGACGTCAGGTGTCAGATGACCTGTACGCGCTCTGCCTGCATGCCCTTCTGGCCTTGCACGACTTCGAAGCTGACCTTCTGGCCTTCAGCCAGGGTCTTGAAACCAGTGCCTTCGATGGCGCGGAAGTGCACGAACACGTCCGGACCGCTTTCGGGAGTAATGAAGCCGTAGCCTTTGGTTTCGTTGAACCACTTGACGGTGCCGTTCTGACGATTCGACATGACGGGTGTTGCTCCTTGGAATAACGGGTTTGTTATTGACACGTGCTGGCGCGGCAGTGCGTTGCATTGACCAGACGCCTGGTACTGAGTTGCAAGGAGTAACAAGAATCGAGCAGCAAGGGGTGGACGAAGAGCCTACCGCCTCAGGTCACGATCGACGGCGACCCAAGCAAACACAGTTCTCGAACTCTACGCCATATTTTTCTGGAAAGCGATTACCCTCCGGAGGCCGAATTCGTTTTGGACAAAGCGCGTTTTACGCCCTTTCGAAAGGCACCGACAAGCCTGTTTTCGACCGCCTGGGCAGCACCCCGGAATCACCGCCACGCCTGCCTTTGCGCTTCCCGCCACAGCTGTCGAAAGGCACGAGATCCACTGCCCCGACCGTGAAATCCCCCTGCAAGGAATACCGATGAACCTTACCCCTGTGGAACTGCTGATCAGCGATTGCGATGGCGTACTGGTCGACAGCGAGATCCTCGCCGAACGCGTCGTCCTCGACGGTCTGGCCGCCCACGCACCGCGTGACGAACTCGAAGCCCTGCTGCACGGCACCTTCGGCCTGACCACCCGGGACATCTTCGCGCTGGTCGAACAGCGCTTCGGCATCACCCTGCCGCCCACGCTGTTCAGCGAGCTGCGCGCCCAGGCCGAGACCCTGATCGCCAGCAGCGTCGAACCCATTCCCGGGGTGAAACGTGCCCTGGAAAGCATTGATCTACCGTTGGCGGTGGCCTCCAACAGCCTCAGCCACAGCGTTGAATCCTCGGTGCGCCGGGCGGACCTGGTGGATCGGGTGGCGGGCCATATCTTCAGCGCCGACATGGTGGCCCAGCCCAAGCCGGCGCCGGATGTCTACCTGCTCGCGGCCAAGACCCTGGGCGTCGCGCCAGAGCGCTGCCTGGTGATCGAAGACAGCGCCACCGGCGCGCGTGCGGCCCTGGCCGCCGGCATGCGGGTCATCGGCTTCACCGGTGCCAGCCACATTCCGCCGAACCACGGCGACACCCTGAGCGCCCTGGGCGTGACCGCCCTGATCGCCCACATGGATGAACTGCCCGCGACCGTCGCCCGCCTCCGCGCAGCCGCCACCGACGGGCAATGAAAAAGGGGCCCTCAGGGCCCCTTCGCTTTTCGCCGCAGCGGAATCAGGACAGGACCGCCCCCACCGCCTTGGGCAGCGCCATCGGTGCCAGGTCGGCAGCCGTGTTCCAGGCCGGCTCGCTCAGCTGGGTTTCCAGCAGCTGGCGATGGATCGCCTCGCGATGCTGTTGCAGAACGATGTCCAGGGCGCGGCTGGGTGCCAGTTCGACGTCGTCGAAGGTGACGATCTGGCCGGGTTCCATGGCGCGCTTGAGCACGCTGTGCTTGAGCAGACCGATCGGCAGGTGATCCGGGCACTCGGCGATCTTCACCGCTTCGCCGCGCACGCTGTAGCCACCGATGCCGCGCTCGATGATGTCGCCAGCTGCCATGGGCTTCTTCATGATGGCGGCCACGCTCAGGGTCGGCGTGGTGGAGTTGTTGAGCAGGATCTTGCCACCGGCGATGATGCGACGCAGGGTCTTGCCGACTTCCAGGGAGCAGAGGTGGAAGGGGCGTACCAGGACATAGTAGGGACCCTTGCCCAGTTTGAAGTATTCGATGGCGCCGGCCTGGTCTTCGTCATGGCGACCGACGACGAAGACGCCACCGGCGGAATAGCCGCTCGGGATCACGTAGTCGACGATGGGCGTGCCCAGCTGCTCGGCCATCTGCGCCAGGATGTTCGCGCTGTCCTGCAGATTGGTCGAATTCAGGCCCTCCAGCCCCTGGCGGGTGATGGTGGCGCCATAGTTGTTGCCGACCACCACCTGCTCGATCTGCACCTTGGTGCCATCGGTGAAGGAGGTGGTCTGGTCGACGCTGGTGCCCTGGCGCGCGGACCAGTAGGCCATGTCTTCCGGGGTCGGGTTGTGGTTCAGATAGCCCTTCATGTTGCCGTAGACCAGCGGCTTGAAGCCCATCTGCACCGCTTCTTCGTGCAGCGCCGCCAGCGAACCCGGCTGGTCGCCCTCGGCCTCGGTGAGAAAGCCCTTGCCCGCCAGGTAGGAGCCCGTCGTCACCTGCAGCTCGGCATTGATGGTGACCACCTTGATGCCGGCCTCGAAGGCGCGCTCGATGATCTCGGTGCCGTGGTAGGGATCGCCGCTGCACTCCACCAGCAGGTCGCAATGATCGATGAGATCCGCCACCGACTGGGTGAGCGCCTCGGTCAGCGGATAGTCGGTAACCGTGGCGATGGGCCGGCGGGTCAGGACGCGGGTCACGGTCATGTCGTCATAGTGACGACTGATGAGCCGGGCCAGGCAGCGCGAGATCATGCCGGTACCGACGATGCCGATACGGGTGACAGGGGATTGGGAGGACATAGGATCGATTCCTTTCAAAGAGAATGTCGGTAGCGAGCAAAGCCACCATGCGAAGTGCCGATCCCAACGACGTGTCCGATCTCTTGCAAATGGAAAAACCACTTCCATCAGAAATTCTTTGACTGGGATCAATCTTTCCGTGCGACTCGAAGCCAAAGCAAAAATTCATGACTTCGTAACAGATAGCGATCAATGGCTGCAGATCGCCATCTTTTTCCTTGCCGTCCAGTGACGGCCGTTCAACTCGTCGGTTCTGCGCGCTCCGTGCTGGCCTCACCGCGCGCCCAATAGCCGCGGCGGAACAGATCACGTTCGCCTAGGACCAGCAACAGCAGTAGAAGGCCCAGCATCGCCACGCTGATGCTGACGATCAGCTCCAGCAGACCGACAGGCTTGGGCAACAGCACACTCAGCAGGGCCACGGCGCAGCCGGCGCCCAACCAGCGCAGCAGCAGCGACAGGTGCAGCCCGGCGAGGGAATGACGATAGAGTGCCAGCGCCATGAACACGGCCTGCAGGAAGGCGCCGGTGGTAAAGGAATAGGCCAGTCCCTGGGCGCCGAACGGCTGATAGAGCGCGGCATCCAGGGCCACGGTGATGAAGGAACTGGCCAGGGTGGCATAGAGGAAGGTCTTGGCGCGCTGCTGGGACAGCAGGGCCCGGCCCCACAGCAGGGCCAGCCCCATCCAGGGCAGACCTATGGCATAGGCCACCACCAGGGTCGCGGTCGCCGCGCTCTGCTCGGCCCCGAAGGCACCGCGCTCCAGCAGGACCTTGACCACCGGCTCCGAATAGCTGAACAGCACCACCGAGGCCGGCACCAGGAACAGCAGGGTACCGAGCAGCGCTTTGCGCATCAGCGCGGCGTACTTGTCGGCATTGCCCTCGTTCCAGCTGCGGGTCAGCTCGGGAAAGATCATCGCCAGGATGGACAGCGCATAGAGCGTGAGCGGAATGGTCACGATGCGGTAGGAGAAGGACAGCATGGTGATGTTGCCTTCCGCCAGCAGGGAGGCGAAGAAGCGCTCGGCCAGCATGCAGCCCTGCTGGGCCCCGGCGGCGAGCAACACCGGGGCGAAGGTCACGGCGAAGGGACTGCCCGCGGGCTTCTCGAAGGCCACCGAACGCTGGCCGAGATAGCCCAGCCGCCGATGCTGGATGACGATCAGCAATACCTGGGGCAGCAGCATGCCGATGAACAGGGCGATGCCGCTCGGCTGCAGGATGACGATGGCCAGGATGGCGCCCAGGTTGAGCATCAGCGTCCGGGTCATTGGCAGGATGAAGATGCGGTCCAGGTTGAGCAGCGCGCCCTGGCAATAGAGGATGGCCTGCACGCAGATCAGCAGGGTACCGACGGCAAAGACCAGCTTGCCGGTCTCGACCTGCTCGTCGCTCCAACCCGGGGCCAGGGCATGCATCAGCCAGGGACTGGCGAGGACACCGATCACTGACAGCAGGAGACCGAACAGGCCGATACGCCAGTACAGCCAGCGACCGACCTGCTCGTACTGGGTATTGCAGCGGTCACGGATGCGTTGCAGATAGGGAATCATGGCATCGCGCAGGGCGAGGCCGAAGAAGCTTTCGAAGAACACCGGCAGGATGAGGGCGACAAAGATCAGGTCGGCTTCCCAGCTCACGCCGAATTGCCGGGCGATCAGCAGGTCGCGCAGGAATCCCAGCAGGAAGCTGGCGACGGTGATGGCTAGGATGATCAGGGTCGAACTCACGCCCGCACCTCGGTCGACCCAGGCAGGCCACGTGCGGCAATAAGCGGACGAATAAAGATGGCAGGCATGGGCGGTCTCGTTCCGTGAGCCAGAGGTGATCCGGATAAAGGCGGGCAGAGCTGCCCGTTTGGTCCAGACTCAAAGACCAGCTTCCGCGCTTAAGTTTCCCGAGGCAATTCCAGAGACATGCAGAAATGTCGAACGATTGGCAAATTGCCATGACTGGTTGCGCCCTGACCGCCGAGCGGTAGCCCTTGCAATCGGGCGGCAAGCCAACTACTGTATATATAACCAGATACAGAATACGAGGTGACGCATGGCCGTCGAAGTGTTGTATCGCAGCAGCCGAGATCCGGAGCGCCTGTTCATGGATAAAGCCGAAGCCGATCGTCACGATAAAATGTTGGAGCTGGCCGAGTCGCTCGCCAGTGTGCTGGACAAGGCCGTCCCCGGTCTTGCCGAAAAGCAGTGCGAAGACCTGGGGCTGTTCATGGCCCGCAACCGCGAAGTCTTTGCCCGGGCGTTTCGCAACCAGCCGGATGCGCTGGGCGAGTTGGACCTGCCTAGCTAGCGAGAGGCGCTGCCCCTCGGGTAGCCTGGGAAGAGATCTGAGCCGGAGAAAGCCTCTTGTCCCTTCCCATCATCTTCGATACCGATCCTGGCGTGGACGACGCCCAGGCTATCGCCCTGCTGTTTGCCGATCCCGCCTTCGAGGTGATCGGCCTGACCACGACCTTCGGCAACGTGCCGGTCAGCACGGCGACCCGTAACGCCCTGCTGCTCACCGAGCTGGCGGGCCGGGACACGCCCGTCGCCGCCGGTGTCGCCGAACCCCTGGTCAAGCCGGCCGGCAATCATGCCCTGCACGTGCATGGCCAGGATGGCCTGGGCAATCAGCAGCTCCCCGCGCCGCGCCAGGTGCCCCACGCCCTGGACGCCGCACGCTTCATCGTCGAGCAGACCCGCCTGCGACCGGGTGAGATCACCCTGGTAGCGGTCGGGCCGCTGGGTAACCTGGCCCTCGCCCTGGCGCTGGATCCCACGGTCGCCGACCGCGTCCGCGAGGTGGTGGTGATGGGCGGCGCCATCGTCGAGCCGGGCAACGTCACGCCGGTGGCCGAAGCCAACATCTTTTCCGACCCCCATGCCGCGGCGCGGGTCTTTGCCGCCGCCTGGCCGCTGACCCTGGTTGGCCTGGATGCCACCCACCGCGCCGTGCTCGACCCGCCACGCCTGCAGCGCATCGCCGCGCGTCAGGGCGCCCTGGGTGAGGTACTCGCCCGCAGCTATGACTTCTATGCGGACTTCTACCGCAGCGTGAAGGACATCGACGGCTGCCATCCCCATGACAGCTGCGCCCTCGCCTACCTACGGCGCCCCGAACTGTTCCACACCGCGCGCGGCCATCTCAGCGTTGGTACCGAAGGCCTGGCGGAAGGCCAGACCTTCTTCGCGCCCGAGGGTCGTGCCTACCTGGACGGGCGCTGGTCCGGCAATCCGCTGGTAAGGGTCTGCCTGGGCATGGACGGCGCAGGCATGGTGGCCTGGATGGAAGAGGTCCTGACCGCAACCGAGCGGTAAGGGGTAACGCGCCACCGTTCGGACTCCAAGCGATCGACAGGCATAAAAAAAGGCCCCTTGCGGGGCCTTTTCTACATCCCGGATCAGTTGACCTTGGGATCCAGTTCGCCACGGGCATAACGCTCGAACATGGCATCCAGGGAGATCGGCTTGATCTTGGAGGCCTGGCCAGCGGTGCCGAAGGCTTCGTAACGGGCGATGCAGACTTCGCGCATGGCGGTCACGGTCTTGGCCAGGTACTTGCGCGGATCGAACTCGCTGCGGTTCTTGGCCATGAACTCGCGGATGGCACCGGTGGAGGCCAGACGCAGGTCGGTGTCGATGTTGACCTTGCGGACGCCGTACTTGATGCCTTCGACGATCTCTTCGACCGGCACGCCGTAGGTTTCCTTGATGTCGCCACCGTACTCGTTGATGATCTTCAGCCACTCCTGGGGCACCGAGCTGGAGCCGTGCATGACCAGGTGGGTGTCCGGGATGCGCGCATGGATTTCCTTGATGCGCTGGATCGACAGGGTATCCCCGGTCGGCGGCTTGGTGAATTTGTAGGCGCCGTGGCTGGTGCCGATGGCGATGGCCAGGGCGTCGACCTTGGTGGCCTTGACGAACTGGGCGGCCTCTTCCGGATCGGTCAGCAGCTGGCTGTGATCCAGGGTACCTTCGGCGCCCACGCCGTCTTCTTCACCGGCCATGCCGGTTTCCAGGCTGCCCAGGCAACCCAGCTCGCCTTCCACGGACACGCCGCAGGCATGGGCGAAGGCCACGGTCTGCTGGGTGACGCGCACGTTGTAGTCGTAGTCGGACGGTGTCTTGCCATCGGCCATCAGCGAGCCGTCCATCATCACCGAGGAGAAGCCCAGCTGGATGGAGCGCTGGCAGATGTCGGGGGTGGTGCCGTGGTCCTGGTGCATGACCACGGGGATGTGCGGGAATTCTTCCACCGCGGCCAGGATCAGGTGCCGCAGGAAGGGAGCGCCGGCGTACTTGCGGGCACCGGCGGAGGCCTGAACGATGACCGGCGAATCGGTCTTGTCGGCGGCTTCCATGATGGCGCGCATCTGCTCGAGGTTGTTGACGTTGAAGGCCGGGACGCCGTAGCCGAATTCGGCGGCGTGATCCAGCAGCTGACGCATGCTGACGAGTGCCATTGGTGATTATCTCCCTACAAAGGCGGTGGTGGCGCCAGCCTGCATGAGCGGCTGGCAGGGTTCAAGCGGCCGACCCCTGGCCGCTGTGGATTAATCGGTTCAGCTGACATTCGCCGGTTCAAGGCGTCCGGCAGCCGCGGCCGATGAGGTCGTTGTTGGCGATCCAGTAGACGAGCCCCTGGTCGCCACGAATATGGAAAGCCACCAGCCCATCGGTATAGGACTGGCCATCGGTGGCCGGTTCGCGGTTGAGATGACGGATCAGGCCATCGCCTTCCAGCTTGAGGTCGACGATGGACTGGCTGCGATCCACATAGCGCCAGTCGAAGGCCGCCTTGGAATCGCAGACCCAGTGCGTCCAGCCGCCGGTCTGCGGCGCGCTGCGGCCGGCACAGCCGGCCAACAGGGCGAGACCCAGCAGACCGAGGGCGAACGTACGCCCCTTCACTGGGCGCAGCCGCTGGTGGGACGACCAGCGTTGGCGTTACCGGTGAGCGTATCGACGCGCTCGCCGTTCTGCGCCGTGGGCGTGGCGGCCGCCGCAGGGGGCGGCGCGAACACCGCGCAGGCCTTGTCGGCATTGCCGCCGGCGCAACCGGCCAGCATGAAGACAGCGGAACAGACGAGCAGCGGCGTACGCATGGCGATTACTCCTGGGCGCGTTGCTGGAGGACTTCGACGGCCGGCAGGACCTTGCCCTCGACGAATTCGAGGAAGGCGCCACCACCGGTGGAGATATAGGAGACCTTCTCACCGATGCCGTACTTGTCGATGGCGGCCAGGGTGTCGCCACCGCCGGCAATGGAGAAGGCGTCGCTGTCGGCGATGGCCTGGGCCAGGGTGCGGGTGCCTTCGCCGAACTGATCGAATTCGAAGACGCCCACCGGACCGTTCCAGAGGATGGTCTTGGCCGATTTCAGCAGGTCGGCGAATTGCTGGGCGCTGACCGGGCCGATGTCGAGGATCATGTCGTCGTCGGCCACGTCGTTGATGGACTTGGTGACGGCTTCGGCGGTCTCGGCGAACTCCTTGGCGACCACCACGTCCACCGGCAGCGGAACGCTGACCTTGGCGGCGATGGCCTTGGCGGTGTCCACCAGATCGGCTTCGTACAGCGACTTGCCGACCTTGTAGCCGGCCGCGGCCAGGAAGGTGTTGGCGATGCCGCCGCCGACGATCAGCTGGTCGCAGATCTGCGCCAGGGAATTGAGCACGTCCAGCTTGGTGGAGACCTTGGAGCCGGCGACGATGGCGGCCATCGGGCGGGCGGGATTGCCCAGCGCCTTGCCCAGGGCGTCCAGCTCGCCAGCCAGCAGCGGACCGGCCGCGGCGACCTTGGCGAACTTGGCCACGCCATGGGTCGAGCCCTCGGCGCGGTGGGCGGTGCCGAAGGCATCCATGACGAAGACGTCGCACAGGGCGGCGTATTGCTTCGCCAGCTCATCGGCGTTCTTTTTCTCGCCCTTGTTGAAGCGCACGTTCTCCAGCAGCACCAGCTGACCCGGCTCGACCTGGACGCCGTCCAGGTAGTCCTTCACCAGCGGTACCTCGCGGCCCAGGGCCTTGCTCAGGTAGGCGGCGACCGGCGCCAGACTGTTCTCTTCGCTGAATTCGCCTTCGGTGGGACGGCCCAGGTGCGAGCAGACGATCACCGCGGCACCCTTTTCCAGGGCCAGCTTGAGGGTCGGCAGGGCGGCGACCAGGCGGGCATCGCTCTTGATCTGGCCTTCCTTCACCGGAACGTTGAGGTCTTCGCGAATCAGGACGCGCTTACCCTTCAGATCGAGGTCGCTCATTTTCAACACGGACATACAGGCAATCCCTTAGTTGTGCTTGTTTCAGGTGGGCTTGGCGATGCGCAGCCAATGGCCGGCGACGTCGAGCATGCGGTTGGCGAAGCCCCATTCGTTGTCGAACCAGACCAGCAGGTTGACCAGCCGGGGGCCGGAAACGCGGGTCTGGCTGCCATCGACGATGGCGGAATGGGGATCGTGGTTGAAATCGCAGGAGGCGTGGGGCAACTCGGTGTAGTCGATCAGCCCGGCCAGGGGGCCACTCTGGGCGGCGTCACGCAGCAGGGTGTTGAGCGCCGGCGCGGTGGTGTCCTGGCGGACGATGCAGGTGATGTCCAGGCAGGAGACATTGACCGTGGGCACACGCACGGCGCGGGCCTGGATGCGCCCGCCGAGCTCCGGCAGCAGGCGTTCGATGCCCCGCGCCAGGCCGGTCGCCACCGGGATGATCGACTGGAACGCCGAACGCGTCCGCCGCAGATCTTCGGCATGGTAGGCGTCGATCACGGGCTGGTCGTTCATGGCCGAGTGGATCGTGGTGATGGAGACGTACTCCAGACCCAGGGTCTCGTGCAAAAGTTTCAGCACCGGGACACTGCAGTTGGTAGTGCAGGAGGCATTCGAGACCAGCGTCTCGTCGCCGCGCAGGCTCAGCTGGTTGACGCCGTAGACCACGGTGGCGTCCACGTCGGTCTCGCTGACCATGGGCTGGGAGAACAGCACCCGCGGCGCACCGGCGGCCAGAAAGCGCCCGGCCTCGGCGCGGGTACTGAAGGCACCGGAGCATTCCAGCACCAGATCGACGTCCAGCGCCGCCCAGTCGACCCGCTCGGGTTCGGCCTCGCGGCGGATTTCTAGGGCTTGGTCGCCGATGCGCAGGCGCTCACCCTCTAGCGCGACCCGGCCGGGAAAGCGGCCATGGGTGGAATCGAAGCGGGTGAGGTATTCCAGGCTGGGCCGGTCGGCCAGGTCGTTGAGGGCGACGATGGCGAGCTCGGTAGCCGCGCCGCGCTCGTGCAACGCACGCAACACGCAACGACCGATGCGACCGTAGCCGTTGAGAGCGAGGCGATAGCGAGCGGAACTCATGCGTGAACGGACTCGGGCGCAAGCGAAAGGCCGATTATGCGGCTGTTCGACGACGAATGGGAGTCGCCAGGGTAGCCCACCGGCCTTTCTCACTACAAAAAAGCGCCCTCCTTGGCAGAGGCAGAAAAATTCCACCGTCTGGCTTGGGCGTCCTGCGGTATCCGGGTCGGAGCGTTGTCTGCCGTGAACAGATAGAGGTAGCTCCCAGGGAAGCAGGACTACCGGCCGGCCTGCGATGCCCTAGCAGAAACGGTCATCGAAAGCTGATAGAGCAGAGCCATGACCTGGATCAAAAACCCTACTTGTTGTGCTGTAGAAATTGCAAAACACCATATGTAGTATCTGGACCGAACTTGAGACCCAAGACGAGCTCCAACGAGAAGACCCGTGCCGCCACGGCAAACGCCGGCTGGCGTCAGGCTTTTTCCCTTGAGTTCGCCACACTGAGGACAGGAGTCAGCCATGACCATCACCATCTACAGCAAGCCTGCCTGCGTGCAATGCAACGCCACCTATCGCGCCCTGGACCGTCAGGGGATCACCTATGAGGTGGTGGATATCGAGCAGGATGCCCAGGCGCGCCAGACCGTGGAGTCCCTGGGCTATCGCCAGGTGCCGGTGGTGGTGGCCGGTGACGACCACTGGGCCGGTTTCCGCCCGGACAAGCTCGGTCAGCTGGTGGCCTGAGGCCAGGGCCATGGGTGAGCTGCTGTATTTCTCCAGCACCTCGGAGAACACCCACAGATTCGTCGAGAAACTCGGTCTGCCGGCGCGGCGCATTCCCCAGGATCCCGCCGCCGAACCGCTCAAGGCCCGCGAGCCCTACATCCTGATCTTGCCGACCTATGGCGGCGGCGGCAGCAAGGGCGCGGTGCCCAAGCCGGTGATCCACTTTCTCAACGATCCGCACAACCGGGCCCTGATCCGCGGCGTCATCGCCGCCGGCAACACCAACTTCGGCGAGGGCTACTGCCTGGGTGGACGCATCGTCGCCCAGAAATGCGCGGTGCCCTTGCTCTACCAATTCGAATTGCTCGGCACGACGGAAGACGTCGACCGAGTGCGCACGGGAGTGAACGACTTTTGGCAACGTCAGGCCTGACCCCGACCGGCAGCGACGCGGACTATCACGCACTTAACGCCATGCTCAATCTCTATGGTCCCAATGGCGAGCTGCAGCTCGACAAGGACCGCCAGGCGGCGCGGCAGTACTTCCTCCAGCACGTCAACCAGAACACGGTGTTCTTCCATAACCTGGACGAGAAACTCGGCTACCTGGTGGACAAGGGCTACTACGAGGCGGCGGTACTGGAGCAGTACACCCCGGCCTTCGTCAAGGCGCTGTTCGAGCGCGCCTATGCCTACAAATTCCGTTTCCAGAGCTTTCTCGGCGCCTTCAAGTACTACACCAGCTACACCCTCAAGACCTTCGACGGCCAGCGCTACCTGGAACGCTACGAAGACCGGGTGTGCATGGTCGCCCTGAGCCTGGCGCGCGGTGACGAACGCCTGGCCGAGTCCCTGGTGGACGAGATGATCAGCGGGCGCTTCCAACCGGCCACCCCGACCTTTCTCAACGCCGGCAAGCGCCAGCGTGGCGAGCTGGTGTCCTGCTTCCTGCTGCGTATCGAAGACAACATGGAGTCCATCGGCCGCGCGCTGAATCCGGCGCTGCAGCTCTCCAAGCGCGGCGGCGGCGTGGCCTTCCTGCTGAGCAACGTGCGCGAGGTCGGGGCACCGATCAAGCGCATCGAGAACCAGTCCTCCGGCATCATCCCGATCATGAAGCTCCTGGAAGACGCCTTCTCCTACGCCAACCAGCTGGGGTCGCGCCAGGGCGCCGGGGCGGTCTATCTCAACGCCCACCACCCGGACATCCTCAGGTTCCTCGACACCAAGCGCGAGAACGCCGACGAGAAGATCCGCATCAAGACCCTGTCCCTCGGCGTGGTCATCCCGGACATCACCTTCGAGCTGGCCAAGCGCAATGCCGACATGTACCTGTTCTCGCCCTATGACGTGGAACGGGTCTATGGCGTGCCCTTCGCCGACATTAGCGTCAGCGAGAAATACGCGGAGATGGTCGCCGATGCGCGCATCCGCAAGCGCAAGATCAATGCCCGGGAATTCTTCCAGACCCTGGCGGAGATCCAGTTCGAGTCCGGCTATCCCTACCTGATGTTCGAAGACACGGTGAATCGGGCCAACCCCATCGCCGGGCGCATCAACATGAGCAACCTCTGCTCGGAGATCCTACAGGTCAACACCCCCAGCCGTTTCGACGAAGACCTCGGCTACGCGCACATCGGCCAGGACATCTCCTGCAACCTGGGCTCGCTGAACATCGCCCGAACCATGGATTCGCCGGACCTGGGCCGCACCGTGGAAACCGCCATCCGCGGCCTAACCGCGGTCTCGGAAATGAGCGACATTCGCTGCGTACCCTCGGTGGCCGCCGGCAACGCCGCCTCCCACGCCATCGGCCTGGGGCAGATGAACCTGCACGGTTACCTGGCCCGCGAGCACATCCACTACGGCTCGGCGGAAGGCCTGGATTTCACCAACCTGTACTTCTACACCGTCACCTACCACGCGGTGCGCGCCTCCAATCGCCTGGCCATCGAACGCGGCCAGAGCTTCCAGGGCTTCGCCGATTCCAAGTACGCCAGCGGTGCCTATTTCGACCAGTACACCGAGGGCGACTTCACCCCCCGTACCCCACGGGTGGCCGAGCTGTTCGAGGTGGCCGGCATCCACCTGCCGACCCGCGCCGACTGGCAGGAACTCAAGGCCTCGGTGATGCAGCACGGGCTGTTCAACCGCAACCTCCAGGCCATCCCGCCCACCGGCTCGATCTCCTATATCAACCACTCCACTTCGAGCATTCACCCCATCGTTGCCAAGGTGGAGATCCGCAAGGAAGGCAAGCTGGGCCGCGTCTACTACCCGGCGCCCTACCTGGCCGACGACAACCAGGAGTATTACCAGGACGCCTACGAGATCGGCCCGGAAAAGATCATCGATACCTATGCCGAGGCCACCCGCCATGTCGACCAGGGGCTGTCGCTGACGCTGTTCTTCCGCGACACCGCCACCACCCGCGACATCAATCGGGCGCAGATCTACGCCTGGAAGAAGGGCATCAAGACGCTCTATTACATCCGCCTGCGCCAGGCTGCCCTGGAAGGCACCGAGGTGCAGGGCTGCGTGTCCTGCAGCCTGTGAGGAAAAGGTCATGAATGCAGCTATGAACGCCCCGCGCCTGAATCGCATCAACGCCATCAACTGGAACCGCCTGCAGGACGAGAAGGACCTGGAGGTATGGAATCGCCTGACCGGCAACTTCTGGCTGCCGGAAAAGATCCCGCTGTCCAACGACATCCCCTCCTGGGCGACCCTGACGCCCAAGGAGCAGCAGCTGACCATCCGCGTCTTCACCGGCCTGACCCTGCTGGACACGATCCAGAATGCCGTGGGCGCTCCGACCCTGCTGGCCGATGCCGTCACCCCCCACGAGGAAGCGGTGATCGCCAACATCGGCTTCATGGAAGCGGTCCATGCGCGCTCCTACAGCTCGATCTTCTCCACCCTCTGCTCGACGCCGGACGTGGACGAGGCCTATCGCTGGAGCGAGGAGAATCCCTATCTGCAGACCAAGGCCGACCTGATCCTGGCGCGCTACCACGCCGAGGACCCGCTGCTGCGCAAGGTGGCCAGCGTCTTCCTGGAATCCTTCCTCTTCTATTCGGGCTTCTACCTGCCGATGTACTGGTCCAGCCGCGCCAAACTGACCAATACCGCCGACCTGATCCGCCTGATCATTCGCGACGAGGCGGTGCACGGCTACTACATCGGCTACAAATTCCAGCAGGCCCTGGCCAAGGAAACGCCGGAGCGCCGCCAGCAGGTCAAGGACTTCGCCTACGAGCTGCTGCAGGATCTCTATGACAACGAGGTGGCCTATACCGAGGACCTCTACGACAGCGTGGGCTGGAGCGAGGACGTGAAGAAATTCCTTCACTACAACGCCAACAAGGCGCTGATGAACCTGGGCTTCGAGGCCCTGTTTCCCAGCAGCATGACCGACGTCAGCCCGGCGATCCTCGCCGCCCTGTCGCCCAGCGCCGACGAGAACCACGACTTCTTCTCCGGCTCGGGTTCGTCCTATGTCATCGGCAAGGCGGTCAGTACCGAGGATGAGGATTGGGATTTCTGAGCCAACCTCCTGCTCCGACCAGCCCCCTCTCCCCCTGGGAGAGGGTTGGGGTGAGGGTGTCCCGCGCGACGAAGTCCCAGTGGAAAAGGCTGCGCCGTTTTCCACGCTACGACGCTAAGTAATACGGCTTATCGCGGCCATGGCGGTCCGCCGATGCGGCCGCTCCTACAGGGCAGTGCTGCTTTTGTAGGAGCGGCCCATGGCCGCGATAGCACAGCTGCTCTATTGGCCTGCCCGCCCATGGCCGCGACAGCTCTCTACCTCGGCGGTCCCGTCCGAAAACGGCCAGTCACCCCTCCCCGGCGGTGCTAACCTGCCGCCATGAACGCCTTCCCCGATGTTCCCGCCTTCGAACGCGCCCGCCTGGCGCGCGACCCGCGTTTCGACGGCCTGTTCTACACCGCGGTGCTCACCACCGGCATCTATTGCCGGCCGGTGTGTCCGGCGCAACCGCCACGCCCGGAAAACGTCAGCTACTACCCCAGCGCCGCAGCCGCCGAGGCAGCGGGCTATCGCCCCTGCCTGAGATGCCGCCCGGAGCTCTCCCCCGCCAGCGGCCACTGGCAACGCGGCGATGCCACCCTGGCGCGGGCCCTGCGGCTGATGGACGAGGGCCTGGACGACGGCGGTCTGCCCGCCCTCGCCGCCCGCCTCGACCTCAGCGAACGCCAGTTGCGCCGGCTGTTCGTCGAGCGCCTGGGCGCCGCGCCCCTGGCGGTGCTCACCACCCGCCGACTGCTGTTCGCCAAGCAATTGCTCAGCGAGACCCGGCTGCCCATCACCGAGGTAGCCCTGGCCGCCGGCTTCGGCAGTCTCAGACGCTTCAACACCGCCTTTCGCGACGCCTACAGCCTGGCCCCCAGTCAGGTGCGCAAGGGTCAGGCCGCGGCTTCGCCCGTGCTGGTCCTGCGCCTGGCCTATCGTCCGCCCTACGACTTCGCCGCCCAGCTGGATTTCCTCCGTGGCCACGCCCTGCCCGGCGTCGAGGTGCTGGATGACCACAGCTACGCCCGGGTGATCGGTACCCCCGAGCAGCCGGGCTGGCTGCGCGTCTCGGCCTGGGACGCCGACACGCCGGCGCTGCGCCTGGAATTGCACGGCGCCGCGCCTAGGGAGCTGCAGGCCGCGGTGGCGCGCATCCGCCGCATGTTCGATCTGGACGCCGATCCCGAAGCCATCGCCCAGGGCCTGGCGATCGATCCAACCCTGGCCGAACTGGTGGCGCGCCGGCCCGGCCTGCGCCTGCCCAGCGGCTGGGACGGCTTCGAGATCGCCGTGCGCGCCGTCATCGGCCAGCAGGTCAGCGTGGTGGCGGCCACCACCATGACCGCCCGAGTGGTAAAGCGCTTCGGCCGCCCCTGGGGCGAGCCCGGTCACGAGGCCAGTCGACCACCCGCCGGTCTGCACCACTTCTTTCCCACGGTGGACGCCCTGGCCGATGCGGCCCTGGAAGACCTCACCGGCCTCGGCCTGATCCGCGCCCGCGCCGGTACCCTGGGTACGGTAGCCAGAGCGCTGCGCGCCGGCGAGGTGGACTTCGACACCGGCCGCACCCTGGACGATTTCGCCCGGCGCTGGATCGCGCTCAAGGGCATAGGGCCCTGGACCGCCCAGTACATCGCCCTGCGCGCCCTCGCCCATCCCGATGCCTGTCCGGTGGAAGACCTGGTGCTGCAGAAGCGCCTGGCGCCGCCCGGCGAGCGCCTGACCGCCAAGGCCCTGTATGCCCGCGCCGAAGCCTGGCGACCCTGGCGTGCCTACGGGGTGATGCAGGTCTGGCGCGAAGCCACCTGGAAGGCGCCCGCCGACGCCCCCGCCGAACCCGTTCCCACCCGTCTCGCCAAGGAGTCGCCCCGATGATCGCCTACTGCCTGCTGGACAGCCCCATAGGTACGCTCACCCTGGCCGCCGACGACAGTGGCCTGCGCGTGGTGGAATTTCCCGAGAATCGCTACCTGGCCAAGCGTGACGCCAGCTGGAGCGCCGCCGATCACCCCATCCTCGACCTGGCCCGCGTACAGCTCGGTGAGTACTTCGCCGGCCAACGCCAGACGTTCGAGCTGCCGCTGGCACCGCGCGGCACCCCCTTCCAGCTGGCGGTCTGGCAGGCCCTGGCGGAGATCCCCCACGGCCAGACCTGGAGCTATGGTCAACTCGCCAGCCATCTCGGCCGACCCCAGGCGATGCGCGCGGTGGGCGCCGCCAATGGCCGCAATCCCTTGCCCATCGTGCTGCCCTGCCACCGGGTGATAGGGGCGTCCGGCGCCCTCACCGGCTTTGGCGGCGGCCTGCCGACCAAGCAATTCCTGCTGGAGCTGGAAGGCGCGCTGCCGCCGCCGCGGGATCTCTTCGCCGCCTCCCTGCCTGGCACTGCGCCAGAATCTGCCTGCTAAAAGGCTCTAGAATGAGGCTTTCAGCCCTTGAGCCGGTGCAACCCTGTAGCGCACACTGGAACTTTCGATTCGCAAGGACGCGATGCGATGTTCAGCTCAGCCAATACCCCACTCTTCACCCTGACGCTGGACGGCGTCGCCCAGGATTTCCAGGTACTCGCCTTCGACGGCCACGAGGCCATCGGCCAGCCCTATCGCTTCCAGCTCGAGCTGGTCAGCGAGCGCCCGGACTGGCCGCTGGAAGCGCTGTTGCAGCGGCCCGCCTTTCTCGCCCTGGGTCCGGGTGACCAAGGCATCCACGGCCAGCTCGCTGCCGTGGCCCAGGGCGATACCGGTCGGCGCCTGACCCGCTATCGCGCCGAACTGGTACCGCGCCTGGCCAGCCTGGCCCACCGCGTCAATTCCCGCATCTTCCAGGGACTCGCCGTGCCCGAGATCCTGGCGCAGCTGCTCGAGGAGCACGGCATCCTCGACGGCGACTATCGCTTCGCCCTGGGGCCGACGCGCTATCCGCCGCGCGACTACTGCGTGCAGTACGGCGAAAGCGATCTGGCCTTTCTGACCCGCCTCTGCGAGGAAGAGGGCCTGCACTTTCACCACCAGCATCGCCGCGACGGCCATGTGCTGGTGTTTGGCGATGACGCCACCGGCTTTGCGCGGCTGGGTGCCACCCGCTATCGGCCCGGCAGCGGCCTGGTGGCGGAGGAACCCGTGATCAGTCGCCTGGCGGTCGGCCTGCAGATCCGCAGCAGCGCCGCGACCCTGGGCGATCACGACCCATTGCAACCTCGGCTGCGCCTGCACAGCAGTGCGGACGCCGCGGCCCAGCCCGCGCTGGAAGACTATGGCTTTCCCGGCCGCTTCACCGATCGCGCTACCGGCCAGCGCCTGAGCAGCCGGCGCCTGGAGCGCCTGCGAGGGGACGCCGTTCAGGCCGAGGGGGCGAGCGACCAGCCCAGCCTGGTGAGCGGGTATTTCCTGCCGCTGGAACAGCACCCGCGCGCCGACTGGAATCAGCTCTGGCTGCTGACCGAGATCCAGCACCAGGGTCGCCAGCCGCAGGTCCTGGAGGAAGACGCTGCCGACGCCATCCCGGCCGACGGCTGGCGCCAGGGCTATCGCAACAGCTTTGTCGCCCGGCCCTGGACGCAGCCCTTCCGCCTGCCCCTGCGCCATCCCAGGCCCAGGCTGCTGGGTGCCCAGAGCGCCGTGGTCACCGGACCGGCCGGCGAGGACATCCATTGCGATGCCCTGGGCCGGATCAAGGTGCAATTCCACTGGGATCGCCAGGGCCAGGCCGATGAGCGCAGCAGCTGCTGGCTGCGGGTCGCCAGCGGCTGGGCGGGTGACGGCCATGGCGCCCTGGCGGTGCCGCGGATCGGCATGGAGGTGTTGGTCGGCTTTCTCGAGGGGGATCCCGACCAACCCCTGGTGATCGGCTGCCTGTACCACGCCGAGCATCGCCCACCGCTGGAGCTGCCCCGGGACAAGACCCGCAGCACCTTCAAGAGTCTCAGCAGCCCCGGCGGCAATGGCTACAACGAACTGCGCAGCGAGGATCAAGGGGGTCAGGAAGAGATCCATGTCCACGCCCAGCGCGACTGGGACGAACGCATCGGCCACGATCACCGCAGCGAGATCGGCCACGCGCGCCATGAGCGCATCCGCGGCAACAGCTACAGCGAATTCCACGCCGAGGAACACCGCATCACCCGGGGCGAGCGCCGCAGCGAGGTGCGCGCCGACGACCACCTGGACATCGGCGAGAGTCAGCACCTGCGGCTGGACGCCAGCCTGCTGGTCGAGGCCGGCAGCGAGATCCGGCTGCACAGTGGCCAGAAGATCGTCCTGGAAGCCGGCGCCCGCCTGACCCTCAAGGCCGGCGGCAGCTTCGTGCAGCTGGAGGCCGCCGGGGTCACCCTGGCAGGGCCGAGCATCCGGGTGAATCCCTGAGCAGGCGCTGAATCCCGGGCATAAAAAAGCCACGCTTCAGCGTGGCTTTTTCTTTTGTCGCGGCAGGACTCAGTCTTCCAGCAACTCGCCGGCGACCGCCAGGACGTTGTCCAGGGTGAAGCCGAAGTGCTCGAACAGCGCCGCCGCCGGAGCAGATTCGCCGTAGGTGTGCATGCCGATGATACGACCGTCGAGACCGACGTACTTGTACCAGAAGTCGGCGATGCCGGCCTCGATGGCGATGCGCGCGCCGACTTCCACCGGCAGGACCTGCTGGCGGTACTCGGGGCTCTGGCGGTCGAAGACGCTGGTGCTGGGCATGGAGACCACGCGCACCTGGCGACCTTCGGCGGTCAGGCGATCATGGGCCTGCACCGCCAGGCCGACTTCGGAGCCGGTGGCGATGAGGATCAGCTCGGGTTCGCCCACGCAGTCCTTGAGCACGTAGCCGCCACGGGCGGCGTTGCCCAGGGTGGCGGCGTCACGCACGCTGTGGGTCAGGTTCTGGCGGGAGAAGATCAGCGCGCTGGGACCGTCGCGACGCTCCAGGGCCGAGGTCCAGGCGATGGCGGACTCCACCGCGTCGGCCGGACGCCAGGTGTCCAGGTTGGGGGTGTAGCGCAGCGAGGCCAGCTGCTCCACCGGCTGGTGGGTGGGGCCGTCTTCGCCGAGGCCGATGGAGTCGTGGGTGAAGACATAGAGCACCCGCTGCTTCATCAGCGCCGACATACGCACCGCGTTGCGGGCGTATTCCATGAACATTAGGAAGGTGGCGCCGTAGGGCACCAGGCCGCCGTGCAGGGCGACGCCGTTCATGATGGCGCTCATACCGAATTCACGCACGCCGTAGTGGACATAGTTGCCGCTGGCGTCTTCGGCGGTGACGCCCTTGGCGCCCTTCCACAGGGTCAGGTTGGAGCCGGCCAGGTCGGCGGAACCGCCGAGCAGCTCGGGCAGCAGCGGACCAAAGAATTGCAGGGCGTTCTGGCTGGCCTTGCGGCTGGCGATGGTCTCGCCCTTGCTGGCGACGTCCTGGATGAAGGCGGCGGCGCGCTCGGCGAAGTCGGCGGGCAGGTCACCGGCCATGCGGCGCTTGAACTCGGCGGCCAGCTGCGGATGGGCCTGGGCGTAGGCGGCGAATCGCTCGTTCCACTCGGCCTCGGCGGCGGCGCCGCGTTCCCGGGCGCTCCACTCGGCATAGATGTCGGCGGGAATCTCGAAGGGCGCATGGGACCAGCCGAGCAGCTCGCGCGCGGCCTGGATCTCGTCGTTGCCCAGGGGCGCGCCGTGGCACTCTTCCTTGCCCTGCTTGTGCGGGGCGCCGTAGCCGATCACGGTCTTGCAGCAGATCAGGGTGGGCTTGTCGCTCTTGCGCGCGGTGTCCAGGGCGGTCTGGATCTCGTCGGCGTCATGGCCGTCGACGTTGCGGATCACCTGCCAGCCATAGCTCTCGAAGCGCTTGGGGGTGTCGTCGGTGAACCAGCCTTCGACCTCGCCATCGATGGAGATGCCGTTGTCGTCATAGAAGGCGATCAGCTTGGACAGACCCAGGGTGCCGGCCAGGGAGCAGGCCTCGTGGGAGACGCCTTCCATCATGCAGCCATCGCCCAGGAAGGCGTAAGTATGGTGGTCGACGATCTGGTGGCCATCGCGGTTGAACTGGGCGGCCATGACCTTTTCCGCCAGGGCGAAGCCCACGGCGTTGGCGATGCCCTGGCCCAGCGGACCGGTGGTGGTCTCGATGCCCGGGGCGTAGCCGTACTCGGGGTGGCCCGGGGTCTTGCTGTGCAGTTGACGGAAATTCTTCAGGTCGTCGATGGACAGGTCGTAGCCGGACAGGTGCAGCAGCGAATAGATGAGCATGGAGCCGTGGCCGTTGGACAGCACGAAGCGGTCACGGTCGGCCCACTGGGGATTGCCAGGGTTGTGCTTGAGCTGATCGTGCCAGAGCACTTCGGCGATATCGGCCATACCCATGGGGGCGCCGGGGTGGCCACTGTTGGCCTTTTGCACGGCATCCATGCTGAGGGCACGGATGGCGTTGGCTCGATCACGACGGCTGGGCATTGCGGTGTCTCCTGGCAGAGGCAGAGCGAAAGGGCGGCCATTTTCGCTCAGCCAGGGCACTTCCAGCAATCGGCGCGGTCGCCTCAGCCCGCCGGGCAGATCGTATCGCCGTCGGCCACGAAGGCCTGGGCGACCGGCTCGATGCGCTTGGCCAGGGCGCTCAGCGCCTGGCGATGCGCCGTGACGACCTCGGCATAGGAGCCGCCGGCGGGCTGGCTGATCCGGCTGCCGCAGGTAAGCACCCGCTCGCCCCCGGGCTCGGCCAACCGCAGGGTCCAGAGCGCATCCTGCTGGACCCCACGTCCAGGCTGCGAATCGAAGCGCTGCAGATCCACCTTGATGCGCAGCACCGGTGCGCCGCTGCCACGGGGGGCATCGCCCAGGTCCAGGGTACCCAGGTCCCGGGACAGGTCGGCGGACAGCGCACTGCGGACCTCGTCGGCCAGGGGGGCGATCCAGCGCTCGTTTTCCAGCAGGGCGATGCCCTCGCCTTGGCGGATCACCAGCTGCGGCTGATCCACCTGCGGCGGCACCGAAACGCCCTGTAGGGCGAAGCGAAAGCTGGCCGCGCGACCACTGGCAGCGGGCTCCGCGGCACTGGTCAGGGTGTGGTAGTTGAGCGGCGCCTTGGACGAACAGGCGGCCAGCAGCAGGGGCAGAGCCAGGCAGGTCAGGCGCTTCATTGCAATTTTCCTTTGGCGGGATCGCGGGAGCCCGGTTCGAACTTGGGCGGCGGATCGGTCACCAGACCGCGGATCAGGGATTCCGGATGGCGGCCGAGGTAGTCGCCGAACACGCGCAGGGAGCGCGCCATGCGCTGCATCTCTTCGAGGGTCTGGGTCAGGTTCTGCTGCACCGGCGAGTCGGCGCCCAGACTCTGGCTGGCGCTGCCGGTGAGCTGCTGCACGCCCATCAGGGTGGTGGTCAGCTGCGGCAGGACGCCGGCGTTGAGCTGCTTGAGGGTGCCGCCGAGCTGCGCCAGGCTGGTATCGAGATTTTTGGCGATGGAATCGAAGGGGATCTTGTCGATCTTGTTGACGATGCCGGCCATCTGCTCCTGCAGGCGATCGAAGCTACCGGTAACGGTGGGGATCACCAGCGGCTTGGCCTGGGGATCGAAGGCCACCTTGGGCGCGTTGGGCACGAAGTCGACGGAAATGTAGAGCTGTCCGGTCAGCAGGTTGCCGGTACGGGCCTGGGCGCGCAGGCCACGGGCCACCCAGCCGGCGAACAGCTTGCCGTCGCGATTCTCGGCCTCAAAGTGCTTGCCAATATCGCCCAGCCGCTGGGGATAGATGACCGCGCCGACGATCAGTGAGAAGTCGTCCTTCTTCTCGTCGTAGTCCGGGGTCAGAGACACCACTCGGCCCACGTTCAGACCGAGGAATTCGACCGGTGCATCGGTGGCGAGGCCACGCAGCGACTGCTGGAATCTCATGCGCACATAGATGGGCTCGCCATCCGGCGGGGCCAGGGCGCTGGTCTGGTCGTCGAACAGGGTGAAACTCTGGTCTTCCTGGGCCTCCTGTGGATCCTTGGGCCACTCGGGGGTGACGAAGGCGATGCCGCCGGCGGCGACTGTGGCCAAGGATTGGGTCTTGAGCTTGAGACCACCGGCGCTGAGCGAGACATCGACCCCGCTGGCGTTCCAGAAGCGGCTGTTGGCGGTGACGAAGCGGTCGTAGGGCGAATCGACGAAGATCTGGGCGCTGACGCCCTTGCCGTCCTCGTTGAGGTGGAAGGACACCACCCGGCCGACTTGGATGCGCCGATAGTAGACGGGCGAGCCGACGTCCAGGGAACCGATGTCGTCGGCGGTTAGGATAAATCTTTTGCCCGAGGCGCCGTGGATCAGCGCCGGCGGCTGCTCCAGGCCGCGGAAGTCGCGCTTAGACTCAGTAGAGTCACCGATGTCGGCGCCGATAAAGGCACCTGACAGCAGTGTATCGACTCCAGAGACGCCGTTGACGCCGAAGCGCGGTCGCACCACCCAGAAGCGCGCGTCCTTGGTGGCGAAGCCCTCGGCGGACTTTTCCAGTTCGATGGTGGTGATCACCCGATTGCGATCCGGCGCCAGCTGGATGTCGCTGACGGTGCCGATCACCACGTTCTTGTACTTGACCTGGGTCTTGCCGGCTTCCAGGCCTTCGGCGGTGAGAAAGGTCACCGTGATGGTCGGTCCGCGCGAGGCCCAGCTGTGGATCACCATGGACAGCCCGATCAGGGCCGCCACGATGGGCACCAGCCAGATCAGCGATACGCTCCAGCGACTGCGGCGTACCTCGGGGGTAGGCGCCAGGGCGTCGGGTTCATGCCTGTCCGTCATCGTTCACCTCTGCATCCCAGATCAAGCGGGGATCGAAACTCATCGCGGCGAGCATCGTCAGCACCACCACGAAACCAAAGAACACGATACCCAGGCGCGGCGCCGCCGAACTCAGGGCACCGAAGTGCACCAGCGCCGAGACCAGGGC
>NZ_FOED01000015.1:0-22468 GCF_900110545.1 Pseudomonas sp. Snoq117.2 | reverse complement strand
GCTCCGCGGCACTGGTCAGGGTGTGGTAGTTGAGCGGCGCCTTGGACGAACAGGCGGCCAGCAGCAGGGGCAGAGCCAGGCAGGTCAGGCGCTTCATTGCAATTTTCCTTTGGCGGGATCGCGGGAGCCCGGTTCGAACTTGGGCGGCGGATCGGTCACCAGACCGCGGATCAGGGATTCCGGATGGCGGCCGAGGTAGTCGCCGAACACGCGCAGGGAGCGCGCCATGCGCTGCATCTCTTCGAGCGTCTGGGTCAGGTTCTGCTGCACCGGCGAGTCGGCACCCAGACTCTGGCTGGCGCTGCCGGTGAGCTGCTGCACGCCCATCAGGGTGGTGGTCAGCTGCGGCAGGACGCCCGCGTTGAGCTGCTTGAGGGTGCCGCTGAGCTGCGCCAGGCTGGTGTCGAGATTCTTGCCGATGGAATCGAAGGGGATCTTGTCGATCTTGTTGACGATGCCGGCCATCTGCTCCTGCAGGCGATCAAAGCTGCCGGTGACGGTGGGGATCGACAGCGGCTTGGCCTGGGGATCGAAGGCCACCTTGGGCGCATTGGGCACGAAGTCGACGGAAATGTAGAGCTGTCCGGTCAAGAGGTTGCCGGTACGGGCCTGGGCGCGCAGGCCACGGGCCACCCAGCCGGCGAACAGCCTGCCGTCGCGGTCCTTGGTCTCGATGCGTTTGCCGACATCACCCAGCCGCTGGGGATAGATGACCGCGCCGACGATCAGCGAGAAGCGATCCTGGGCATCTTCGTAGTCGGGGGTCAGGGAAACTACCCGGCCGACGTTCATGCCGAGGAATTCCACTGGCGCGCCGGTGGCGAGGCCACGCAACGACTGCTGGAATCTCATCCGCACATAGATGGGCTCGCCATCCGGCGGGGCCAGGGCGCTGGTCTGGTCGTCGAACAGGGTGAAACTCTGGTCTTCCTGGGCCGCCTCGGGATCCTTAGGCCATTCCGGAGTGACGAAGGCGATGCCGCCCGCCACCACCGTGGCCAGCGACTGGGTATTGAGCTTGAGTCCGGAGGCGCTGAGCGAGACATCGACGCCGCTGGCGTTCCAGAAGCGGCTGTTGGCGGTGACGAAGCGGTCGTAGGGCGAATCGACGAAGATCTGGGCGCTGACGCCCTTGCCATCCTGGTTGAGGTGGAAGGACACCACCCGGCCGACCTGGATGCGCCGGTAGTAGACCGGCGAGCCGACATCCAGAGAGCCGATGTCGTCGGCGGTGACGATGAATCTCTTGCCCGAGGCGCCGTGGATCAGCGCCGGCGGCTGCTCCAGGCCGCGGAAGTCGCGGTGGGACTCGGTGGAATCGCCGATGTCGGCGCCGATGAAGGCGCCCGACACCAGGGTGTCGACCCCGGAGACGCCGTTGACGCCGAAGCGCGGTCGTACCACCCAGAAGCGCGCGTCCTTGGTGGCGAAGCCCTCGGCGGACTTTTCCAGTTCGATGGTGGTGATCACCCGATTGCGATCCGGCGCCAGCTGGATGTCGCTGACGGTGCCGATCACCACGTTCTTGTACTTGACCTGGGTCTTGCCGGCTTCCAGCCCTTCGGCGGTGAGAAAGGTCACCGTGATGGTCGGTCCGCGCGAGGCCCAGCTGTGGATCACCATGGACAGCCCGATCAGGGCCGCCACGATGGGCACCAGCCAGATCAGCGATACGCTCCAGCGACTGCGGCGTACCTCGGGGGTAGGCGCCAGGGCGTCGGGTTCATGCCTGTCCGTCATCGTTCACCTCTGCATCCCAGGTCAAGCGGGGATCGAAACTCATCGCGGCGAGCATCGTCAGCACCACCACGAAACCAAAGAACACGATACCCAGGCGCGGCGCCGCCGAACTCAGGGCACCGAAGTGCACCAGCGCCGAGACCAGGGCTACCACGATCACGTCGAGCATCGACCAGTAGCCGATCAGCTCGACGAAGCGATAGAGCCGGGCGCGCTGAGCCATCGCCCAGTCGCTGTGTCTCTGACAACTCACCAGCAGGGTGCCGAGCACCAGAAACTTGATAGAGGGCACCGCCACGCTGGCGATAAAGATCACCAGGGCGACGCCCCAGGAACCACCCTCCCAAAATTCGATTACCCCTTCGAGAATGGTGCTTTCTGCACCCTGTCCGAGAGCACCGGTAAACATCACTGGCAGGGTGTTGGCGGGGATATAAAGGATGAGCGCGGCAATCAGGTAGGCCCAGGTCCTGGCGTAGGCGTTAGGTTTACGCCGGTGCAGCGCCGAGCCACAGCGCGGGCAGCCAGCCTTGTGCCGGCGCGGCGCCGGGCAGACCTTGCCGCAGACGTGGCACAGGCACAGGCCCATCTCGTGAGCACGAGGCGGCTGGGCTCGTGAATTCAAGACTTGCACTCCCGACGGCATCCCATAGCGGGTGCAGGTCGCGTTTGGCGATGATCAAGAGGACCACCATCAGCCCGACCATGCCGAACAGCCCTAGGCCCACCACCACGTGCAGCAAGCCGGCCAGCTTGATCATCGCCACCAGGGCGCCGAGCACAAAGACCTCGATCATGCTCCAGGGCCGCAGGTAATGCAGGATCACCATGGCCGTGGCGAAACCGGGGGCACGACGTCCGGCCTGGGCGAAGCCGAGCACCCAGAGCAGCAAGAGGATCTGCAGCAGCGGCACCACGAACAGGGTTATGGCCACCACCAGCGCCATGGGGCCGGCGAAGCCGCCACACATGGCCGTCACGGATTCGAGCAGCGTCGCCTCGCTGTGTAGACCGCTAAAGCTCAACTGCAGGATGGGCCCGACATTGGCGATGACGAACAGCACCGCCGCAGCGACCGCCAGGGCCAGCAGCCCCTGGATGTCGAGGCGGCTGGCGCGATAGAGCAAGGCGCCACAGCGTAGGCAATGCGCCCGCTCGCCCGCCGCGAGGGGCTCGAGGCGATGCACCGAATCGCAGTGCTCGCAGATCACCAGGCGCGTATCGGCAGCAGACGTGGAAGAAGATAGGAACGGGGTCGACATGTGGCTACCTAAATAGCCCTTCTGGACGAAAGCATGGGGTTAGACACCTAGGCTTAGTTCTTACCGGCAGGCGTGATAACTGTAAGCCAAGCAGCGCAGCATTTTACATACATTTTCGCACGTATGTTAATTTGCTGGGCAAAGAGAGGCTTTAGATGAGCGCCTTAGGTCTACGTTATGCGCGCCGGCCTCGACCGAAACACAGGCAATATCCAAGCCGCCCCTGCCAGGCTAGCGGTGAACCCATGCGTCTGAACGTGAACTTCTAAAGGCAAGCCCCCGAACATGGGATCGCCCCTGAGCGGTTGCAGGAGCTGAATTGAAGCTGGCGCATCATGCTGCATAGCGATGGCCTTTGGCATCACGTCACCCATCACTTCGATGAGGCACTTGAAGTCAAAGCGCTTAGGCGTTCGCCTGTTCAGCCACAGCGCGATGGCATCCGGTTCCTCATAGCTGTACCGAAAAATCCGCTCCCTTGGGCAGGTATGGGCGGATCAGACCATTAATGTTTTCGTTGCTACCACGCTGCCACCGGCTGTGCGGAGCACAGACGTAGACCGCCACGCCGGTTTTTGGGGTGATTTCAGCATGTCGTGCCGTTGCTCACCCTTGGACGTACGTCATGCTCTTGCACATCGTCAGCGGCATCCCATTGAGCGCGGCGCTGAAGTCCTCACTGCGGTACTCAAACCGCCGACGCTTCTGACCCAGCTCCATCAGCTGGGCGTGTCGATATCGCCTTAATATAAAACTGACCTCTAACGCCAATGCCATTTTGATCCTTGAACGCTTATGGCAGCTGCCGAGATGCTGGAGGCAAGCGGTGAAAATTAGGCTTTCGGCAAAAAAAAGCATGCGGATTGAGGCGTACGCGATGTTTGTGGAGGTCGACCGCGTCTAAAAAGCGGTGAACACGCTAGTGTGTTTGTTGGTTGCAAAGGGTGGCAGCGGACGTTAGATTTTGCCTGTCGTGGTCAATCCCACGACCGGGCGTGAGAACCTGGAAGTTGTCCAAGGTGCGGTAGCGTCATAGTGCTTAGCCAGTATTTGCATACTGCGCTAACGCTCCTCTATGGCGGGCCGTGTGAGGCAGGCGTTTGCCTGGCCGGTTCCCTTGGACGCCGGATTCTCACCCTTGCACGGTCCGCCTCCTATGCTCGTGAGAAGGCGGGTAGGCGGTTCCTTAACCTGTCCAAGGAGTAAAAGGAAAATGCCTCGTCCTCCTTTCAAGCCCGGGCTCCGCCTGGCCTACCTAAAAGCGTGTTCTACCTCCTGTATGGAGGTACGTCATGACTAGTCGCACCAGCACCATTGTGCCTTTTCCAACGCCTCCGCTTCGAGCGCGCCAATCCGACTTCCAGCTAGATACGCCGGAAGCCGAAGCGGAGTTGCACGTTTCAGTGCTGAACGATCTGTTAGATCAGTTGGCATCTGATGCAGAGGGGAAGGGGGAGCTTCGCCAGCAGTTGCTTGCGTCGATGATGCGTGAATTGGTTGACGATGTTGTCGTGCTTTACCGCCAAGCCCTGACAGAAGCGAGATATTAACTACAGCTTCACCTGAAGACGCTGCACCTGTTGGGCCGGTTAGGACTGACAGGTGCGCTTGTCTTGCCCACTGAAGACGATTAATTCGGCGTTGCGTTTATGCTCATGGCGTCGGGGCGGCTCTATCCGTTGAGCAAGCAGATGAGCCTAGAAGGTAGGGCCATCTTCTCAGGTACTTTGCACACAGCCTGCGAAACGGCTTGTCGGTTGCAACTGGGTGCATCGGGCGTTAGATTTTGGCTGTCGTGGTCAATCTCACGACCGGGAGTCGAAACCCGAGTTGTCTGAGGGCGCGGAAAGGCGCCATAGCGTAGTGGTCTTTGCGATGCATCGAGCACTGCGATTCTATGGCGGACCGTGCGGGGCAGGCTTTTGCCTGGCCGGTTCCCTCGGACGCCGGTATTTCGACCCCCGTACGGTTCGCCACCCTTACCGAGTCGAAACGGTATGAGTGGCTCTTCAACCTGTCCGAGGAGCATGCCGAATGCACCGACTTCCTTTTAAGCCCGGGCTCCGCCTGGCACATCCGACTACCTGTCTTACCTCTCGCATGGAGGTGTGCCATGACTAGTCGCACTAGCACCATCGTTCCTTTTCCAGCGCCTTCGCTTCGAGCGCGCCAGCCCGACTTCCAGCCGGAAGCCGAAGCGGAGTTGCATGTTTCAGTGCTGAACGATCTGTTAGATCAGTTGGCCTCTGATTCAAAAGGTGAGGGGGAGCTTCGCCAGCAATTGCTCGCGTCGATGATGCGCGAGTTGCTTGATGATGTTGTCGTGCTCTATCGCCGCGCGCTGACAGAAGCTCGACATTAACAACGCTCTTAAGCAATGACGCTGCACCTGTCAGATAACTTAGGGCTGGCAGGTGCGCTAGCTTGGCCTACGGAGAATCAGCAGTAGAGCGTCCGTAAAGACAACAGCGGAAGTTAATCACCGGCAGCAGTGACCGATGATCTAAGAGAAGACGTTCGGTTTAAAACGGCCTCGCTCAGCGAAAAATCAACGATTGGTGAACCGCACTACCTGTGCGAGCCCCATCACCTACGGCGACAGCCACGTTACCGGCAGCGACTGCCACATCGCCACAGGCAAACACGCCTGCAACGCTGGTTTTCCCCGTATGATTTACCGTGAGGAAGTCTCCCAGGGGGCGACTTTCAACCGCAAGACCAAGCTGGCCGATCAACGGGTTTGTCAGATGTGTGCGCGATTGGACGAACAGCCCAGCGAGAGAGACCACTCGACCGCTTGCGAGCGTCAGGTCTAACTGCTCTCCCCCGATGGACCGAACCGGCTCCTGCTCCAGCGAAACACCACGCCGGGCAAGCTCCTCGCTTTGATCCGCATCAGGCTGAAAGGCGTCGTTGAGGAACAAGGTTGTTGGTCCCCAATCGGGCAATATCAGGGCCTGATGCATAGCCAGTGGCGAACTGGCCAGGACACCAATGTCTCCCCTGTCTAGTTCATACCCATGGCAGTAGGGGCAATGGAAGACCTGTCGCCCCCAGCGCTCAGCCAAGCCAGGAGTATCTGGCAACTCATCGCTCACACCGGAAGCCAGAATCAGCCGATGGGCGCTGAACGTGTCGCCATCACTCGTGGTGACCGTGATCACCTCGAGATCTTTCTCTGCTCTTACCGCAGCCGCTTCATGCCAGGTAACGGAGGGATAGGCCAGAAGCTGCTGCCGTGCTTGCTCTGCAATCGCATCAGGACTGCGACCGTCTTGCCCTAAAAAACCGTGGGACGCAGCCGCGAATCGGTTTCGGCGTTGTGCCGCATCAATCACCAATACAGTGCACCGCGCCCTGGCCAGTTGCATGGCGGCGGACATACCGGCGTAGCTGCCACCCACGACGATCACATCGTAGATCATGGAATCAGGCCTCTAATAAATTTCAGGAAACAACATAAGTTACGTGAAAGGACAAATCAAGCTCTTGTAACTTTTGCTGTGTCGAGAGATGCTGGGCGGCTTGAATGAGGCTTTCTATCCATGAGAAATGACACCCGCCTATCACGGATGTTGCATACGCTGATCCACATGGCTCGTCATGAGCTACCCGCCACGTCTGATACTCTGGCGCAGATGCTGAGCACTAACCCGGTGGTGGTCCGCAGAACGATGGCGCTGCTCAAGAAACAGGGGTATGTCCGCTCCGAAAAGGGTCACCGCGGAGGGTGGATGCTGGCAAAGCCACTTGCAGAGATCACACTGCTGGATATCCACCAGGCGCTCGGGTCGTCGTCGATTTTCGCAATAGGCTTGGCTACGGATCATCCTGAATGTCTGGTCGAGAGAGCCGTAAACAATGCGCTAACAGAGGCGTTCGATGCCGCACAGGCCTTGTTGCTGACGCGCCTGCGAAGGATCACGCTGCAGCAGCTAGCCGATGATTTCGGGCGGCACGCTGAGCGGCTCGAGACTACCAAAGCGTAACGTCTTCATGCGGCGCACCTGATCCTCACAGCTATTCTTGCGTAGAGTAAGGTGATAGGACACTCGTCATACGTTTATCGTGCTTCGCTCGATGGGCTGACCGGTAAGGGCGCCGTGTGCATCAGCAACGCTCATTGTCCTGAGCCGTAAGATAGCGTTCCACGTGAAACGTGTCGTAGTCGGGACTGACAGTCACTGCCTTGAACAGCCAAACATGTTCATCAGAAATGCATCTTGAACGACCCGGCGGTGATTGCGGCCGTCAGGCTGACACGATCGCGCTAACAGTTACGAAGCTGACAACGGATAGGCTGACCGGCAGCATAAGATCCACGCATCCTGGCAGCGGCGTGAGCGCAAGAAAGAGAGCTTTTACGCGGTGATGAAGGTAGTCCTATTCCCACTGAATGTTAGCGGCGCACCTTGCGTCGGACTAAGCCGTCAATGACGCCCACGAGCAGGCTCAGTATCAGCACAGGTGCGGCCTGAAGCAGCACCAGGCTTCGTACGCCAACGCTAACCGCACTGTAGCGGACCACCGACAAAGCATGTTTTGGCCACGGACCTTCCATTGAAGGTAAACGTAGAATCTTGTGGCCAAGGATGCTGAGCGCGTGTGGGAGCGCGCGATCTAGCTGGATCCAGCGGATAGATAACGCGGCAAGCACCGGTGAGCGCTTGGTCTATAGGCACGTGAGCAAAAGAGGCTGCCATCGATCTAATCAAGACGTGCTGGCAAGGTCATGCAGCTCTTGCTCATAGAGCACTTGCGCGTGCCGAATGCGATTACTGATCCGTGCCTCGATATCCGATAGAGTCTGGGTATAGGCCTTAGTTTGAACGTTAGCGCTGCCGCCTTATTGACCAGAGGGATGGCCCATCCCATAACAGCTTGTTGAACATCAGGATAGCGGTTGATGGTCGGCAGGGCTTTGCCCATATAATTTCGGATTATTCCGCATCCGACCTGAACCCATGCCTGATTCAATAGATTTCATTGCCTCCGCAAAGCGCACCATAGATATAGAGCGAGCAGCGTTGGCTGCTATGAGCGCCCGCGTTGAAGAGAGCTTCTCCAAGGCCTGCCGATTGCTGCTCAATTGCCACGGTCGCATCGTCGTCTTGGGGATGGGTAAATCCGGCCATATCGGCAACAAGATCGCTGCGACACTGGCAAGCACTGGCAGTCCGGCCTTCTTTGTGCATCCGGCCGAAGCCAGCCATGGCGACATGGGCATGATCACTCGCGACGACGTCATTATCGCCATCTCCCAATCGGGTACCTCGAGCGAAATCCTAACTTTGCTACCGCTGATCAAACGCCTGGGTGTTGCCCTGATTAGCTTTACCGGCAACCCCGCCTCGCCATTGGCCAAGGCTGCAGACGTCAACCTGGACACCAGCGTCACCACCGAGGCCTGCCCGCTCAATCTAGCGCCCACCTCTTCCACCACCGTCGCTCTGGTGCTGGGTGATGCCCTGGCTATCGCCCTGCTCGAAGCCCGTGGCTTCACCGCAGAAGACTTTGCCTTCTCCCATCCGGGAGGGGCCCTAGGTCGCCGCCTGCTGCTTAAGGTGGAGAGTGTCATGCATGCCGGCACCGACCTACCGCGGGTGAGCGAAGACGCGCTGGTATGCGATGCCCTGCTGGAGATGTCGCGCAAGGGCCTAGGGATGACCAGCGTGCTGGCCGCCGACGGCCGTCTCGCCGGCATCTTTACCGATGGCGATCTGCGCCGTGCCTTGGATCGCGGCATTGATGTTAGAAGCACGCCCATCGCAACCGTGATGACCCGCGATGCTCGAACCGCCACCGCCCCGATGCTCGCCGCTGAAGCATTGAAGATCATGGAAGAGCACAAGATCAACGCCCTAGTGGTGATTGATGAAAAGCTGTGCCCGATCGGTGCCCTCAACATAGGTGACTTGTTGCGCGCTGGGGTACTGTAAGCCAGCTTATATTAAGTGGCTAACGCGCCGAGCATTAGGCCGGTGCCATCGATGAGGTAGTTTTGATAGCACATTATAAACGGCACGCTACGGTTACCGGTGGCGAGCGGCATGATGCTATAGGTATTTCTTGAACGACCCCATCACTACACTGGCTACCAGCGCCAATGTCGTAGCGGTTGCAATCACGAAGCCACTTGGAGATAGGGAAAGTGGAAGCACGAGGTACATAAACCCTGGCAGCAGCGTGAGCGGAAGGAAGAGGACCTTCGCGCGGTGATGAAGATAGCCCGATTCCCGCTGTACGTTGAAGCGACGCACTTGCCGTCGGACCAAGCCGTCCACGACTCCTACGAGCACGCTCAGTATCAGCAAAGGCAGAGCCTGAAGCAGCAGTAGGCTTCGTATGCCAACGCTCAGCGCGCTGTGCCGGGCTGCAGATAAAGCCTCTTTTAACCACGAGCGTTCTTTTACCCAAGGTAAGCGCGGCGTCTTGTGGCCCAGGATGCTGGGTACGGCTGAAAGCCTGCCCTGCAGCTCGATCCATGGGTTGGATAGCGCCGTACGCTGTACTGAGCGTTTGGTATCTAGCCACATACGGGAAATAGACCGCCACCTATCCGCCCAAGGCGTGCGGGCGAGATCGCGTCGATCCTGCTCGTAAAGCATTTGCGCATGCTGGCTACGGATATCCGGCCAAACGAGCAACATGCCAAAGCCTTCCAGCAAAAGCCGAAGTAGCAGCGCGGCGCACAGCAGGCCCAGGACCGTAAAGGGCAGTAGTAGAAGCTGCGTAAATCCTCCGTAACGACGCGGCCAAGCGTTTACGGCTTCACTCATGAGGAGATGCCTCCGCAGCCGATGTCGCCGGTGGCGCTGGGGGGGGCCGGAGTGGTGAGTCTGATTCGCCAGATTGCTCAGCCGTCTTGGGTCCGAACGGGTGCTGGCGCATGGCAGCAGTCAGTGCGCGAAGATCAGCCGGTAAATCATCATCGGCGTCTGGTAGCGGTAAGGGCATGCGCACCTTCCACAGCGCACCGCCTTCAAGCAGCGCAAAGCACTGCCCCTTGGGTAACGCGACGAGATGAGCAGGCTCAATCAGAGGCCGGCGGCTGCCCACGAGCTGATCTTGAGTGCTAGAGGTGAAGGCGCTGGCGGCCTGTGGATCAGAAGTGTCGGTGACGCTACTGGATTGCGTGGGTGTATAGACGTCGACCTGTGGGAGTTGGCGGGTCAGCAGTTCGGCCGTGGCTGTTTCGCGTACCCGCAGCATGAACAGGTTGTTGAAGTTGCCAATCACCTGACCTGCCTTGGCGCGATTACCTAGCCGCGCCTCGATATCCGACAGGGTCTGGGTATAGGCTGTCACCTGAACGCCAGCGCCGCCGCCCTTGTTGACCAGGGGGATAAATTCATCGCCCATCAGTTCGTTGAACTCATCGGCGTGCAGATTAATGGTGGGCTTGGTGCCTGGCTTGCCGCCGGGTAATCCGCTGTCGACGCCGAACTTGTAGAGGTGTCCCGCCACCGAAACCAGATCCGCGAACATGGAATTGCCTACGGCTGCGGCGACCTCGGCATCGGACAGGGCATCCAGGCCCACATAAACAATGGCGCGTTGGCGAACGACTTGCAGCCAGTCGAAGATCGGCCGCGGATCTTGCAGATCCTCGTAGTCCGGCGAGAGCAACTGGACGATTTTGCCCGTGGTGAGCTTCTCCAGCAGGGGTAGGAGGGAAGCCACGATCTTGTCGAAGAAGCTGCGCTCGTAGCGTACGGCGCTGCGCAGGCCATCGAGCACTGGATCGAAGTGATGCGTATTGGAAAGGTACTGCTCGAGGGCAACGACCCGGATCTCCCGCCCAATCATGTGTCGCGGCAGATTACGGTTGTTCAGTCCCGCCTCAAGCTTGAGGATCGCCTCCCACGCTTCGGGTTCGCGTGTGGCGAAGTAATGTTCGGCGTACTGAATAAACAGCGCATCAATGTTGATGACATAGCGCTGGATCAACCGATAGTCAGGGCGCTGACCTAGCTCTACCAGCGCGCGAGCGATGATGTTGACGAAGCGCCAGGCAAACTCGCGAAAGGCGGCGCTATCGCCTTCACCGGAGAGTTGCCCGGCAAGACGAGTAGCCACCTCGGAGATACGGCCAAAACGGCCCACGGCGTTGTACCGAGCCGAGCTGTCTGGCCAGCCTAGGTGGAACACCAAAAACTCCTGCTCACGGCCGGCGCGCTTGGCTTCAGCGTACATCCGCTTGAGCAGATCTGCATCGCCTTTGGGATCGAACACAATGACCACCTCATGCTCGCCCTGCGCATTGCGGCGGCGGATGTCCTGCGCGATGAAGAGCTCGGCCAGCCGCGTCTTGCCGACCCGCGTGGTACCCAGTACCAGCGTATGGCCCACGCGCTCGTTCAAGGGTAGGCAGACGTCTTGTTCGTCAGGCTCGACGCCATGCAGGCGGGGCAAGCCGCCAATGGCGGCTTGAGCCAGGTGAGCGCGCCGCGAAGACTGTTTGAAAAGGTGTTGGATAAGGCGGTCGTACCGGCTTGGCTCGACATAGCGGCGGCACTGCGGCAAATAGGTCTCGAGCAAGCGTTGGGTATGCCGCGCCTCCCAGCGAAACCCACGGCCGATGAACAGCGTCTGCGTGCTGACCGGTATCGCAGCGCTGGACAAGGTGTAGGCAGGTAGCCGCTGGAGATTGCGTCGGTAGCGCAGGATGCGATGAGCCTGAAACAGCCGTACGGCGCCGAGGCATAGGAATGCCGTTGTAGCGAACGAGGCCATTGGGGTCGATAGCCCGAGCGTTTCGGGAGTGAGTGCAACAAGGCCAGCCGCTAGCATGCAGGTGACAACGCTGTACAACTCCACGGCTGGACGAAGCCAGCGCTCATAGCCGGTCGGATGGGACATGACCTGCGCTACCGGTCATTCGCTATTGGCAGGAGCAGCACAGGGTAGTGGTGCAGCCCCAGGCGTTGGGCGAGGTCATCCCCCGAGGTTGGAATGAGGGGGAGGTCGGGGGCCAGGCGCCGAAGTTTGGCCAAAGCCGCGGCAGTGTCGACATTCACCACCAGGCCGATGGCCCGCTGCTCCTTCAGCCGCCGTTGCTGCTGGCGCAGCCACTGACGTGAATACTCATCATCCCCGATGAGAAACAGAGGGCTAAGCCCAGGTGCCTGGAGCGCTCGTGTCGAAGCTTCGCCGGGAAGCAGTCTTTGTGATCGCACCGGTAGCATTGCGGCCTCAGCCTCATGAGCATCGGCAGAAAAAGGCGTCACAGTGGCCGTGCGTGGTGGAGCTGTTCGTTTGAATGGCTCGAAGTACGGCTGGGTGGAAACACCTCCCTCGTGACCCACCACGATGAGTGGGTCCGCCACTGCCTGCAGGGATAGCCATCCCGTACCGAGTACGAACAGCGCACGTTTTCCGAACCCGGCTCTCATGGCAATCCTCCCACCTGCAGTCCGTTGGCTACCTGACCCTGTAGGCGATCCAGATGCGCCTGGACGAGGCGCTGATAGCGTGCGGCAAGGGCACCACCGGCCGGGCGGTGGTAGCGGCCCATGGCAGATGGCCAGTCAGGAGCAACTGCGCGCTGCTCGACGAGGATCGCAGCGGCAATCGCAAGGTTTTGATAGGGGTCTAGCAAGTCACAAGGGTGGGTGACGCGATGGCGGTGGTAACCCAGGTTGATCTGGCCGAGACCTACGTCGATTTTGCGGTCTGGGGTAGTGTCCATGGCCTGCAACAGGCCGGTGCACGCCGTATGGCGATTGGCAAACCGCTTGGCCTCGCCAGCCACGTTCAGGGTCCAGGGCCACGGCACTGACCGTCCTTGCCAACGTCGGCCGCTTTCCTGCAGTGCTATGGCGTACAGAACCAGAGAGGGAACGCCGGCTTGCTGGGCTGCAAGCTGATAGGCCGGAGGCGGCAGCTGAGGTTGCGCCCAGGTGGCGACGCTGGCCAAAGCCGACAACAAAAACGCCAGGCCAGCGACTGCTCGACGGCGCCTTGTTGGCGTGGCTACTGTCGCTGCCATTGTCCATTCACCCGCTGTGCGACGACGGGCAATTCGCCGGCAAGACCCAGCGACTGAAAGCGGCCATTGTCATGGTTGAGGGTGATGGTCCGCTGCTGAACGCGCGTGGGATCCAGGCGAGCCTGACGTGCCCAACGCCGTAGTCGTGCGTCATCGCCTTTGCTACCCACCAGGTACAGGTCGAAGGCCCGACCCTGTGCCTGCAACTGCCGGACACGTTCAAGGCAGGGCGGGCAGTCCGCTTTGACGAACACGGAAAGGCGCGCTTCCTCTGCCACCTTGTCATCCTCGAGCGTGACCCGCTGCAAGTCAGGCGCAAGGCGCTGCCAGGCAGCGTCGTAGGCGCGCTGATAGGTCAGCAGTTTCTCGACGCGTCGGGCCTCGGCTCTGACCTGCAACTCCGCATAGCGCGCACGCTCTTCGTCACTGCGCGCCTCGATACCCAGGGCAGTCAACGGGTCCAGGTGCGGCGCGTAGATACCTAGCGGTCCCTGCATCAGCTCGCGATAGCGGACCCATTCATTGGCCTGCAGACCCCATGCCTTGGCCTGTGCGTCCTCGCTCAGCACGAGGCGGCTGTGTTGGGTCTCGCTCCAACGCGTCTGGTCGTGGTCGGTGGGCGCAGGAGCTGCCTGAACAGCCTGAAGTGAGCTAAGGACCAGGCTGAGCAACGCGGTAGCGGGTAACCGTGGTGTCATCGCGTGTCTCCTCCAGGCAGTGGCATACGCCGCACCTGGCCATTCACCCGAAATGTTGCGGTGTCCTGGCTCAAGCCCGTGAGCTGCCAGTGGCCCAAGGACTCGCCCACGCGAAGTAACGTGACGGCCTTGAGCCCTTGCTGATGAGCAGGTAACAGGGACAGGAAGGTGTGCCCGCCACGTTGCTCTGCACCGAGTAGCTGAAAGGGCGGCTTGGACGCCTTGGCCTTTGGGGCAGGTCGTGCCGGTGTTCGGCGCTTCTCGCGAGGCGCCGTTGCTTGGTGCATCAGGGCGTGCAACTGAGCCTCAAGTCGGTCAGTGCGTTGTTGCAAGGTCAGCACGTCCGCAGCCTGGGCATGCTTTTCTTGTTGCTGGACAACGGCAGCCAGGCTGGCTTTAAGGCCCTCACGTACCGCGCTTAGCTCGGCTGGGCTGACCAGGCGCTCTGGCGTTGGCAGGGCATCCAATCGGGTGGTGAGGGTGGCCATATCTGCCTGCAGCGCATGAAGGTTCGGCTGGTCATTGTGTTGCGCTAGTTGCTGACGCAGGCGCGATTGGCCCACGTGGTCATGCACGATCATGATGCTGAGTGCGAGTAACCAGGCGGCGCCGCCCAGGCGTTGTAGACGATCAGCACGCATGGCCAGAAAGGACGCTCGCCCCCTCACGATGGCCGGCCCTCGGTTGGATGGGTGGGCGCAGGTGCAAAGCACACATGCCGAGCGAACGAATCAACCTGTAGCGTCCAGGCAGGGCCTGCCAGAGTCTGCAGGGCGTCACGCAGCGGCAGCGGACCCAACTGCAGGTGTGCGGCCGGCAAGGGCAGCGCATAGAGCTGAGCCGCCTCTTGCGTCTCGCACAGCGAAAAGCCGGAGCGGATCAGCACATAGCGCAGGGCATCGCCCACGGTATGGTCGGCGCCGGCAGGGATGGAAACGTCCACAACCTGGCGCATCAGATTACGTTGAGCAAGTTCAGGTCCTTGCTCGACCAGGGTGTAGCGCCCCTGGCGGACAACCAAAAGATCCTGTTCCGGCATGGGCGCTGGCGAGCGCACAAGAGGGGTGTCGGACAGCGCGCTTGCTGGGTCGGATGGCAGTGGGGTGCAGCCTTGGAGCAGTAGGCCCAGAACAGCCCCGGTGCAGGCAGGGATAAGGCAAGCGGTGGCGTAGGATGCGCGCATGGAAGACTCCCGAGAAGGCGAGTCCCTACTTTCCAATGCAGGGCCGTCTGGAGGCTGCGATTAAGGCGTACTGGGGCTTTACCAGTTTTCGCTAGGTGTTAGCTAAGCGCGTCTGTTGCGAGCCGTGTGGTAGCTATCCCCTAGGGATAGCTCCGGGATAAGCCTTACTGGGCTATGCGAAATTTATCTAAGAGACGCGATTTATCTTGGGTCCCGTCACCTATCCCCAGGAGATAGATCAGGTCCGCGACTGCACTGCAGCCCATGCAGGAAGCCAAGATAGTGAGAGGTCTGCATCCAGCATGAGTCCTGGAGCTATCCCCAGGGGATAGCTTCCGAAGGACAGTGGCGCTGACTTGAGTACCGGAGATCCCGTTACCACGACCCCATCTGGGAGTTCTCGAGCTATCCCCTGGGGATAGCTCAGCAAGGAGGTGCGTGGTCGGTCATGCCAGGACCGTTTTTGTTGATCTGCCCGTGTGCGGGATGACCTGTGCCCTCGGCCGGTGAGCTATCCCCTGGGGATAGCGTCCCGTGGAGGGAGACGCAGCGCTGATCGCAGTTGATCCAAGTGAGCCCGACCTACCTCAGGATTTCGCGACGTCTGGCACGCCGCACGCGTGGGTGGCGATTCGGCAGGAACGATCGGGGTCAGCTCAGGCGGCAGCGGTGGTGGGGTAGGCATAGACGTAGACGCTGCAGCGCGATTGAATTCGCCACGCAGGGCTTTCTGGATGATGCCGAACAGGTAGCCCGCTGGATTGCGAACCGCAGAGCGTTCGCACCGGGCTGCCCATTCATCGAGAATCGGCTGTCGCTGTGCAGGCTCCACGAGCTTGAGTGCTGCCAGAGCGCCGGACTGTTGCTCGCGGTCAAGGGTAAGAAAGCGTGGGGGTAGTACGAGGTCGTTAGACTCAGTCATCTTCGTACGTACTAATTCTTTATCTACTTTACGTACAGTACGGTCTGCCTTCGGATTCCGAAGGGTGTCGTCAGAATCAGGGATTGCCCCTGCTTCGAAATCCGAAGACGGTGCGGGCGTACTGTCTTCGGATTTCGGGATTTCAGGGTCCGTTACCGCCAGTACGCCTTTGTCCGTCCAGCCCTGCTGAGCGAGACGTTGAGCAATAATCTGCAGGCGAGTGGGAAGGCTCCGCTGATTGACCTGCGGATCTTCAGTTACCTCCTTTAGCACCTGTCGCGCGACCACCTGCACTGCCTTCGCCGCGTGGCTCAGCGCCTGGCTCACCAGCTTCAGATAGTCCGGATCCAGCTGGATTGCTTCGAACGGCGTGAGAGGCTCATCGTGCAGGACATAGAGGTTGCCCTGGATACGGCCGGTGTGAGGATCACGTTGTCGCCTGACGAGGCTCAGCCAGCGCGTCAGTCGGAGGAGGGCTAGAGCGCGGGCTACGGTTTCATTGGACGCTTGCGCGGCGCAAGGCATAACCGCCAAGTACGGACGGAGCCGATCGTAGGTCGGAAAGGCTGTCAGGCCGCTACGATCCAGCAGCAGGTGCAAAACCTGCCAGGTGTTGCGCTCTAGCGGCGTCAGGCGCCGATCAAGCAGTAGCGCGCGCGGTAGGCTGTCGTGGCGGTTACCGCTGTAGAGGAAACCATCCTGGGGTGTGCCGTCTGCTTTTGGGGATGGTTTGAGAGTGCGCAGGACGTCATTGAAGACAGCTGTCAGGGGCGCGGGACTCGCGCGTCGCAATGCCGCGTGGGCCATGCCTACACTCCCTGTTGACCGGTCCAACGACGAACCGACGACCAGAGAACGGCCAGCGGTACTTCATACGCCTCGGCAAGCTCCATGGCCAGCTCGAGCATGGCGGTTTCGTCCTCGGTTGATAGCCCTCGCTGCGCCACCTCGGTTTTCCATTGCCGCCAGAGCGCGGCGTCCTGCGCATCGTCCAGCGCGGGGTAACGGCCTTTGCGCTTGGGTAAGCCCAGCACCTTGCGGCGTAAGGCAACCTCTTGGTGGGTGAGCCCGAAGCGGTGACTGACCATCTCGCTGCTGCTACCCAGGCGCAGCATGCGATCAATCTGCGCGATCTCCTGACCCACATCGGCAGATTGTCCGAGCAGACGTTTGATCACGTCGCGATTAATCGACACCGTGCACCATGAGACTGGCGCGTTCACCAGAAGGCTGACCAGGTCCGGCTGCTTTAAGGCGGCCAGCTCCTCCTCGTCAAATCCCATCGCTTGGCAGCGGCGAAGCTCGCCGTGATGTAAGTGGTGCAGGGCTTGGGTCAGTACGGCTTGGTTCAGAGGGTGGCTGGTCGACATGACAGAGGTTCTCGGAACAGTGCACAGGATCAAGAGAAAGAACCGGCCTCTAGGCGGTTGAGGCGACGGGTGTGGCGGATGAGCCGGAATAGCAGTGAGAGCGCAGGTCCACTTAGTGGGGCGATCTCGCCCGCCTGACCCTGCAAGAGCGCGCCGAGTCCATCGGCAAGGACTGCGCGGTCGACCAGGGGTAGCATGTGAGCGGTGCCGTTGAGCGCGTGAAGCAGGAGCAACACGGTACGCGCGGCGGGCTGAAGGGCATGGGCATCGCTCGGCCACGTACAGGAGAAGCCCAGGTGGCTTGGCTCGGAGATCACGTAGGGCTCGACACCTGCGTCTCGAGCCAGCTGCTGCGCAAGGTGAGCAATCTGCTCCCGCAGGTGCTCAGGTTGGGTGCGCACAGATTCAGGGGGCGTCGCATGGCCGCTGGATTTATCCCTGCCCAGAGAAGGTTGAGCCATGTGGGACTTGTTTCCCGGCTGCGCGAAGGGCTCACCGGTATGGCGGGCAATTAACTGCTGAATGGCCATGAGCCGTGGAGTGGTACCTGAGCCGGGCTCATTAGATGTCTGCCCCGGTGCGTGCGGACCGAGCGGTGGCGTTTGCGAGAGCGCACGTTGGCGCGTTTCCTGATGATCGATGTCCAGTGCCAGCGCCTCGTAATGCATCCCGAGCGCTGCTGCCATTTGTGCGATCAGCTCGTCCTGTACGCGTCGTGGGCAAAAGTGCTCGCCCGCAGAATCAAATTGCGCCATTACGTGTTGGAACAATTCGGCAAAGGTGTGGCGCTCGCAGTGGTTTGCCAGACGCTGCCAGGTACGTTCGCAAGCCCGTCTTAGAATCGCAAGGCGCTCCACTTGATGCCGTCCAAGGCCGGCGTATAGCACGGTAGGTATGGCCGGTAGCAGATAGCGCAACGCTTCCTGCATGCGACTGATGTGGGATTGGCGAACGGGATAGCCATCCGCGTTGAGGCGCCGTGCCAGTTCGGATTGGGAGAGGGTGCGTCCGGCTTCTTGCTCGTAAAGCGCTTGCGCCCGCTGGATGGCCTTGGCGCGTTCGATGAAGGTCAGGCTGCCACGGAGTTCATTCTCGGCTAGGTGGCCCGTCAGTGCCTCCAGCTCGCCACGCTCGGTCCACGGACGATACCGGCAAGTCAGCCGGAAAAAGCGCTCCTCACCGGTTTCGGCATAGAGCTCGCGCAGGATCGACAGGCGCGTATTACCTCCGCTGTAGATGATGTAGTGAGACTCGCCAGTACGCCGCGTGATGACAGGTACGCTGTCCAGACCACGCTCGCGGATCGAGGCCTTGATCTCGTCATAGGCCGGATTCCTTACCGTACGGGGGTTATGATCAAAGGGACGCAGTTCGTCGAGGGTGACAATCCGTAGTGACTCGTAAGCCGTTCCTGCCTTGTACGTTTCGGGCTCGAGAAGAGAATCTTCTACCTGGCCAGCTTGCTGAGCCTTAGCGGGAGCACCCTGTCGAGATGAATGGGATTCGGCATCGCCGGAAACTGATCGAGCCAGCGGGTCAAGCGAGTCAGGTTTGATCGGCTCGTCAGAGCCGGTGGCTTCATGAGGATACGTGTGCATGGCAGACGTAAGGTCAATTGAGTAGGGGTGAATAGGTCCGGTCTCCGTGGCCCCTGCAAACGGTGCCACTGTCGGTGGAAACGCCCTCATAGCGCACGACCGACAGGAGATACCAGGGTTAAATCGCTTCTGGCGCTCTCCCTAAACCGACTGCTCGATATGCAGTCTTGCCGCTGCCCGGGCAAAATGACGTTCTTTTGCGACGGCGATGAAACAGCGTAAGTGGCGCAGTTCCACCGCCTTTCTCCTTTAGTCAGTGTTTAGAATCGAGATAGGTGTGATGGGATGCCGTGCCTTTCTGGCGTAGCAGGAACAGTTGGGCAAAGGCGCCAAGCGTGGCTACGCCGGCAGCGTAGAGCGCCAGATTACCGACCGGTTGTTCGAGCAGTAGAACGAACCCGCCTGCAGCCGCACCAAGAGCGCTACCCAAATACAAGGCTGATTCATTCAAGGCCACTGCAAGGTTGCCATCACCATGGTGCTGGCGCGCCTGTATCAGCTCGTTGTTCTGCGGTACCTGCAAGGCCCAGCCGACTGCGCCCCAAGCGGCGATGGGCAGCATGACAAGCCAGTGATTCCACTGTGCGGTTTGAGGAAGAAAGAGCATAGACACGGCGAGGATGACCATGATCGCCAGCGTCAGCACCGCACCACGAACGCGATCAACCAAGGGGCCAATTAAGAAACTTCCTAGTACACCTCCAATACCCCATACCCAGAGATAGGGCGTAACAGAGTGGATACCACCGTAGGCAGGGTCGGACAGCAGAGGGGCGATGAAGGTATACATGCCGAGGCTGGATACAGCCGCTAGCAACGACACGAGCAAAATGGTCAGGACTCGACCATCGCCGAGCATGGCGAGTTTTTGGCCAAGGGAGCTGGCGGTCGCCTTGGGTAGCTCTGGCAGACGCAGGTAAAGGCCCGCCCAGCTCACAGCGCCCAGGAGCGTGATCAACCATAGAGCTGCTTGCCAGCCCCATTGGTCAGCCAATAGCAAACTCAGAGGTACACCAAGGACCACACCGCTGGCCATGCCGCCCAGAATTACGGCGATACCTTTGCCGCGGCGCTCCGGAGTAGAGAGCGATGCGGCGGCAGCAATGCCCATGGCGAGGTAGACACCGGCACCGATACCGGCGATTGCGCGGCAAACTACAAGCGTCAGAAAGCTATCAGAAAGGGCGCTTCCTGCGTTCGCAAGTACGAAGACCAGTAGGGCGAGTAACAGTCCAGTACGTTGCCGGTTGGGCGGCACAAGGGCGACGAACACAGGCGAGCCGATGCCATAAGCAAGGGTAAAGGCGGTAACCAGTTGGGCCGCCATGGCCACTGACACTGAGAGGGAGCTTTGGATGAGCGGGATGAGCCCTGCTGTCACATAGGAGGCCATCCCAAGGGCGAATGCGCCCAGGGCGATGAGATAGGTGGGTGAAGTACGATTTGAAGGCATGACAAAGTCCTCACGGAGGTGAGTCGGTAAATAGGAAGTGAAGAGGCGACGCGGCGGTCGCCCCAAGTAGCTAGAAAAGCTCGACGCTGACGTCGTACTCCCGCAGCCAAGTGTCAAGCCCGACCGCGAGTTCCATACCCATGCGGTCATACATAGGCGAGTGGGCGCCAAGGGGCCTTTCTAACGCTGCCTCTACACGGGTGAAGTCGAGGAAGGGGCGGACGGGCGCATTCGAGTCTTCCCGGATAGCGGCTAGGGCTCTGCGTAGCCCCTGCTCGTAAGCGGGATCTTGCGTCGAGGGGTAGGGGCTCTTCACGCGCTCGACGATGGACGCTGGCAGAAGGTCGCGTGTCGCCGCGCGCAGAATGCTCTTTTCTCTACCGTCGAAGGCCTTCATCTGCCAGGGAATATTGAATGCATATTCAACCAGACGGTGGTCGCAGAATGGCACTCTTACTTCCAATCCAACCGCCATGCTCATCCGGTCCTTGCGATCTAGTAGCGTCTGTACAAAGCGGGTCAAGTTGACGTAGCTCATTTCCCGCATCCGGCGATCACCGGCAGTCTCACCCGGCAAGCCGGGCGCTTCAGCAATAGCCTGCGAATAGCTGTCCTGCAGGAAGCTGTGCATATCCAGATGGTTTAGTAATCCTGGATCGAACAACGTCTTGCCGTCGAAATATTTTTCCGTCACGGAAGTCAGCCAGGGAAAAGTGCGCGCTTGGATGGCAACTGGATCGTGGAACCAGCGGTAGCCGCCGAACACTTCGTCTGCGCTTTCTCCGGACAAGGCGACAGTAGAATGCCGTCGGACCTCTTCAAAGAGTCGGTAAAGCGACGGCCACATATCGCCCCAAAAGGCGGGGGGTAGGTCCAACGCTCGGATAACCTGAGCCCGCAGTTGCGGATCGGCAAGTTCCCGACTGTCGAGGACGACCTCGCCATGGTGGGACTGGATCTGCTGCACAAAGTCCGTCACGAAGGGTGCATCGGCCGTGCCTCGAACAGCATCGCTTGCGAAGCCCTGGCCATGATCAGCGAAATCCAACGAGAAAGAGCGGATGTTCTCTTTTCCCGCTGCAAGCAGCTTGCGCGATGCCAGCGCTGTGATGATAGAAGAGTCGAGTCCGCCTGAAAGCAGGCTACACAAGGGCACATCCGAAACGACCTGACGCTCAACTATGTCTTCGAGTAGATCACGCGTGTGGCCAATGGTCTGGTCCAACGAGTGCTCGTGCTCCCATGCTTCAAGCTTCCAGTAACGCTGCCGTTGCAGACCACTCCGGGCAATCCTGACCCATTCGCCGGGGAGCACTTCGCGCATGCCAGCAAAGATGGCCTGCCCTGGGGTTTTCACCATCTCAAGGATTTCACGCAGACCGTCTGCTTGAATCTTGCGAGGTACCAGAGGGTTCGCCAGCAAGGCTTTGGGCTCGGAGCCAAAAATAACGCCATCGGCAGTCGGAAAGTAATAAAGCGGCTTGACCCCCATCCGGTCACGGACTAGTAGTAGTTCTTGCTTGCGTCTGTTCCAGATCGCGAAGGCGTACATGCCATTGAGTCGTTCGACGAAGTCATAGCCCCACTCCAGATAGGCGTGTAGGACTACCTCGGTGTCGCTGCGAGTTTCGAAATGATGTCCGAGTACTTGCAGATCACGCCGGAGGTCCTGGAAGTTATAGACCTCGCCACTGTAGGTGATGGCTACCGCCTCAGGGTCGCGGCCGAAGGCCGCCGTCATTGGCTGGCGACCGCCTTCGAGGTCAATGATGGAGAGGCGTCGATGTCCGAATCCAATTGGTCCATCAATCCACAGGCCGCCCGCGTTAGGTCCTCGTCGCGTCATCGTTTCGGTCATGCGCTGCAAGGTAGAACGCTGGAGGTTAAGATCTTGGCTGAAAGACAGCCAGCCAGTAATGCCACACATTGTGTAGTGGTCAACCCATCCCGGACAGTGGGTTAAGTTTTTCTTCGGCCACCGCAGGCGGTAGCCCATCGTTGAATTGATGCGGCCTGATCCAGTTGTAGCGGTGCATCAGGTAATGACTGATGTCCCGTTGGGCCTCCTGAGCTGTCAGGTAACCGGTCTGTGGAATCCACTCCGATTTCAAACTGCGGAACAATCGCTCCATCGGCGAGTTATCCCAGCAGTTGCCCCGGCGGCTCATGCTCTGTTCCATCCGATATCGCCACAACCGTTGCCGAAACAGGCGGCTAGCGTATTGGCTGCCCTGATCGGAATGAAACAGTA